>JAFQUB010000035.1 GCA_017408735.1 Lachnospiraceae bacterium
GGACAAAAGCTATGAAGCATATAAGTATAACAAAAATGGCTTACTGACTGAGGCGAAAAATCAATATACCACCATAAAGCTGGAGCGTGACAAAGCAGGAAGGATATTGAAGGAGTGGCAGGATCATCACTGGGTATCCGGTGAATATGATATGTCCGGCAACCGCATACAGGTTACGAGCAGTTTTGGAGCCAATATTCTGTCCAAGCGAGATAAGATGGGACAGGTTACCCATATGGTTGCCTGTCAGGATCAGGAAAGACAGTGGGTATCCAAAATGCACTACAATATGACCGGTCAGGAAACACTGCGCCAGGTGTCGGGCGGAGTGGTTAACAGCTTTTCCTATGATGCACTGGGACGTCCCGTAAGTCACAAAATAAGCGGAGAAAGGGAAAGACTTCACCGTCACCGCCGGTATGAGTGGGATGTGAATTACCGCCTGAGAAAAACCACCAATGAGCTGACCAGGGGCAGTGTGATTTATTCCTATGACTATAAAGTTATAATTATGAATGTACAAAAAGTATGGAATAAAAATGTACATATGTTATGATACATGAGCTATTAGGAGGAGCTCATAATGATATTCAAAAATCAGATCATAACAGACCTTGAGATAAACAGTGTCAAGGATTTATATAAACTAAAACCATTTTTGGAGGATTCAACATTGAAGATTAATAAAAGTCAGATTGCCAGGGAACTCGATGTAGACCGACGTACTGTGGATAAATACATCAATGGTTATCAAAAACCATATACTCGAAAATCCAGCAACTGCATCACACCTTTTTACGACATAATTGCAGAACTGCTTTCTGACAATAACCAGCAGGTTTTTTATTACAGAAAGGTACTTTGGCAGTATCTGATTGATAACCATAATTATTCCGGTGATTATTGTAACTTCTGCTTTTACCTTAAGAAATATGAAGAATTCGATTCTTATTTTAGAAAGAGACGTTCATCAAATACAAATCAGGTTACTCTACGCTATGAAACAGATATGGGAAAACAGGCTCAGCTTGACTGGAAAGAGTCCGTTCCATTTATTCTGTCAACTGGAGAAACCATTGAAGTTAACATATTTGTTCTGCTTCTGTCTTTTTCCAGATATCGTATGTATAAAGTGTCTCTTACGAAAACACAAGATATTCTGTTTTCTTTCCTTGATGAAGCATTTGAAACATTTGGGGGAGTACCAGAAGAAATCGTAACAGATAACATGAAAACTGTTATGGATGAAGCCAGAACAGAATACTCAGATGGAAAAATAAATGTAAGATTTCAGCAGTTTGCGGATGATTATGGTTTCCATGTTCATCCGTGTATTGCAGGACGTCCGAGGACAAAAGCAAAGGTAGAGGCACCCATGAAAATACTAGATGAAATCAGGGCTTATAATGGAAAATTGAATTACTGTGAATTAAACGAACTTGTAAAAAGAATCAATAACAGGGTTAACAGTCAGGTGAACCAGGGAACTGGACGTATTCCACTTATGTATTTCCAAAAAGAAAAGGCTTTCTTACACAGCATGCCCGCTGATACCATAAGAAAACCTTATCAGATAGTCAACCATACCGCAAAAGTGAACCACTCAAGCATGTTCCAATATAATGGATGCCAGTACTCTGTCCCACCAGAGTACGTCGGCAAATATGTTTCACTGCAGGTATATGATGGTTATATCCATGTGTATTATAGCACAGATTTCATAACCATACATGCATTAAGCAAAAATAAATTAAATTATAACAGTGGGCATTATGCTGCAATAGCAAGGAAATCACATGTATTTAAAGAAGAAAACATTGCCGACAGGGCAAAAGAAAACTTAGAAATAATAGGAAAGGTCTATGGTTATGAATAATACTACATATGCACAGCTGTGTGCAAACATGGAACAATTAAAGTTGACACAGATGCTTTTACATCTAGATGAGATCACAGATTTTGTGACTGCAAACAATCTTTCTTTTACGGAAGGATTATTAAAACTGAGCAATTACGAGGTAGATTTTAAGGAGAAAAATGCTTCAAGATCCATGATAAAAGCAGCTGCATTTCCGTTTGTAAAGGAACTTAAGGATTATGACTTTGAATTCCAGCCAAACATAAGTGAACAGAAATTGCGTGAGCTGTGTGCCCTTGGTTTTCTAGAGAAAAATGAAAATGTTGTATTCTTAGGACCAAGTGGAGTTGGAAAAACACACCTGGCAACTGCTATAGGTGTTGCCGCTGCAAAAAAGAGAGTCAGTACATACTTCATTAAATGTCATGATTTACTTCAACAATTAAAGAAAGCAAAACTTGAAAATCGTCTGGAATCAAGACTACGTCACTTCTGTCATTACAAACTGTTAATTATTGATGAAATAGGATATCTGCCAATAGATAAAGAAGATTCAAATTTATTTTTTCAGTTGATAGATAAACGATATGAAAAGAAAAGTACGATATTTACGACAAACATGAATTTTAATGAATGGGACGAGATTTTTTATGATGCTGTAGTTTCCAATGCGATTCTAGACAGGATCCTTCATCATTCACATGTAATAACAATATCTGGAAAATCATATCGTCTGAAAGATCATATGCAGCCTAAAGAATAAATGTACATTCTTATATCATATTTTTTGTACATTCTATCTTGACATTTTATATATGACCAGTTCAGCAACCTTGTCAGTGCAAAAGGAATCGGTATGACATCGGTATTCAGAATGTTTGACGAGGTTGGAAATGTCTATGGAACAGAGGACAGAAGTGACCGTGTCTATGGAGCAGGAAGCCGTCTGGAAGCTTCGGGAATTGACCTGAAGGAGAAACGAAATGTCTTTCAGGGCGGTTATGGAAAGCTTGTCACCAAGGGTGTGGAGTACTGCTATGACGAGGAAGGAAATCTTGCAAGAAAGACAGAAGCGGATGGAAGTACGTGGGAATATTCCTACTATGGAAACGGTATGCTCCGCAAGGTTGTGCGTCCTGACCAGAGTGCCGTTATCTTCAAGTATGATGCCATGGGAAGACGAATTGAGAAGTGTATAACTAAGGCAGGCAGTGAGAAGGTGGTTTCCTTTGCGGAAAAGAAGATTTTGGCGGAAGAGAGCAAATGGGAGACTATTGGCGGTGTACGAATCCGCAGACCAAATACAGAACTTCAAAAGCCGCATGTGGTTCAGGGTGATAATTCATCTATTTATGCCGGTGAAACGACATTATCGGATGCTGGGCATAATGCTACGGTTGTAGAAAAAGTAATCCGCTTCCTGTGGGATGGTAATACCATTCTTCATGAGTGGGAGGATGATGCAAACAGTAGTAAAAAGCCGCATCAGAAGATAGATTTTCAGGCAGACTATGTGTCTGAACTTTCTAAGAAAAAGAATCAGACAGCAATGGAAAGTACTGTTACGGGAGAACCGGCACCGGAAAGTCTGGTTACATGGATTTTTCAGGATGATTTCATTCCA
>JAFQUB010000036.1 GCA_017408735.1 Lachnospiraceae bacterium
ATATAAGGGTATTATGCTCGCATAAAATACCCTTATATGACATATCATGAGCGGAACGCCTGTATATGAGCAAAGATTAGTTGCGTAGCAACGGAGAGCACGTTAGTGCGACTTTGCGAATGGCGTGGGCTGAACTGTTACTTTTTTTGTTTTTGGTGGCCGGGACGCACCTTATCCGTATCCTCCCTAATGATTCATTTCAGTTCAATTGAAACATGAATATTTACCACGGATACTCCGCAAACATATAAGCAATCAACTGACAGCGAGAACTGAAGGTTTCTGTCTTTAGCAATTCTCTCACTTCTTCTCTGGTATAAAACTTTGGCTTAATCTGCTCGTTTTCCGAAGTATGGTCGCTAAATTCTCCTTCCGCTTCCACAAAAGCTATGTTTGTTACCGTATCCGAAATTGCTACCGCTGCAAAGGACGGAGGAAGAATTTTGGTGATTCTTTTTACAGAAAGCCCTGTTTCTTCATAAAGTTCACGTTGAATACATTCTTCCAAAGTTTCTCCATCTTCTATCATTCCGGCTACCAGATTGTAGATTTCACGGTTTACGCCCATGCGAAACTCCCGCAGTAACAATAATTTCCCTCCCATAGTAACTGCAATAGATACACCGGAAGATTTTTTCCCAATATCTTCCGGTGTTTTCAATTCCCTACGGCTTACAATTTCATATTCCTTTTTTCTTCCTGCTTTATTGATATAAGTAAGTACATAATTTTTTAAATAAGTTCCGTCTTTTACCTTCTTTAAATCAATTAACTTCATGTTCTACCTCACCTTACATCCCTTAAAGTAATCTGTTCATGCAACGGCTTCTTTTGCTTCTTTCTGGTAATCTCCACCAGTTGAAGCTTTGTCATGTCAACTAAATTCGTTGGAATTGCATCTTTCTTTAACAATTCATGTAACTCATGCATTAATGTGGCTCTATCTTCTTCCTGCTCTAAATCAATAAAATCCACTAAAATAATGCCGGATAAATTTCTAAGCTTTATCTGATTTGCCACTTCTTTTGCGGCCTCTAAGTTAATCTTTAAAAAGGTTTTCTGTCGGTCTTTACGCTTGCTGTCACACTTTCCTGTATTTACATCAATTACCGTACAGGCTTCGGTAGGTTCAATTACAAGGTATGCCCCTGATTTCATCCATACCTGAGGCTGCAATGCCCGTTCTAAATCTCTTGTTATATTATACAGCGATGCTAAAGATAAGTTCTTATCTTCATAAAAAGTTAATCGTCCCTTATCTTCCGGCTGATACACAGACAGATATTCTTCCATTTCTGTGTATACACTTTTTACATCTGTAATAATTTTATCCAATTCGCCGGTATAAGAATTGCGAAGCTGCTGCAGATAAAAGGAATCTGCCTTGTACAGTAAACTAAAAGCCGTTCTGTGAATGGCATTTTCTTTGATTTTTTGCAACCGCTGCATTAAAAAATCAAATTCTTTCTGTAACACTTCTTCACTGGCCGTAGCCGCATTGGTACGAACTACAATTCCATTCCCCTTCAAATCCAAAGTAGAAAAAAAACTTTTTAGTTTCTGCTTTTTTTCATGGGAAATCTTACTGGAAATTCCAATTTTCTGATTTCCTGTAGTAAGTGCCATATATTTTCCGGGAATATTTAAGTTGGAAGAAGCTACCGGATCTTTCGTTTTTAACGCTTCTTTCTCCACCTGTACCAGAATTTCATCCCCCTGTACCAGCTCACTTTTGCCTATTTTTTTTATATATACAGGATTGGGATTCTCTTTTAAGGAATAATAGCAGATAATTCCATCCGCAATCTGCACAAATGCCGCCTGAATATTTTTTACAATATTCATTACCTTTCCCACATAAATATTTCCCAAAATGGATACTTCATCTATTCTTCTACACTCAAACCACAACGGGGAGCCCTCTTGATAGCCGGCTGCCACAAGAGTGTTCCCCAGTTCTGTAACCACAAGATTACTCATAAAAATCTTCTCCCAAGGCTTCCAAAGAAACGAATTTATGGGTATCTTCTTCACCTAAATCAGCATAAAGGTCAAGTCGTTTTACCTTAAGGGCAAATTCGTCCATGGAAATACCTGTATATTCTTCATATGCCTGAAAAATCAAATCCGGTTTAATATTATTGGCACTTCCCGCACCAATCTTCATATAAATGCCATCTTTATCTTCTCTCACTTCATACATGTAAGATTTTAAATCGATTTCTCTTGTGTTTTTCTTAGTCTGTTTTGTAACAAGAATACTGTCCTGTTCACAAAATTCTAAAAACTTTTTCATTGAAAAACTTTCCGGTGCATGACCTTCTCTGAAACTTACAATATAATCAGCCGCTGCCACAAGACTCATGGCATTTTTTGCATTATCCGCCAGAAGTTTTACACTTTCTATCGTAACACCATCTACCATAACTTCATTCAAACGTTTACACATATCTTCAGAAGAAGTAATAGAATTTGCTTCGATATCTAAATATTCACCGTCACTATAAACACCTACACCTAAAGGCAAGGCAAAAGACATAATCTGATGAGGATTAAATCCCTGAGAATATGCAATATCAATATCCGCCCGGCGCATCGCCTTCTGGAAATAACGCATCATATCAAGATGCCCGATAAATACCATAACACCGGACTTTGTAAACTTAATTCTTAGCTTCAAAACAAACACCTCCTCCAAAAGCAGCCGCTCCACAGCCCTGACATGCCATACGACAGTTAGGTGTAACTACCTCATCTTTAGCACGCTGCCATTCTCTCTTGAAAAATTCTTTTGAAACGCCTACATCGATGAAATCCCAAGGCAGTATTTCATCCATATCACGTTCTCTCTTGGTATAGAACATAATATCAATACCTTCTTCTTCAAAAGCCTCCATCCATAAATCATTGTGGAAACTTTCTGACCATGCATCGTAAAGGCATCCCTTACGGTAAGCATTTAAAATTACTTTACCCACTCTACGGTCACCGCGGGCTAACACACCCTCTAACACCGTAACATCAGCTTCGTGATAATTATATTTGATACTCTTTCTGTTTAACTGTTCTTTCACAGTATCATTTACCACGTGTGCCTTTTGTAAAAATTCTTCCTTAGTGTTCATGGAAGCCCACTGGAATGGTGTAAATGGCTTTGGAACAAAGAAAGAAGAACTGGCAACAATCTGTACTTTACCGTTTCTCTCTGTCTTCGGAATTTCATAATAGCGTTCTGCAATTTTTTCTGACAGATAAGCAATTCCCTTGATATCTTCTTCTGTTTCCGTAGGCAATCCTAACATAAAGTATAACTTCACCCTGTTCCAGCCTGCTTCAAAAGCAAGTCCGGCACCTTTGATAATGACATCTTCTGTCAATCCCTTGTTAATTACATCACGCATACGCTGGGAACCTGCCTCCGGCGCAAAGGTTAAACTACTTTTTCTAACATCCTGCACCTTACTCATAACATCCAAAGAAAAAGCATCGATACGCAGGGATGGCAAAGAAACATTCACACCTTTTCCCTTAAATTCATCAATTAAAAAGTTAACCAGTTCACCCAACTGAGAATAATCACTGGAACTTAAAGAACTTAAAGAAATTTCTTCATGTCCTGTATTCCTTAACATCTTGTAAGCCTTGTCCTTTAACATCTCTACATCACGTTCTCTGACTGGACGATAAATCATTCCTGCCTGACAGAAACGACAGCCACGGATACAACCACGCTGAATTTCCAACACTACCCTGTCCTGTGTTGCCTTAATAAAAGGTACTACCGGATTTTCCGGATAACAGGTATCTGTTAAATCCATAACAATCTGCTTTTTAACGGTGGCAGGTACGTCTTCGTATTTCGGTTTAAATTCTGCAATGGTTCCGTCTTCTTTATAAACCACCTCATACATGGATGGTGCATAAATCCCCGGAAGTTTACCTGCCTCACGTAAAAATTCTTCTCTGGTAGAATTTTTCGCCTTATGTTCTTTATATAAATCAATCAGGCTGCGATACATGGTTTCACCCTCGCCCATATAAAACAAATCAAAAAAATCTGCCAACGGTTCCGGGTTATATGCACAAGGACCGCCACCAATCACAATCGGATGCTCCCATGTTCTATCCTTACTTTCCATAGGAATCTGTCCCAATTCCAGTATCTGTAAGATATTGGTATAACACATTTCATACTGAATGGTAACTCCAAGAAAATCAAAATCCTTGATTGCATCCTGAGATTCCAATGCAAACAACGGAATATTCTGTTCTCTCATAATTTTGTCCAAATCTGTCCAAGGAGAATAAACGCGCTCGCAATACACGTCCTCCCACCGATTAAACATATCATACAAAATCTGTATCCCCAAATGCGACATACCGATTTCATACACATCCGGAAAGCACATGGCAAAGCGAACATCAATCTTAGACAAATCCTTAACCACACTGTTTACTTCATTCCCAATATACCTTGCCGGTTTCTCAATTTTTAATAATATCTCATCTGATAACGCCTGTTTCCTCACGTTAAATCCTCCATATAATAAACTACTGTTTCCATTTTCAAACGCTTCCTTAGTATAGCAAAAATTGTGGGGTTGTTCAAGGTTTTGATTGGCAAAGGGACGCCCAAGCTAACACCAGAAGCTTCCAGAGCAGACCCAAACAGCTCCGGAACCTTCTGGTGTTAGCTTGGGCTGTGCTTTGGTCAAGCTCAAAAAAATTGAAGAACACAATACAATTTTTCCAATCCAAATTTTAAAATCTCTCTCCTCGCTATGGTATTGCACCCCTAAAACCACAAAATCTTCCTAAGATTTCTCCAAGAGGGCTGTTAGCACTCGGACTTTTGGCTTACCATGCACAGCTCATAACAGGGGGACAAATTCTTCTGGTAAAGGCGATTCATGAGGCGTTCTTAGAGAAGACGAAATCCACTGTCTACGAAGACTTAAGCGCGACGGCTCTCCGGAGCGTTTTAGTCGCAGTTGACAGTTAGTTTGTCTTCTCGTTGCCTCAGCCTTTACCAGAAGAATTTGTCCCCCTGTTATGAGCGTCCTGCCAACCAAATTACTGAATCCTAACATCCCCCTTGCAAATCTCCCCCTTTTTCAGTATAATTTAATTACATATGTACTATTTTTACAAAGCGAATAAGGGAGAAGAAGAATGGATTTTACAATTGAAGATTTATTAACTACTGCAAAAGAAAATCGTTCATCAGATTTACATATTTCTGTTGGAATCCCACCAAAAATGCGTATTCATGGTGAACTTCAGACAATGCCTTATCCTCGTCTTTCTGCTGAGGATACAGTCGAATTGTTGAAACCTATTTTAGATGTTCGTACACAAAAGATTTTAGATGAAAAGGGTGAAGTTGACTTTTCCCACGCCATTGAAAGCGTAGGACGTTTCCGTGTTAATATCTTTAAGCAGAAGGAAACTCTTGCCGCTGTAATGCGTATTATCACTACTGAAATTCCGGATGCCCAGAAACTTGGTGTTCCGAAGGCAGTAATTGAGCTTACAAAACGTAAAAGAGGTCTGGTTCTTGTAACAGGTCCTACCGGAAGTGGTAAGTCTACTACACTTGCTTCTTTGATTGATATTATTAACAACAATAACACTTCCCATATCGTAACTTTGGAAGATCCTATTGAATATTTGCACACTCATAAATCCTGTGTGGTAAACCAGAGAGAAATCGGGCTTGATACCCAGTCTTACGGAAATGCCCTTCGTGCCGTACTCCGTGAAGACCCGGATGTTATTCTGGTTGGGGAAATGCGTGACTTGGATACAATTTCTACTGCTATCACTGCAGCGGAAACAGGTCATCTGGTGTTCTCTACACTGCATACCATTGGTGCCAGTGCTACCATTGACCGTATTATTGATGTATTCCCGCCACACCAGCAGCAGCAGATTCGTACTCAGCTTGGTTTTGTATTGGAAGCAGTTGTTTCACAGCAGTTAATTCCAACTTCTGATGGAGAAGGACGAGTGGCAGCGTTCGAAGTTATGCTTGGTACTCCTGCTATCAAGAGTCTGATTCGTGAGTGTAAAAACCACCAGATTGACTCTATTGTACAGGTAAACAAAAAAGCCGGAATGCAGACTATGGATGATGCTATTTACGAATTATTCTTAAGAGAACGTATCAACGCAAAAGAAGCTTTGGAATTTGCCGTAGACCCAATTGCTATGGAAAAAAAATTATTCTAAAACTTATACATAACACGAAGAACCGACAAAACGTCGGTTCTTTTTATATGGTATTCATAACATCTTCTATTACAATTTCGCTCAATTCTTCTATGGTTGGCTCCGGTATGACAATAATGCGGTTTGCCTGATTGGTTACAATCTTTTCAAACACATTTCGAATACCTCTTGCATTACCAAAATCCTTACGTTTTTCGCCACTGACATTTGCCAACATTTCTTTCAGCTTTTCTATGGCATCCTCTGCAAATTTCATTGCTGATTTTTCTGCCATTTTAATGAGAATATCCAACAGTTCACCGTTGGTATAGTCCTGAAATTCAATAAACTTGTTAAAGCGTGAAATTAATCCAGTATTGGATTTTAAAAAGGTATTCATCTCATCCTTATATCCGGCAACAATAACTACCAAATCCTTACGATTATCTTCCATCAGCTTTACCAGCGTGTCAATGGCTTCACCACCGAAATCATTTGCTGCATCTCTTGAAGCCAGTGAATATGCTTCATCAATAAACAAAACGCCACCTTTTGCCTTTTCCACAACTTCTGTTACCTTAATGGCAGTTTGTCCAATATAACCAGCCACTAAGCCGGCTCTGTCCGTTTCTATAAATGTTCCCTTGGATAAAATCCCCAGTTCTTTATAGATACCTGCCACTATTCGGGCTACTGTAGTTTTCCCGGTTCCCGGATTTCCGGTAAACACCATATGATATGACATGTCCATCTGGGGCATATTGTATTCCTGGCGCATTTTACGCACTTTAATTAAATTAACCAGTGACTGCATCTCTGTTTTAACATTGTCCAGTCCTACCAGTTCATTTAATTCATTGATAAGCTTTTCCAATGCAGCTTTACGTTTCGCCTGCTTTACAGCCTCCATCTCCTCTTTGGCTTTTTGAGCTTCCAGAGCAATGTCCTCTTCCGATAACATATAAGCCTTTGGCTTCGGTGGGCAGGTTTGTTCCCCCAGTTCTGATTCTTCCACTTCTTCTGTTTCCGGTTCTTCCTCCATAGTACGCAGTGTCTGTTCTTCTTCTTTTTTCATTTTCTTAATCTGCACTTTTTTCAACTGGGCTTTTTCATCGAACACACATCCCGTTTTAAAATCCTCACTGCATATCTTACGGAAAATAAATTTTTCATCAATTTCTCTTAAATATTGCAAATCCTCAGAAATAAATGCCTGTACCTGTTTAAAATAGGCACGGATATAGCTGACCGCCGCCGTTCCCTTTTCCTGATTCAAATACGCCATTGCCAAAAATATATTTAATAATGTATTGGTAAACATGTTGGCAAGGTAAGTATCATTTCTGTTATCTCGCAGAGAACAAAGCTGCAGTAAAATTGGTGGGGAAGATATCATTTTTTCTGCATGAGCAATAATTTCCTCGGAAACCGGGCCCTCCTCCGGTAACTCCAGCATGTTTCTGTCCGGTATGGACAATACAAAATGACGTTCTTCCTCTGTAAAACGGTTATTGTACACCGGATAAAGCAGTAAAAATGACTGAATATACAAATCCAACACTTCGCTGATGGTGTACTTTAATAATTTCTCCGGTTCTTTCCAATACCCTTCCATCTCCAATGTTTTGCAATGATATAATATGGTATGATAATTTTCTTTCGCTATTGTAAATAACTCCTCGTTTGAGTATGCCTGTACCATTCTAATTTCCTTTCCCAATCCAAACATCCATTTATAACCCAATTAGAATAATCATACCATATTTTTCTAAAAAAGCATATCCTAATTTTATTGCAGTTGAATTCTTTCGTTATCACCGAAATAGATAGCTGTTATCTCTTGTGGGTCTGTGACCGGATTTAACCCATACACATATCTGAATTTCTTGTTTTCTTCGTCATAATAATCTTCAAATCCGGAATCAATCTGTATCAAATCTACTCTTGTTCCATCTTTTAACTCCACCTCTGTTGCTTCTGCCGGATAATAAACTAATTGTAACTTATCCTCAGGACAATCCGGTATTTCATATACCAGACTAATTGTAATTGGACTGACATTTACCTGATTTAAAATAGCATTATTCCTTGCATAATACCCTTTGCCAACCTTTCTATTTATCGCATATTCCTTTTTGTTTTTATCTTCTACCTTCTTTTCTGCCCACTGAAATTCCCAAATTCCTGTCACAGATGGCTGGAATTGATTTTCTTTATCATACACACCAAAATTTTCAAAACAAAACGTCATATGACCGGTTTTATAATCTTCCTCTGTGACACAGGATTTACTCACAACTTTTGAAGTTTCGCCTATTCCCTCTCCTCCATCAGTCGTTTCCAAAGTACTATGTTTTCCCGAAAGTACATAATAGAAGATATTCTTCTCACCATCTTCTTCTGTTACCCGATAACAATGAGTTCCTGAACTTTCTATACAGTCTTCCCGCTTGTACCCTTCTACATCTAAATATTCAAACTGCCCATCCGTAACGCCCTCAGGCAAAACTACTTTAAACAAGCAGTAAAAGTATTCATTATCTGTCAGACACTGCTCCAACGAAATTGACATACCATTCTGCTCGATGGTTTCCAGTGATGTATAATTAATCCCTTCCTCTTCCATTTTTTCTTGCAAATTTTCTGAAATCTGGAATCTTTGCATAAAATCCGGTGTCCACTTCGCCACAGCAGCCGTTACCGTAATACTGGATGCCAGCAAAAGACAGGCTGCAGCGGCAACGCTTTTACCATAAAATCTCTTCTGTTTTCCCCTCTTTTGAAAATTTGTTTCCTTTTCATTGTTGCCAAATTCCGATAACCGAATATCATCCAATATATATTTCACACGTTTTCTGATGCTTTCCGGCACTTCCACTTCTCTCTCCAGTTCCTCTTTGATTTTTCTATCTACCATAATGATTTACCTCCCTTACCGCAAACAAAAACATATGTTCCGCTTCATTCTTTGGTTCCACGCCGTATAACTTTCTTAATTCCTTTCTCCCTCTGGATAGCCTTGTTTTTACTGTGGATGTTTTCATATCAAGCATTTTCCCAATCTCTGTTACAGAAAATCCCTCCAGATAATGCAATATGATAATCGCTTTATACTTATCATCCAACCGCTCCAACAAGTCTTTTACTTCCAAATCATTCATACCACTGCACCGCATCTGGGCTATTTCAGGCACTTCTTCATAACAGCACTGCTTTTTCTTTTCTTTTAATATATCGTTACAGTGATTTATAAGAATTCGAATCATCCATGTTTTGAAGTATTTTGGCTCTCTTAATGTGCCTATTTTCTCTAAACAAGTAAGAATGGTATCCTGAATGGCATCTGCAATATCATCATCATTGTGTAGAAAAGCTCTGGCTACCTTATACATGCTCGCCGTATTTTTCTCCATCAGCTCTACAAAGGCATCCACGTCGTGGTTCATAGCTCGCTTTACCAGTGTATTCATGATATTCCTCCTTTCTTTTGTTCTTTCATATATTAGACTGGTAAAGCCTCCAAATGGTTTCAAAAATTTACAAACTAAGGGTGGTTAAATCCTGTTCCATAAAACTGTCTATCTTTTTCTTAAGTTCTGCATACTCCTCTGTGTCCGGTATTCCCTGTTCGCCCAGTTCGTTCGCCGCATCGGAAGCCGCCTGCAAAATAGCTGCATCGGTGAAAATATCACCAATTTTAAATTCCAGCAGACCACTTTGGCGGAATCCAAATAAATCTCCGGGACCACGAAGTTTTAAATCTTCTGATGAAATGAAAAATCCATCGTTGGATTTGTTTAATATCTCCAAACGTTTTTTTGTATCTTTTTTATCACTGCCACTTACAAAAATACAGTAGGACTGGGCAGAGCCTCGCCCTACACGTCCTCTCAACTGGTGTAGCTGGGCTAAACCAAACAATTCTGCATTTTCTACCATCATGACTGTGGCATTTGGTACATTTACGCCCACTTCCACTACGGTAGTAGAAACCAATACCTGAATTTCGTTTGCCGCAAATCGCTCCATAATGTCATTTTTGGCACCGGGCTTCATTTTTCCGTGAAGACATTCTGTAGTAATGTCCGACGGAAGCTTGGATTGCAGCATTTTTTCATAATCTATTACATTTTCCGCTTCCATATTTTCGCTTTCTTCTACCATTGGGCAAATCACATAAGCCTGATGCCCTTTGTGTACCTCGTCTGCAATAAACTGGTATGCCTTTTCTCTGTAAGAAGTATTTACTACGCAGTTTTTAATAGGAATTCGGTTGGATGGCAGTTCGTCGATGACCGAAATATCAAGGTCACCGTAAATAATAATTGCCAATGTTCTTGGAATCGGTGTGGCACTCATAACCAGCACATGTGGGCATGTTCCCTTTTCCATCAGCATTTCGCGCTGTCTTACACCGAAACGATGCTGTTCATCTGTGATAACCAGTGCCAGATTATCGTAGGCAACGCTTTCCTGAAACAAAGTATGGGTTCCAATCACAATATCTGCCATACCCATTTCAATGCGTTCCCTTGCCATTCGTTTCTGCTTTGCAGTCATGGAACCGGTCAGCAATATCGGATGAATGTCTAACTGGTACTGCTCCTTCAATTCCATAAAATATTCGTAATGCTGGCGTGCCAACACTTCCGTAGGTGCCATCATGGCACCCTGATATCCATTTTCTGCCGCATACATAAGAGCCAGTGCTGCTACAATAGTTTTACCGGAGCCTACATCCCCCTGAATCAGTCTGCTCATCACATAAGAGGAATTCATGTTTTCCTTTACATCATTCCATGCGCCCATCTGTGCATTGGTTAAACGGAATGGAAGTTTTTCTAATAATTCCTGTGTCATCTCACATTTAGGGAAAGAAAAATTATTTTCTATTTTTTCTGTGCCTTCTTTTAAGTTCCGCAAAGAAACAATAAACAGGAAAAATTCATCAAATACCAGACGCTTTCTGGCAAACACTAAATCCTCTTTTTTTTCCGGAAAATGAATGGTAGAAATGGCATAATTATATTCTGCCAACTCATTTTCTTTACGAATAGACAAAGGGAGAAACTCCCGTTCCAGCACACCGGAATCCACCACCTGACGCACAGCCTTACATATGGCATTGTTGGTAAGCCCTTTGGTCAGAGGATATTTTGGCAACAGCAGCCCCTGTTTCTTTTGATATTCTCCTTCCAGAAACAGTTCGGGCTGTTCCATTGTAAGGCGCCCATTTTTCATAGAAGGAATCCCACGGACAATAATCGTTTCACCAGAGCGAAGCTTGCTTTTTAAATATGGCATATTGAACCAAGTAAGGAAAATAGAATTTTCGCTATCTCCTGCCACCACACTGAGTATCTGGAGATTTCTTACTCTTTTTACACCTTCCACTCGTTTTATTGTAACCCGCAGTGAATTTATCTGTTCTTTTTTTACAAAACGGATTCCTACCGGTGCTTCGTACTCCTCATAATCCCTCGGATAATGTCTCACCAAATCTTCCAAGGTATATATATTTAATTTATGAAATAAAGCAGCGGTCTTATCGCCAATTCCTTTTAATGTTGTAATACTGTCTGTCAGCTTCATTTTCTGTCCCTTCCTTATTATTTTCATTCTTATCCTGCGCCCTACCAAAAAAGACCACCCGCCAGGCGAATGATCTTTTGGTTCGTTATCACTAACTTTATAAAAATGTTATTCCACAGAAATCACATAATAATAGATTGGCTGACCGCCCATCTGCACTTCCACTTCCAAATCAGGATATTCTTCCTCAATATAAGAAACAATTTCTTCGGCCTGCTCTTCGGTAGCTTCAGAACCATAATAGATACTGATTAATTCAGATTCATCATCCACTAATTTTCCAATCATATCCTTTGTAGTTTCCTGTAAATCAGTTCCCACGGAAAGAATGGACTTATCGCCAATTCCCATAATATCGCCCTGTTTAATTTCATGTCCGTCAATGCTTGTTTCACGAACAGCGTAAGTTACCTGACCGGTTTTTACACGTTCCATTTCCTGTGTCATGGACTCTAAATTTTCCTCTGCTGATTTTTCCGGCACAAAATTAATAAGAGCTGTTAATCCCTGTGGAACTGTTTTGGTAGGAACAACCATTACCTTCTTATTTTCCACAAGTTGTGTTGCTTGTTCTGCTGCCAAAATAATGTTTTTATTGTTTGGTAAAATGAAAATAGTATCTGCATTTACCTTTTCAATGGCGTTCAACATGTCTTCCGTACTCGGATTCATAGTCTGACCACCCTCTATAACATGGTCTGCGCCAAGACTTGTAAATATTTCTTTGATTCCTTCACCGGTTGATACAGTAATAAATCCTACTTCTTTTCTTGGCTGTTCTTCCTGTGCCTGTTCTGCCGCCAGCTTTTCTGCATCTTTAATCAGCTTTTCCTGATGTTCCAAACGCATATTGTCGATTTTCATATTGCTTAAAGAACCATAAGTCAATGCTTTTTGGATGGCAAGCCCCGGATCATTGGTGTGAACATGCACCTTTACAATGTCATCATCTGATACCGCAACAATGGAATCTCCAATGGATGACAAATACGCCTTGAATGCCTTTTCATCCTCCATGGTATATTTCTTTTCCAGCATAATAATGAATTCCGTACAATATCCAAATCTAATATCCGTGGTTTCACCGGCATTCACTGCATTTATCTTTGGTGCCGCGGCTCCCTGAATAGTTAAATCCAGTTCTTTTCCAAGGAACGCATCAAATGCACCCTTTAGCACTTCCAAAAGTCCCTGACCGCCGGAATCTACCACACCTGCTTCTTTTAATACAGGAAGCATTTCCGGTGTCTGACTTAAAACATATTCTGCATGACTGATTACTTCAGACATAAATTCTTCTAAATCGTCGGTGCGTTCTGCCATTTCCAAAGCCTTGTCGGCTGCACCTTTTGCAACGGTAAGGATTGTTCCTTCTTTCGGTTTCATAACTGCCTTGTACGCAGTTTCTACAGCCTTTTCCATAGACATCGCAAGAATATCCACGTCAATTGCTTCATAATCACGAAATCCCTTAGTAAGTCCACGCAAAAGCTGTGAAAGGATAACTCCTGAGTTACCTCTGGCTCCTCGCAGTGAACCGGAAGAAATTGCTTTGGCCAGTTCCTCAATGGTTGGATTTTCCAATGCAGAGACTTCCTTTGCTGCTGCCATAATTGTCATTGTCATATTTGTACCTGTATCACCATCCGGTACCGGAAATACATTTAACTCATTAATCCATTCCTTCTTTGCTTCCAAATTCTTGGCTCCTGCCAGGAACATATTAGAAAGCATTTTGGCATCTATCTGTTTCATGGTCACCAATATATCCTCCTTAATCAATAACTCGTACACCTTCAACAAAGATATTAATTTTTTCTAATTCCATACCTGTAAATTCTTCTACTTTATATTTTACATTGCTGATCAGATTATCTGCCACAGCTGAAATACTTACCCCATAAGAAACAATCACATGAAAATCGATTGTTATTTTATTGTCATTTACCCCAACATTAATGCCATGTGTTAAAGATTCTTTTTTCAGAAGTTTAACCAGACCGTCTTTTACATTTAATGCTGCCATACCAACAATACCAAAACATTCCACGGCAACAGAGCCGGCATATTTTGCGATTACTTCATTGTCAACGAGAATCTCACCCATATTTGTATTCATATGTCCCTTCATACCAATACCTCCTGTTACTTTATTTCATGAAGCACAAGCTTCTGTTCTGGTAAACCAGTGTATATAGTATACCCTCTTTTCACCGAAAAGGAAATACGAATTTTGTATTTTTTCTATTTTTTGAATATTTTTAATAATTTTCCTTGCATTCTTGTTCAGTTTCTGTTAAAATATGCATGTTGTGAGCTTATATCAGAGTGATTTTACTGGTAAATGGCAATTTATTCAAGGAGGTGTAAAGTCATGGCTAAATGTGCAGTATGTCAGAAAGGTGCTCATTTTGGAAACAATGTGAGCCATTCTCATAGAAGATCAAATAGAATTTGGAACTCAAACGTGAAATCTGTAAAGGTTAAAGTAAACGGTGGAGCAAAGAAAATGTAC
This sequence comes from Lachnospiraceae bacterium, assembly GCA_017408735.1. Lineage (GTDB taxonomy): Bacteria > Bacillota > Clostridia > Lachnospirales > Lachnospiraceae > RUG11237. The sequence goes on from JAFQUB010000036.1 coordinate 14,318, forward strand.
GTATGTACTTCTTGCTTACGTTCCGGAAAAGTTGAAAGAGCTTAATCTTATTATAAGAAAGCCTGTATGCTTGTCATACAGGTTTTTTTATTTTGTCTTTAAGGAATATTTTACTGTTACTTAGCAGCAAAACATATTATATCCCAACAACAACAACGCAACCACTACCACAAAAAACAGAAAACTGTTGGCAATAAATAAAGTAAGCACCATACCAACCGCTACAAAAAAGCAGGCAAATCCTATCACCCTTCTCATTTCATCACACCAACAAAAAAAGCTTCTTATGCTAATATATGCACAAAAAGCTTTTTTAACCTATCTTTTTACTGTTCTTTTAAGTTTTCGATTGCACTTTTCACTTCCGGCGTTTCTTTTTCTTCCTTCGATTCTTTTCCTGTAAATTTGTTAATCACATCCGGAACCATATCAAGAATTTTTGTAACTGCATCTTGATTTTTAATATTTACTAATTTGGTCTGTCCATTCTGAATCACCAAAACAGCACTTGGTGACATTTTACCACCCATTCCACCGGTGCCTCTATTCTTTTTATCTTCACTGAAGGCTCCTGCACCAACACCAAAAGAAACGTCTACCAATGGTAAAATAATGGTATCCCCCACGGTAATCGCTTCCCCTACTACTGTTTTGGATGAAATAAAGCTGTCCATTCCCTTAAATAAAGATTCCACTGTTGAACTAAAATCTGCCATAATATAACTCCTCCTATTTTCTCACTCTATCTATCATTTTTCGTATATAATGGTTTTTATATCCACGCCACAGGGTTAGCAATACTACATAAAACTGAGCCTTCCCCTTGATAAATGCACTTCCTTCGAAAACTGCCTGTTCAAAATCCGGTTCTATATCCAGCTTGTACCCATAAAAAGGATACAACACGCTAAGTACTGCCAGAATCTGTCCTGTCAATGCCGGGTCTTCTGTCCCAAAATGTATATAAACATCTGCTTTGGATGGTTTCAAATGACGAACCAGATATTTTCTCTGCTCATTCAGAAATTTTAATGAGCCCTTTACATCTTCACTGGTGATAAATTTCTTAAATTTTTCACAACTGGAACAAATCCCCTTTATTTTATCACATATCTTTTGAAATGTGAATGTTTCTTTTTTCCTCTTATTTGAATTCTCTGCCTTCTTATCTGCCGATTTATGGTTAGTATCTCTGATTTCTACAGTTTTATCCGGCTGTTTTATCGTCTTTTGCTCCGCCGCCGGAAAATCCTCTTTCACTTCTACTTTCTGCTCCAGTTCATTTTTCTGCTCCGGTTCATTTTTCTGTTTCGGTTCATTTTTCTGCCCTGGTTCATTTTTCTGTTCCGGCTTTTCTTTCTGAGGAAACAGTTGAAAAAACAAAAGCTTTACGGAGTACACAAGCCCGCTATCCTGCTCATATTTTACCCAGATGCGAAACAGATGACATAACCAGTTTACAGAAAGAGAGAGAGCCGCTTTCTCTGCATCCTTACTTCCTTTTAACTGATATCTGACTGGAAGAAATAAGAAAACTCCAATCAGTATAAGAAGCAGGGAAAGTATGGATACTAATACTATTCCAATGATTTTTAATATGGTTACAATTACGCCAGCCATGTTACACTCCCATTTTATTTTCTATAAACAGATACAGTAATGACTTACTGTATCTCCGGGAAATTCTCTTGAAAATATTCCCGAATCCGTACATTTTCCGTTTCTGTCAGTACATCCGACACAATCTTTTCTACAAGCTCTAACGCTTGTTCATATCCAATAGCAATCCCCACTACATATGTGGTAGTATAATTATAATGTTTCTGTAATAACTCCGAGGAATCTATAATCTCCAACTGATTATTCCCATACCGGGGCACCGTTATCAGATAAGTATTTAAAAGCCCTGCTTTATGCTTTACCTTCCACACAATTTCACGGCGTTTCTTCTTTGCTTTTTCACTCATATACAATTTTCGATACCATTTAATACGTTTCATATTCTCTAATCAATCCCCTATATGAACAGACAGACCGAGCATATTATCTGCTCGGTCCTCTACTGTAATTTGCGACAACAAAACACATATTTTTGTTGCATTAAAAGTATTTACGATTGCCCCATAAATTACAGCGTTTCAACTCAAGATATTCATTATACGCCTTTTCTAAAATCTGCTTTTCATTGGCAAACTTTAGAAGATGATACGCCTCATGATACTTGTAATACCCTGAATCTTCAAAATATTCTTCCCGTTGCGGTTTACTGTAATAACTGTCTGCCATCATAAGATACCAGTGTACATCTTTTTCCACCACATCATCCGGCACGCTGAATGAATATTGACTTTTTCCAACATACTTAATAATCTGGGCATGTACACCTGTTTCTTCCAGTACTTCTCTTGTTGCGGTATCTTTATATTCCTCATCTTTCTCAACAGTACCCTTTGGCAGAACCCAGCCTTCATACTTATTTTTAAAATTTTTATACAACAATAAAATTTTTCCTCTAAATATGACCACACCGCCACAGCTCGTTGCTTCTATCATTGCAATTCCTCCTGTATTTATTGACATATCGTCAATGGTGTGTCCTCAAAAGTGTGGTTCTCCACGAATAAAGACTGCAATTAGTATAACGCTTTTTAGAATCTAAGTCAATGAATTTGCTTTATTCATTTGTAAAATATTCTGAAAATAATTTTCCTGCAATAGGAACTGCACATTCACTTCCAGAACCTGCTCCTTCCACAATAATTGTGGCTACAACCGTCTTTCCATTAGCTTCTGCAAATCCTGTAAACCAGGAATGACTTTTCCCTTTTTCATCATTGAATTCTGCAGAACCAGTTTTTCCATAGGCTGTATAGGTGGAAGTGGACAATTTCGATGCTGTTCCTTCGGTAACTGCTGCCCTCATCAATTCTTTTAAGGTTTCTGCTTCTGTATCACTCATTATTGTACATGATTTCTTTGGAGAATATTCTTTTATTACAGTTCCTTCATAATTTTCCACAGAATCAACCAAATAAGGTTTCATAAGCGTTCCCTTATTTGCAATGGCAGAGGTAATCATAGCCATATGCAGCGGTGTCATCTGGGTTTTTCCTTGTCCAATGGCAGTCTGCATTACCTCGTCTGTATCCGAATCTTCAGATATGGAAACACTACTCTGCTTATAGGAAAATGGCAGAGAAAGCTTCTGGTTAAACAACAAATCATTGCATGTCTTTGAAAATTTCTTCTTATCCATGTTCAATCCCATATTAGTAAAAGAGGAATTACAGGATTTTGCAAAAGATGTTTTCAAATCAATGGTTCCATGAACACTGTTATGATAACAATTAATGGTCACATTGTCTTTTGTAATACTTCCGGTACAATCATATTGATAAAAATTTATATCTTTGTTCTGTCTAATGTAAGCAAGCGTCGTAATAATCTTAAAGGTAGAACCCGGCGGATACACACCGTGAGTTGCACGGTTTAACAATCTGCTCTCTCCGGAAGTATCTGCCACCAGCGAATCCCAAGAGCTCTCCATGGCATTCGGGTCAAAATCCGGCTTCGACACCATAGTCAGAATTTTCCCGGTTTCCGGTTCCATTACAATAATTGCTCCACGATAATTTCCCAAAGCATTGTAAGCTGTTTTTTGCAGACTCAAATCCAGCGTAGTCACCACATTATCGCCAATATTTTTTTCGCCCTGCAACATATTTTTCGCCCGTTCTAAAAGAAACGCATTGGAACGAAGCAATGTGAAATTAGCATTGGATTCTATCCCGGATTTTCCTTTGGCAGAATATCCCACCACATGAGCAAACACATCTCCATATGGATAATATCTGGTTTCTGTTCCATCCCAAGCCACCTGCGTTTCTGCTAACACTTCCTTTTTATTGGATAAAATCTTACCGCGCACAACCTTGTCGGAAAGTACGTTCTGTCTTTTGTTGTAGGAGCTGTTTATGACTTCGGGACTTTTTACCGCCTGATAATATACTGTGTATCCCATCATCGCCACAAAGACAGCCACAAACACATATGTTAAAAACATTAATTGTTTTCCGTTGTTGGGCTTTTTTCGGTCCACCAGAAAATCTTCCCGCACGTAATCGTCATAATTTTCAATATACAAATCGTAATCCTGTTCCTCATTTCCGGATTTTGACTTTTTCTTCTTATTATGAAACAAAGATGAAAATTTCATACTAGGAAACCTCCTTTTTACGTTTTCCGGATGTTTTTGTTTTCTGACAAATATATATTCCCTGAATAATTGCAAATATAATCATCGTACTAAAGCAGGAGCTTCCTCCATAACTAATAAGCGGCAAGGTTACTCCCGTAGATGGAATAAATTTCACTGCACCGCCAATGGTTAAAAATGTCTGGAAAGCCACAACACAGGCAAGTCCTGTGGCACAAAGGCAATGAAATTCATCCTTAATCTGCATTGCAATATGTATAAACATCACAAAACAGCTCAAACAAATTAAAATTACACACAATGCAAACAAGAGTCCCAATTCTTCCGAAATAGCCGAAAAAATAAAATCTTCTTCCACCACAGGAATTAACTTAGGGCATCCCTGATACAGCCCCATACCAAACCATCCTCCGGTACCGATGGCAAATAAGGACTGGGTCACCTGATAGCCTTCATTATCAATTACACTAAAAGGATCTGTAAAAGCAAGTACACGCACACGCACGTGGTTAAACATAAAGTAAGCCCCCACTGCAGCAACGCATCCAAGCAGTGTTCCTGCACCAAGATATAATATCTTATGTGTGGCAACATACAGCATAAACAAATATGCAATAAAGAAAATAAGTGCGCTACCCAAATCCTTGGAAAGCACAAGAATAATCACATGAATCCCTGCAAAAATACTGGTTTGCACCACTTGATAGAATTCCTTGGATTTACACAGCATAGAAGCAACAAAGAATACATATATGATTTTAACAAACTCGGAAGGCTGTATTCCCACCCCTGCAATTTCAAAGGATAATTTCGCTCCATAAGTTACTTGTCCAACAATAAACACAATTGCCAGAAGAATAATTCCTGCTCCTGCATAAAAATAAGTTAAATCTTTTAAAAAGGTAAGCTTCTTTATCAAATATGGGATAAACATTGTAATCACCCCAGAAAGCACTGCGATTTCAAACTGCCTTACAGACTTGTCAAAATCCAGTCTGGAAAGCATCACCAAGCCAATCATCAGTAACATACACATATTATTTACTAACAATTTTGATGATTTGGGATAAATGGCACTGTAAAGCGCCGGCAAGGCGGCAAAAAACACCACCTGTGCCAGATAAAATATAATCAACTCCATACTGTCTGTTTTCATGAAAATTATGAAGTTCATCATAAAGTGCATCAAAAAAAGAAGCACTTTCTGTTTCAGACACAAAAGATTCTTAGCATCTTCATCTCTCTTCGAAAAAATCCGAAAGCTAAAATACGTATACATGCCAATCATAATAATATAAATATATTTTGAGAGTTCAATCAATAAATCAATCATTTTAACTATCCTCCCTGAAGTGACTTATTCTACACCCTTTTTCAAGTGGCCTCTGGTAAATTCTGCAAACAACACTTCCTCTTTTGCACTGTCTTGACAAGCAAAAGCTTTGGCTATGTTATAAGCTTCTCTACCGCTTTCTTTTGAAAACATCAGTCGAATTCCCATAGGATTGATATTTTTAATACTCTTCTGTGCCCCAAGCAAAGAGAGGGGAACACCATTTCGTATGATATTGTAACAATAATCACAATAATTTTTTACATAGAAGTCTTTTTTATAACGGTCTTTTAAAGTAAGCCATTTTCCCTCATTTTTATCACAGCCATTCATTGTTTTGTTAACACACTGAGCAGAAACCATAAACGGAATATGTCCATATACAGTAAGTACAGCATTTCCCTGATTTACTTCCTTCATTTCATATTCATTTAATTCCAAAGGCAATGTAGTAACTTCTACACCGTTTTCTCTTAAAAATTCGTCTGCTTGTTTATTAAATGTATACAAATTGTAATCACTGATAATTTTCCCGGTGTATCCCTGCTCTTTTAACCATACAAGGCTTTCAAGATTTCGGATTACCACACCATCCATCGGAAGTGCCAGCAATTCCTTGCCAAACTTTGAAAACTTATTTTTAGTATCTGCACGAAAAATAGCTGGCATATAGTAGTAAGCCTTTTTTCTTACCTGATGAATCTTTTGCATACATTCGTCCATGAACTGTAAATATCGCTTTTCATCGCTAATAGAAAACATACTGCTGTCTATATAGATTCCCTGTACTTCATCTAGCACGATCAGATTTTCCAGTTGTTCTTTTGTTTCCACCGAAACATGTAACACCGGCTGTTTGTTTACTTTCTCATTGTTTAACGTTTTTTTCATTTCTTCTTTCAACAAGAAATTTTGTGGCACTTTCCGTTCGTATGGCTTAAGAATCTCACGTTCCAGTTCATCCAAAGCATTCCTTCGTATTTCATTGATTGCCTGCATTGGTACAAATATATCTGAATCCATCTGGATTTCTAACTGTTCAAACTGAAAGCAGGTAGCTCCTGTTTTATATATTTGTTTTTCAATACGTTCTCTCGCTAACGGCTGGTTTTGAGCCTGCTCAACCATAGCACCTGAAACAGAAATTTTCATATCCTTTAGTGTAACATCCATTTCTAAAGGTTTTCCTTTGAATACTCTTAAGATTCCCGAAATATTTTTCTTATTTATCTGATTGGTATACTTTTCCTTCAAACTCTGAAACAATGCATTTTCTCCGGAAACATACGCAGGATTTTCCAGCGTAATCATATTTTTTCCATTATGCTGTTTATAATATCCTGTGGAATTTCCACTACGGCTGTATAACTGAAGCAGTCGCTCTTTGTCCTGTGGCTCTACATGGAAGCTATTTGGTTCTTTCAAATACATATCTATATACTTTCTGTATATTTCCACTACTCCCGCCGCATATTCCGGACGTTTCATTCGACCTTCGATTTTAAAGGAGGTAATACCAGCTTCTATCAACTCCGGAAGATATTCTATCGTCATCATATCCTTCAGACTTAATGGATATAACTCTTTCTTTTTACTGTTTATCTTTTTCCCTTCATAGGTTGTGTAGGGAAGACGGCAGGGCTGAGCACATCTGCCTCGATTTCCACTTCTGCCACCTAAAAAGCTGCTAAACAGGCATTGTCCGGAATAACAATAACAAATTGCTCCGTGAACAAAGCATTCTATCTCAACAGAAGCTTTTTCACAAATCTGTTTCACTTCTTGCAATGAAAGTTCTCTTGCCAAAACTACTCGTTTCGCACCTTGCTCTCTTAAAAATTTTGCAGCCTCCTCGCCTGTAACCGTCATCTGGGTACTGGCATGCAACGGCAAGTCCGGAAAATGTTTTTTCAAAAAAGAAAACACTCCAAAATCCTGTACAATTACTGCATCCAGGCCCGCTTCATAATAACCTTTCACATAATCATATAATTCACCCTGAAGTTCTTTTTCCTTTAAAAGTGTATTGATTGTCATATACACCTTTTTTCCTTGCAAATGAGCATAGCGGATACCAGCTATCAGCATATCCTCTTCCGGATTGTCCGCGTACGCTCTGGCACCGAATTTTTTGCCTCCGATATAAACTGCATCTGCCCCTGCGTTAATTGCTGCCACAAGCCCTTCATAAGAACCTGCCGGTGCCAGCAATTCTATTTCGTTTCTCATACTTGCTCCTTCTATCTTAACTTAAACTAACGGAATACGAATGAAAAAAGCTGTCATAAGACAGCCTTATTTTTCATCCAGCAATTCCTTATAATCTTCCAGCTCAGCTTCCAGTTTAATCACCTTCTGCTGTATCTCACTTAATTCTTCTCTCAATTCAGCGATTGTCTTTTCATCAGATTCTACTTTAATCTGAGCGGAAATTAATTCATGCTTCAAATCATAGATTTCTTTATCTTTTGTTTCGATTTCTGTTTCTAAAATATCTAACTGCTTTTTTGCCTTAAAATAATCATCTGCAATATTCAGTTCTGTTAATGTTGCCTGAATATCATAAGGCTGTTTTAAAAAGCTTTCTGATTCCTTTAATTCGTTTAATTTTCCATTTATATACGCAGCTACTTTCTGTAAATATTCTTCACTTTCATAGCCACTTAATGTAAATATTTTCCCACCTATTAATACCTGTGCATTTGTCTTTTCTGCCATACTCTGCCTCCTAATATTTCTCTTAACAAGTATACGCCATCCCCGGAATCCCGTCAAGAAAAGTATAATTAAAGTTCCAATCCCAAATGCTTGTATGCAAAATCTGTAACTTTTCTTCCCTTCGGCGTTCTTGCCAACAACCCATTTTTAATCAGATATGGTTCATACACCTCTTCAATGGTACCGGAATCCTCCCCAATGGCTGCTGCCAATGTATCCAGTCCCACCGGACCACCATTAAACTTTTCTATTACAGTAGTCAGAATATTTCTGTCCACATGGTCAAGGCCCAATTTATCTACATCTAACAAATCCAGTGCAAAGTTTGCAGCTTCACTGGTAATCACTCCATCGTATTTTACCTGGGCAAAATCCCTGACACGTCGCAGCAGACGGTTTGCCAGTCTTGGCGTTCCTCTGGAACGTCTTGCCATTTCTACAGCTCCCTTTTCCTCTATTTCCACATTTAAAAGTTCTGCTGACCTTAAGATAATGGTTGTCAACTCTTCTGTAGAATAAAATTCCAGTTTGCTCACCACACCGAAACGGTCACGTAAAGGTGCTGTCAACAATCCCGCTCTGGTAGTTGCACCTACCAAAGTAAACTTAGGCAAATCCAACCGGACAGAACGGGCTCCTGCTCCTTTTCCTATCATAATATCAATAGCATAATCTTCCATGGCAGGATAAAGTACTTCCTCCACCTGGCGATTTAATCGGTGAATTTCGTCAACAAATAACAAATCACCCTCTTGCAAATTATTTAGTATGGCAGCCATTTCTCCTGGCTTTTCAATGGCAGGTCCGGAGGTAATCTTTAAATTTACCCCCATCTCATTAGCAATAATTCCGGCTAAGGTGGTTTTCCCTAATCCGGGAGGACCGTAAAACAATACATGATCCAATGCTTCCTTCCTCTGTTTTGCAGCCTCAATATATATTTTCAGGGTTTCTTTTGCCTTTGCCTGACCAATGTATTCATTTAAAGTCTGAGGTCTTAAACTTCCTTCTATTTTCTTGTCTTCTTCTAATACATCAGTAGTAATAATTCTCTTTGCCATGTCAAACTCCTAAAAACTAATATGTTTTAAAGCCGCTTTAAGGATTACTTCCGTATCCATATTGCCATCAATTTCTACACTGTTTACTGCTTTTAAGCTTTCGGAAGGAGAGTAACCCAATGCGGTAAGGGCTTCGATTGCTTCTGCCTTTGCGTTGTTATCTATTCCCGAAGCTAAGGCTCCACTGTTATGGCTTAACTTCGCCTCGAAAGCCTCTTCTAAGGAAAGTTTATCCTTTAAATCTAAAATAACACGGCTGGCTGTCTTTGCACCAATCCCGGGTGCTTTTGCAATTGCCTTACTATCGCCAGCCAAAATGGCAAATCTTAATTCATCCGGTGAAATAGCATTTAAAATGCTTAATGCGCCTTTCGGACCAATGCCATTTACGGTAATCAGAAGCTTGAATATTCTCATATCCTCCTTTGAAGGAAAGCCATACAATACCAACGCATCTTCCTTCACATAAAGGTAAGTATAAAGTTTTACTTCATCTCCAAGATTTCCTATATTGGTTAAGGTTTGAGTTGTAGCCCTTATATTCATCCCTACACCCTGAACCTCCAGTATAACCATGTCTTCTTCAAAATCTGCAATTGTTCCTTTTACAAAGCCTATCATTTTTCCACCTGTCTTTATTTTTATTCTAATATCTGATAAAAGGTAACTACCTTTCCGGTATAGTTTCCAATTCCTTTCACCACCACTGCTGCCTGCCCCGGATAAACATTATTGGCATAACCCAAAGAAAAATCCTTACCATATACTAAAAGTTCATCCTGGAATTTTACAGAAACTTCCGGCTTTACTTCATTTTCTGTCGCATAGCCATCTGTCACTCCAAGCACCTGTGCGGAAGACATATCTAAAGGTTCCACCTTAACTTTCACCTTAATATGTTCTACTTCACTATAATTCTTACTGTCTGCAGGCTTAAATGTCACATAAAAACTGTTAATTCCCACTTCTCCTACTTCTCTATTCAAATCATCTTCGAAATAGAATTTACCCACTGCTTCTTCCATAAGCTCCACATCAGCAAGTGTTTGTCCATAAATTGCTGTGCATACTTCTAATTTCGGATACTTAGGCACTGCCTTCTCAATGGCAAATTCCAAGACCTTTTCTCCTGTGTAATTATCTACACCTTTTATAATTATTTTCGCTGTTCCAACTTCAATATTGTCCTGATACTCTACCGTATAATCCTTATCGCGAACCAGCTTCACATCACCATCTTTGATATAAATGTTCTGTGTCTGTTCCTCTCCGGTATATACCTTAGACTTCAATTCAGAAAAGGTAACTTTAGCGATATCTTTTTTATCAATCTTAATCTCAACCGGAATATTCTTAATGATATTATAGTTTGATTTATCATTTGGAACAAAGCGAATCAGAGATGAGGTAATTCCCACCTTACCTACTTCCATACTCTGACTATATTCCCAAATGAATGTTCCGTTTTCTCTGGAAGGCAAAGTAATATCTCCCAGACAATCTCTATAAACTGCACTTAATATTCCAATTTCTCCATAATCAGGATCTGCCTTGGCAATGGTAAATGTCTTCTCAATTGTTCCGGTGTAATGTTCCATTCCGGTAATAGTCACCAGTGCTGTTCCTGCATTAGTATTCTTATCAAATGTGATAGTATAATCTTTGTTCTCTACCAAAGTCTTATCATTCCATGTAATAACAGGCTCATAGATAATTGGTTCCGCGCAATACACTGCATCTGCAATTCCTTCTACTTCTGCTTCTGATATATTTCGTTGGAAAATCTCCACCGTAACAAGAATATTTTCTACAATTTCATAATTTCTGGTATCATTCGGTGTAAAAGTTAAATAAAAATTATGTTCTCCAGGCTCTCCTGTTTCCTGAGTCAAATCTTCATTCCATGTAAATACACCGTTATCACGCTTAGGTAATTCAATATCACCAAGCGTATCACCATATGTTCCTGTAATGGAGCTGTTGATAGAATAATCAGGAATCGCCTTCTTAATCTGGAAAGAAATTTCTTCTGCCCCCGTGTAGTTTCCTTTTCCCACAATTCTAATTGTAGCTGTTCCTGCATTGGTATTATTTGTATACAAACAATAATAATCGATGTTTTCTACCATTGTATTGCCGTCATATTTTACCGTCATATTTTGAACAATCTCGCGCCCACTATAAGTAACGTCTTCCACTCCGATAATCTCAAACAAATCTGAATCTGTAATATCAATCACATTTGCTGCTTGTACCGTAAACATCCGAACGTCAACCAATGTAAAAGCAAGTACAAACAACATAACAATGGCTGCTATTTTCTTTTTCTGATACCTCATAGAACCCCTCCTGTATGATATTATAATAGTTTTTTATATTATAACATATGATTTTTGATTCGTCACGAACTTTTAACAAAAAATCGTATAAACGTTCGATTCATTTTATCATGTAGACATAGTAAAGAATATTACTTAGAAAAAGCAGGAAAACTTCCGTTCTCCTGCTTTACCAAAAACAATTTAGTCATTATATTTCCTGACGCATATCTTCGCCAACCACATGAACCTTAATTAAATTCGTGGTACCTGATATTCCCAGTGGAATTCCGGTGGTAATTACCACTGTATCCCCTTTCTGCACATAACCTGCTTTTTCCACTGCCTCCACTGCATGCTCTAACAAAGAAAAGGTTTCATGCTCTTCCTTAATCAGCAATGGATAAACACCCCAGGAAAGGCTTAAATGCTGGTACACAGTTTCCGATGTGGTACAAGTAATAATTGGAACACCCGGCCGGAATGTGGCAATAGCTTTTGCTGTTCTTCCTGCTTTTGTAACAGCAATAATGGCTTTTGCCTCCAAATCGTGAGCAGAAAGGCAGGTTGCTCTTGCAATTACCTGGGTAACATCCAGTTTTTCATAATTATGTTTTTTCTGAAATTTTCCACGGTAATCAATAGCCTGTTCTGTTCTTTCAATAATTTTTGTCATAGTCTGTACTGCTTCCACAGGGTATAATCCTGCTGCTGTTTCTCCTGATAGCATTACAGCGCTGCTGCCATCATAAATTGCATTGGCAACATCTGTAGTTTCCGCTCTGGTTGGTCTTGGATTTTTCATCATGGAATCCAACATCTGGGTAGCAGTAATTACTTTTTTTCCTGCCTGAGAAACTTTTTTTATAATCATTTTCTGCAAAATAGGCACTTCTTCATTTGGTATTTCCACACCCATATCGCCTCTTGCAATCATAATTCCATTGGTTTCTGCTATAATTTCATCAATATTTTCAATACCCTCTGAATTTTCAATTTTTGCAATAATCTCTATATGTGTTGCGTTACATTCCCGCAAAATTTCCTTTACTGCCAGAATATCCTTTGCGCTTCTGGTAAAAGATGTTGCTATAAAATCTACACCCAGCTTTGCACCGAAAACAATATCTTCTCTATCCTTTTTACTGATGAAAGGCATGCTTAAATGGGCACCCGGAATGTTCACACCCTTATTATCAGAGATGGCACCATCATTTAATATCTTACATACAACATCTGTTTCATTCTTCGAAACCACTTCCATGGCAACCAGTCCATCATCTACCAGAACTGTCATTCCTTCTTCCACGTCTGACGGAAAGTTCTGATAAGTAACTGAAACTATTTCTTTCGTTCCCTCTACTTCTCTGGTAGTAAAAGTAAATGTTTCATCATGTGTTAAAACTACTTTTCCATCTTTAAATTTCTTTACACGAATTTCCGGTCCTTTGGTATCTAACAAAACAGCTACAGGCTGCCCACACTGTGCTGCCACTTCTCTTAACTGTAAATAACGTTCTTTATGCTGTTCGTGTGTTCCATGGGAAAAATTAAATCTAGCCACATTCATACCAGAATCTATCAGCGCTTTAAGCTTCTCCTTGGAATCCGTAGATGGTCCTAAAGTACATACAATTTTTGTTTTTTTCAAGTTGATTAGCCTCCTTCATACTTAAGCAGTAGTTCAACATTTATTTTACTTAAATATCAATGTGATTCCGCTGTCTAATTTCACATTATATATCTTTTCCTTCTATTGTACAAGATATTTCTGTCATTTGGCGCTATATTGACAAATTCAGAATTATTATTTACAGACAAGCCTCAAAGATCGCAACAACATCTTCCTTCGTCAAAGGAACATATGCGTCTTCCAGCCCACCATATTTCACCGCATCTTCTGCCATTTTTTCAAAATATTCTTCATCAATACCAATTTCTGTCAACGTCATAGGGATACCACTCTCTTTAAAGAAATCATAGAGTGCCTGTATTCCTTTTTTTGCTAATTCGTATTCATCAGAATCTTCCAGTCCCCAGACATTTCTTGCAAATCTTGCGAACCTGCCTACGGTTTTATCACTTAAAATATGCTCCATCCATCTTGGAGTAAGAATAGCAAGTCCCACACCATGGGTGATATCATAGAAAGCGGAAAGTTCATGTTCCATACCATGACAACTCCAGGAAGAAAGATCTTTACCATATCCAGGCATTCCACAACAGCCAAGAGTAGATGCATACATCAGATTTGCTCTGGCATTGTAGTTTTCCGGTTCTTTCAAAGCGATTGGCAGATTCTTGATTACTGATTTTAAAATATTTTCACACATACCTTCGCTCATATCTGAGTTTTCTCTTTGGGAGAAGTATACTTCCATGATATGGCTCATTATATCTGCAGAACCAGCCGCAGTCTGATTTGCAGGTACTGTAAATGTATACGTTGGATCACAGATGGAAACTGCCGGAAATCCAAGTTTGGAACCAATTTTTTCCTTTGTTTCCATATTGGAAATAACTCCGAAAATATCAAACTCTGAACCTGTAGCTGCAAGGGTCAAAACATCTACCAATGGCAATGCTTTCTTTATAGTTTCCGGATGTAACACCATCTGCCACAAATCACCTTCATAATAAGCTCCGGCACAAATTGCTTTGGAACAATCAATGGTACTTCCACCACCAACTGCAAGAACTACATCAATTTCATTCTCTTTGCAAAGCTGTGCACCCTTTTCTACGGTAGTAATTCTTGGATTTGGATCAATTCCTCCGCATTCTACTACAGTAAATCCCCCATCATTCAAGCGCTTCATAACATCATCATAAAGACCTGTTTTCTTTATGGAGCCACCTCCATAAGTTAAAAGAACTTTCTTGCCAAAACGGTCAAGAACACTGGTTAAATTCTCAATTTGTCCTTTTCCAAACAATACCTGTGTTGGAATGTTGTGAATAAAATTCTGCATTTTTACCTTTCCCCTTTCAAAATTTACTTATGCATGCAAACTTAGTTTTTATAAAGTACATATACCCCCATTATATATCTCTACACACATTTCGTAAATACCGGTTCCATATATTCTCTAATCAATTTTATCCTATCCCTTGCATTGTTTTCAAGAAGAGATGCAATAGAAATCACTATCTTTTTCTTTTCATTCACATAAATTATATTTCCACCATCTCCCATAGCAGCATAAGCACCTTCTTTTTCATCTATAATCCACCAAAGATAACCATATGCAAGCTTTCCACCTTTACTTTGTTTCCTAGTGCTCCCATTTATCCACTCACTTGACACAATCTGTTTCCCATTCCACACTCCGCAATCCAAATACAGTTGTCCTATTTTCGCCATATCCCTAGCAGTCAGATTCAATCCCCAGCCTGCTGTATTTACTCCTGTAGGATCTGTAACCCAGCCTTTCACATTTCTGGCTTTATAAAATGCCATCTGCTCTTCTTTATTCTGAAAAATTACATTAGACTCCACAGAAATCTCTAATGGTGCAAACAAATATTTTGTTGCAAAATCCAACACAGATTGCCCAGTGGCATTTACTAAAATTCCGGACAAAATATCCGGTCCTATCAGTGGTGCATATCGGAACTCTCCTATTTTTCCTTTTCCTCCTAAGAAATCAAGGGATGCTTTTACCCAACTATCGCTGGAAAAATACTCTGTATAAGGTTCCGTCTTATATTTATAGGGAGCTGTCATGGTCAACAGCTCCTTCAAGGTAATATTTTGAATTGCTTTCTCCCCTTCTTTTACCTTATAGTCAGGAAAAAAATTCAATACTTTCTGGTTAATGCTTTTGATGTGCCCCTGGTCTATGGCAATTCCAATTAATATAGAAATAATACTTTTTGTAACCGAAAAAACATGAAAAGTACTGTCCTCATTGCATTGATTGAGATAATTTTCGTATACTATTTCTCCTTCTTTTCGTACCACAATCCCACCAATATTCTTATAGCTGTTATGGATTACCTTTTCCATTTTTGTCTTTAAATTCATACCAGATACCTCCCTGTTTTGGAATTTGGATTGTTTTCCAACTGCGCCGGTGTTCCTTCTGCTATAATTTCACCGCCCTTATCTCCACCTTCTGGACCCAGCTCAATGATATAGTCACAATTTTTTAATACTTCTACATTGTGTTCAATCACAATAACGGAGTTTCCGCTGGCAATCAGCTGGTCTAATAACTTTAAGAGCAATGACGTATCATACATGCTAAGTCCTGTAGTAGGTTCGTCCAGCACATAAAGCATATTTCCTTTATGCTGTTTTCCAAGTTCTTTCGCAAGTTTAACCCTTTGTGCTTCACCACCACTTAAAGAAGTCGTAGGCTGACCAAGAGTCAAATATCCCATACCCATCTGCTCTAAAATTCTTAAAGGTTTTACGATACTGCTTTCCTCTGCAAAGAAGCTGGCTGCTTCACTAATGCTCATTTCCAGTACATCTGTAATCCTTTTTCCCTTATATTTCACCAAAAGACTCTCTTCCTGAAAACGCTTGCCATGACAAGTTGGGCACACTTTATCTACAGAAAAATCAGAAGTGAGAAAGATTTTTTCATATCCGCTGCCACCACAAGCTTCACAGGCACCTTTGGAATGAAAGGAAAAATATCCTGCTGCCATATTTCTGATTTTTGCTTCCGGCTGTTTCGCAAAAAGCTCTCTTATTTTGTCCCAAATTCCTATGTAAGAGGCTGGTGTAGAACTGGCACTTCTTCCAATAGGCTCCTGAGAGATTCTTGCAAAACCACTTATATTTTCTTCACCAAACAGCCCTGTTCCATAACCATGTTTTTTTGCACTGGCAAGACGTTTCAATAAGATTTCCTCTATTAAAGAACTCTTTCCACTTCCTGATAATCCGGCTATTCCAATCATAGCATGAAGTGGGAACTTAACGGTTAAGTCTTTTAGATAATGTGTATTGGCGTGTTCCAAAATGATACACTCTTCTTTTTTTAATGTCCCTGATGCACCTTTACGCCTTGGCATGGCACATTTACCAGAAAGATACTGGCTTAGTAATGTATCTGCTTTCACATATCCGGCATAGTCACCCTGATAAACCACCATTCCACCTTCCACACCTGCTTTTGGACCAATCTCTATAATATGATCAGCCTGACAAATCATTTCCTTATCATGCTCTACCACAATCACTGTATTACCTATATCCCTTAACTTCTTTATGGCTTCCATCATACTATGCTTTTCGGAAGAATGGAGACCTGCCATAGGCTCATCAAAGACATAAATCAAAGAGTCCAGTCCTGACTCTAAATGAAGATGCAGGAATACTCGTTGTACCTCACCACCACTTAAAGAAGACATTTCCCGATAAAGAGTCAGATGTCCCAGGCGAAATTGAATCAGATTCTTCAGCTTCTTTTTCACATTTTTCACAGTATTCTTACTAAACTGAGATAGTTCTCCCTGTGGTATTCCATCCAGAAATTCCAACAGACTTGTTAATGTCATTTGTCCCAATTCACCAATTCTTTTTCCGTGAAGCAAAACTTCTCTTGCTTCATCCCCTACTCTTTCTCCATGGCAGTCTGTACAAATAGTCTTTACATAGACTTCTTCCACATCCTCACCTTTCTCAAAAGCATTTTTCAATATTCTCTCTACGCAATAACTTTGTTTTCCATGTTCAAAAGTTCCATAGACTACTTCTTCCTGAATGTCTTCCGGAAGTTGCCAAAATGGAGTGTCAAAATATGTGCCTAATTTTTTTCTTAAAATCCGCAAGAAACCCGATGTGACTTTAAGTTTCTCATAAACTTCTAATAAAGTAGTTGATTTATCCGGGATTAATTGCTCCAGATTGATATCATAATAAGAACCACGTCCCTGACACTGAATGCACATACCATCTGCTGTTGTGTATAGGAAATGACTTGGTGATAGATGTTCTTCCTGCTCCTGTATTGCTTTTCCATCACTTGCAAAAATGAATGCCAGCTGATTCAGAATTCCTGTCTTTGTTCCAACCGTAGAACGGGGATTGCTCTGGCGGATGGTGTTCTGACGCACCGCCACCGTTGGACCAATTCCTTCTATGGAATCAAAGCGGTCTTCCTTATCAAATCCCGCCAAAATACCTATAGAACTTAAATACTGATTCTTTCCTTCTTCAAATATGATATCAAATGCAAGACTTGATTTTCCAGAGCCGCTGATACCTGTAATGACTACCAGCTGGCTCTTTGGAATTGATAAATTGATATTTTTCAGATTATGAATTCGTGCTCCTTGAATATTAATTCTTTCCATATGCTCATATCACCTCAAAATTGATTTTCAGCATATATACTAGTATAGCATTTTCTAAATATCTATGTTATTGGTCGAATTATTTTCGAAATGTTACACTAGAAAAGAATGGGCTCAATAGGAACGTAAATATCTACTTCACAGATATGTTTTTCATTATCATTAGGATTGTTACGGTACACCTCAAAAGGATAGGAATTTCTCGGAACGTAACCGCTGTTGGTAAGCCATTCCTGATACATATAATTCCATGCATCACCATACTGTTCCGGCTGGAGCTGAAAATGTCCCACTGCATACATTCCACCTTCCAACTCCACTTTTCCAAGAACTCCATCTTCCTGAATTGATAAACCCTCCGGTACTGTTAAGCCTAAACTGGTTCGAAACTGTGTTTCCTGTCCAAATTCTGGATTATCGTGATATATGGCAAGTATCCAGTTTTCCCCCTCCACAAGAAGCTGCTGTCTGGCTGCATGAACAAACAGTGTTTCTATCAAATTGGCATACTCTTTTGCCAGTGTTTCATAAGTGCCTGTATGTCTCACATAAACCATAGTTTTTTCTTTTAAAGTTTCTATGGTAATTTTTCCGGTTACAGGAAAAGGATTGCCTGCCCATTCTTTCTCTGCTGTGTTTTTATTGTACTCAGACAATAGAAAAATTTCTTTGCAATTCTTGCTATATTCCTGGCGGTATTCTCTTGGACTGACACCATAATAATTTTTAAATGCTCTAGAAAACACTGCGGAATCTGTAAATCCAAGTTCATAGGCAATGTCTGTCATATTTTTATCTGCTCTATGTGCCAGCAGAAATACAGCCCGTTCCATACGGATTCGATTCACGTAATGAGCCAAAGGTTCTTGCAGCATTTCTTGAAAAATGCGGCTAAAATGATATTTCGAAAAGCCGGCAACAATAGAAAGTTCCTCTATTGATATGGTTTGGTCCAAATGTCCTTCTATATAGTCCTGCACTTTATGAATTCTTCGTTTATACTCTTCATTACACCTCTTATTTGACATATGGTTTTCTCCTGCTAAAAATGAACTACTTACCACATTCATTTATAATGTGTTTAAATTTTCCGCTTTTCGGATGCTGTTGAGGAATTGTTTCGGATAAATTTATGTTTAATTCTGTTATCCCTTGAATACTCATAAATTCACAAAAAGCATTCTTAGCTGCCTCAAAAGCTTCCTCTCTTGTTACTCCTTCCACCGGCTCTAACCGCATTTCAACTACATTTCCCAGAGTTACCACAAGCTGAAAACGTCGTAGCTGGTGAACTTCCTTAAGTACTGCATAAATTGCCAATGGAGCAACCTTTATTTCCTTTCCATTTTGAACAAAACTGGTTACATCATCCGTACGTCCTTCCAATTCAATCCAAGGAGAAAGATTTCCACAAGCACATTGTTCATGATGCATAATAATCCGGTCTGACACTTCATATCGAATATATGGCTGTGTAAAATTGTATAAATTGGTTAAGAGCACTTTGTCAGAAAGCACTCCATCCGGAACAGGATTATTGTTTTTATCTACAGGCTCTACAATAATCCAGTCATCATTAATATGAAAATGCTTTTCACAACATTCACAAGCTACTGAACCACCTTCTGTACAGGAATAGGAGGTCTGTACATAACAATGAAAAGTTTCTGCCAGACGATTTCTTAAACTGTCGGATAAATACTCTCCACCAGTCATTATAATAACCGGTGAAATATGTAATCTTCCAGAACGTGCCTCATCAATTAATAATTCTAAATTAGAAGGATATCCTCCTAACATATTTGGCTGGAATTCATTGAGCTGTTTTACAATTTCTTCTATTGGCAGTAACGCACTGGTAACAGCCATCTGTTTCTTTTTCCAAGGCATTGAAAGTAATCTGGAGCGGACAGAGCTATTGCTTAAATAAAAACCACCAGTGGCAAATACACCAATTGTTTTTCCACCTTTTTTCATGAAGGATTTCAAATCTTCTTTCCGTGCATAAGCCCGCAGTGTATTGATGGCTGCCATAACATTATTTACTGTATTATCGCATAATGCCACTAATGGATTTCCAGTTGAACCGGAGGTGGTAAAAACCATGTATTTTCCATGAAATTTTCGACCTACATTATCCATATTTTCCATAAATCTATTTACATCAGCAAGCTTTACTTCCGGATCTGTTACCCATTCTTCCCAATGTTCCATTAATTCTTTTTTATTTACTGGTGGTAACTCCGTAAAGGAACAATCTTCCGGCAAATTTTCATAGCATTTTGCATAATAAGAACTATGCTTTCTTGCATACTGAACCATTTCTTTCATTCGTTCATTCTGTAACTTTTCCCTATCAGACATATTCATTTTTTTATATTTTATACTACTTCTCATTGCCTGAATCATACCTATTTTTTTCATTTTCCTTCTCCTTTGCAAATACCATATAACATCATATCCAGGTATTGTTTCATTTCCTCTTTTACCATAGATATATTCTTAAAGAATTCATCTGGCTCTTTTTGATAGCGCAATAGATATTTATTCATAACTGCATTGGTGTAAAGTGTGAATGCTTCTGCAGTCTGCTGACTGGCATTTTCTTTTAGCGGTAATGTTCTCAAAGCTGTTGCCATACAACCAATGGATTCTTCACGTACTTTCAGACTATACATCCCTATCAGTTTTTGTTTTCCTTCTTCTACTTCTGAAGCGGATTCCCTTGACGCCATGTTCACAAAATGCATTTCATCTACATATTCCACACATAAGCGAATTTTTGCATCCATAAAAGAAAACAAAATATCATAAAAACTGTTTCCTGCAGGCTTTTGTGTTTGAGAAAGCAATTGTTCTAAAGCCTTTCCAAGACAATAGAAATAGAACTCTTTTTTTGAACCAAAGTAATGAAATAACAGGCCTTTTGAAATGTAAAAAAGCTCCGAACATGTATTTCTTCCCATACCCGGAGATTTTAACTTTCTTATAAATCTTTTACTTCTATGTATATATAATTTCTGCTATTTACTCTTCTGTAGCAGCTACAGCTTTTTCGCCAACCATATTTGTGATTACGAAACCGTAAACACTTTCATCGTTTGGCGTAAGGGTGTAACGTGCTGTATATTGTGTTGCGGAATCAGTTTCTGTTTCTTCATCATAAGTATAATAGTTTACAGTAGCGATGAAACCATCAGTAGCAGTATCTTTTTCAATGCTTTCTACTGAAAACTTCGGAACAGCAATCCCCCACTCCCCTATAGCATAAGATAAACTTCCATCTTCGGCTTTTTTTACTCTGTCAGATTCTACCGGTGTATATTCAGCAGTATCATACGATGTTCCAAAAAGATTTTTCATTGTTTCTTCTAATGTAGCAGCCGGAATAATCAACTCAAAGTTTTCATTAGATTCAAAAGTTTCCGGTGTTGCTCCCACTGCATGAACTGCCATAGGAACAGCCTGTGCAACTGTAAGTTCGCTTACATTAGGATTTTCAGCCTCGAAGTACTGTATTGCAATCCAGTCTATTGTAGCAGTTAACATCTCTTCTAACTTAGCTTCATCTATCTTAGCTTCTTCAGCGATTGCACCATCTGTACCTTCAGTCGTCTCGGTTTCTGTATCTACAGCCTCTGTAGTTTCGTTAGTTTCTTCTGTTACCAGTGTATTCTCCCCTGTTGTATCAGAATTTCCACAAGCTGTTGCACATAAACACATTCCTGCAAGCATAAGTAATACTAATTTCTTTTTCATATATTCTCTCCTCGATTTCTCATTAAATTCTATTTGTGAAACGAAATATTTATAGTACATAAGCATGAGATTTTCAATATTATTATTCAATGCAATGTATAAAAATCGTAACAGTTCAGCCCCGGAATGGTGCGGGCTGAACTGTTACCTTGTTTTTCATAATTATTTATTATTAATATAATTTACCAGACCTTCTGCTGCAATGATTTTCTGCATAAATTCAGGGAATGGCTGACCTTGGAAAGTTGTTCCTTTTGTTTTGTTTGTAATAACACCGCTGTCGAAATCTACTTCCACTTCATCTCCGGCTTCGATTCCTTTGGCAGCTTCCGGACATTCTACGATTGGAAGTCCGATGTTAATGGCATTTCTGTAAAAAATTCTTGCAAAGGTTTCAGCGATAACACAGCTTACACCTGCTGCTTTGATAGAAATTGGTGCATGTTCTCTGGAAGAACCGCATCCAAAGTTCTTATCCGCAACGATAATATCGCCTTTTTTAACATTTTTTACAAAATCCTTGTCAATATCTTCCATACAATGAGTTGCCAATTCCGCAGGGTCTGAGGAATTTAAGTATCTTGCAGGAATAATAACATCTGTATCTACATTGTCACCATATTTAAAAACGCTTCCGCATGCTTTCATGTTTTTACCTCCTTATAACTGACATGGGCAGGAAATCTGTCCTGTAACCGCACTTGCTGCTGCTACCGCAGGGCTTGCTAAGTAAACTTCAGAATTTACATGTCCCATACGTCCTACGAAGTTACGATTTGTAGTTGAAATACATCTTTCGCCTTCTGCTAAGATTCCCATATATCCGCCAAGACATGGTCCACAGGTAGGTGTACTTACCACAGCACCTGCTTCGATAAATGTCTTAATATATCCGGCTTCCATAGCATCTAAGTAAATCTGCTGTGTAGCAGGAATTACGATACAACGGATTCCTTCCTTTACTTTACGTCCTTTTAATACTTCTGCCGCAATTCTCATATCTTCTAAACGGCCGTTAGTACAAGAACCGATAACTACCTGGTCAATTGCTACAGGTTCTTTGATTTCATCGATAGTCTTTGTATTTTCCGGTAAATGAGGGAATGCAATCGTTGGACGAAGTGTACTTAAATCAATGGTATATTCTTCATCATATACTGCATCTTCATCTGCTTCATATACTTTAAATTCACGGCTAGAATGTTCTTTCATATATTCAATGGCTAAATCGTCTACCGGGAAGATACCGTTCTTTCCACCTGCTTCGATTGCCATGTTTGCAATGGTAAAACGGTCATCCATAGAAAGGCTTGCAATACCATCACCAACAAATTCCATAGATTTGTATAATGCACCGTCTACACCAATCATACCGATGATATGTAAAATAATATCCTTACCGCTTACCCATTTGTTTAACTTACCGGTTAAGTTAAACTTGATAGCAGAAGGTACTTTAAACCAAGCCTTTCCTGTTGCCATACCGGCAGCCATATCTGTACTTCCCACACCGGTAGAAAATGCACCTAACGCACCGTATGTACAAGTATGAGAGTCAGCACCGATGATAACGTCACCTGCTACTGTTAATCCTTTTTCCGGTAACAATGCATGTTCAATACCCATCTGTCCTACTTCAAAGTAATTTGTAATTTCATTTTTTCTTGCAAATTCTCTTACGCATTTACAATGTTCTGCAGATTTAATATCTTTATTTGGTACAAAATGGTCCGGTACCAAAGCAATTTTGTCTTTATGAAATACACCATCTACCTTCATCTTTTCCATTTCATGAATTGCTACAGGAGAGGTAATATCATTTCCTAATACTAAATCTAAGTCTGCTTCGATTAACTGTCCAGCTTCAACATATTCTAAACCTGCATGAGCAGCTAAGATTTTCTGTGTCATAGTCATTCCCATTTGTAGTTCCACCTTTCGAAATAATTTATGTGTTTTTCAACATTTGTAATTATAGCATAATATGATATAATGTAAAATAGATTTTTAATATATTTGTTATAACTTGTAGTTATATCTTGAAAAATTCGTACCTATATAACTCAAGATATAAGAAACGGAGGCATTTATGGAGCAATCATTAGATTTATATAAAGTATTTTACGCCGTTGCATCTACTGGAAATATTTCCCATGCTGCCAAAAAGCTTTTCATCAGTCAGCCTGCCATCTCCAAATCCATCGGAAAATTGGAACAACAATTAAACACCAAACTGTTTCTAAGAACTTCTAAGGGAGTTATGTTAACGGAAGAAGGACAAGTATTATACCGTTATGTTTCCGAAGCCTTAGAAGCCCTTGGAAACGGCGAAAAAGAATTAAAAAGACTAGGACAGCTCAATTATGGACGATTAAAAATCGGTGTCAGTACCACTTTATGCAAATACGTACTCCTACCCTACCTGAAAAACTTTATCGACACCTACCCTCACATCCAAATCACCATCACCTGCCAGTCCACCCTTCATACCTTGAAACTATTAGAAGAAGGAGAAATCGACATCGGACTCATCGGACGTTCTTCCGGTGTAAAAGGGGTAACATTTGAAGTTCTCGGGCAAATTGAAGACATTTTCGTAGCCGCCCCAAACTATATCAACAACTTAAAACTACAAACCGGAATAGACGAAATGACAAAAGAAGAACTGCTAAATCAGTCCACCTTAATATTACTAGACAGCCAGAACCTGACAAGACAGTACATAGAAACTCATATGTACGAAAACAATATTTTCCCAAAACAGATTTTGGAAGCATCAAATATGGATTTGGTAATAGAATTTGCAAAAACGGGGCTTGGAACCGCCTGCGTAATCAAGAATTTCGTAGAAGAAGAATTGCAAACAGGAAAACTCATTCGAATTCCTTTGCAAAACCCGATTCCAAGACGAGAAATCGGCTTTGTATATAACGATCATTCCATTTCCTTTGCTTTAGAAGAATTTTTAAAATACTGGAGTAAGAATCAGTTTATTTCCTAACAATTTATCTCCTGCACAGAAAGAAGTTTTCATGCTTCTTTCTGTCAGTCATCAGCCAAATTATCCATTAAAGCCAGATTTTCTTTGATTCGATTCAGTATCAAATCAATCCCCCCCAAATACTCGAACTTTGTATAGTTGTTTTCAAGAACTATACTCACAAATACAAATATGCATTTTAAGTTATTCACTCTAACTCTAACATAATCTTATTATCTATATCAAAACATTAAAATATATTTATTATTAAATACATTTTAATGTTCTATCCTTCATTTTTGCATTTATTTTTTTCAATAACTTTCCCAACTCGCGCCACAAATATTTCTTCTTCAAAAATAACATGACAATGTATTACAATTATGTTATAATTTAATTCGTAAGCATTATTTTTAGAAAAGGAGGGATTTTCCATGAAAAAATGGAAGAAAAAATTATCAATTTTATGTGTTTTTGCTCTTTTGTTCTCACTAAACATCACAACATTTGCAGCAGAAACACCAACAACTGACACTGCACAACAATATAAAATTTTTGTGGGTGACAACGCTATTACCCTTAAAGAAGGAGAAGTAGCCGAAGTTCCTATGACTTTAATCCAAAACGGAAATTCGGATATAGCAACTTATTCTAGCAGTCAAACCATAGTCGGGGAAGCTGGAACTTTAAAAGTATGGGGAAGTGGACATTATTTATATTGGACTATTGTCATGAATGTTCCTGTAACTCATTTTATAGGTACTGTTAGTAGCACAAACATGACTAATGGTTTTAGTTCAGGTACAACTACCGTTACCGGTTTCTCTAATAAATGCTACTGTGCAAAAATTTCCGGAAATTATTATGTTGCCCACCTTAATGGTGTTGCCTACCAAGGAACAGTTGCAATCGCTAAAACTTATCCTAATACAATTTCATGGAAGGCATAATTTTCAATTCGCACTAGCAAAAAGTCTGTATGGGAAGTAGCCATACAGACTTTTTACTAGTCCCCCCAACAGGTGCACATTCTAGCGTTCGAAACTCCCTAATCCCTTTGACATTGAGTAGGATAATACAAAACCAAAGGTGTCTACCGCGAGGTGGAAGCTGGAGAATAGTCAAGCCAAGATATACAACCATGCCAGACTATTACTTAGTGGTCTATAAAAACTAAAGAAACGCCGTGTATAGAACCATATGCACAGTGGTGTAAGAGCACAGCTAATCAACTAATGATTAACCTTCTACTCAATTATATTTTTCACCACATACATCAACGAAAATACTTTAACTGCAAGCTTATACTTCTTTTCACAAGGCAATTCCTTCTTTCCACTCATAAACCCTAATATTTCCTGTTCTTCCATATTAGTATACCCAGCAATCATTTGATAATTCATTCCATATTCCTGCACTAGTAATTCAACATTTCCCCTCACCCTATCATCTTCTGAAATCTCCATTCCCTCTATCAGCAAATCTGTCATTGAAAGTAACCGAAGCCTACGTCGTCCATTCTCTAAGTCACACTTATTTAATTCCGCCTCTTTCTCCCCATTCAAAAACTCCTCCAACATACCACGCTCAAATCCCGTAGCCGCCTCCAAAACCCCAATCGACAACAACCCTTTCCCAATAAGGAAATTAAGCCTTTCTCTTATCATCTCACACATAAAATACCTCCTTAATTAAATTCAAGTTTTTTTGCAGACAGTACGCCCATGCCGGGGACAGAAGCATGGGCTGTGCTTGACAAGCCACAAAAATTGAATTGAATCATCATCGTTTTGATTTGAATTCTTAGATTCATTGGAACTCTGTTCAATTTGACCTTATGTCTATTTGTGTCCATTCAAATTTGTTTTCATTCAAACTTATGCTTTTCCAAGCACAGCTCCTAAGCGGTACAAATTCTTCTCAGGAGGACGATTCAAGAGGCGTCCTTAACGAATGCAAAATCCACTGTCTACTGCGACTTAGGCTCGACGGCTCGACCGAGAGTCTTAGTCGCAGTTGACAGTTAGTTCGCATTCGTGTTGCCTTTCGCCCTCCTGAGAAGAATTTGTACCCCTTAGGAGCGTCCCTTCAGCCATAAGCTTAAATCCCAGATTTCAAAAAACAACTAGACAAAATAATCTGCCTAGTTGTTCCTTGAAGTTTAATATTAGTTATTGATAAACTTATCTTCCTCATTATTCCAGCTATAAAGCTTACGAATTTCTTCACCAACGATTTCTGATGGATGTTCTGCTGCTAATTTTCTCATAGCCTTGAAGTGAACCTGTTTTCCTGCATCAGACATATCTAATAAGAATTCTTTTGCAAAAGAACCATCCTGAATGTCAGAAAGTACTTTCTTCATAGCTTTCTTAGTTTCATCTGTGATAATCTTTGGTCCTGTGATGTAGTCACCATATTCAGCTGTGTTTGAGATAGAATATCTCATTCCTGCAAAACCTGACTGGTAAATTAAGTCTACGATTAATTTCATTTCATGGATACATTCGAAGTAAGCGTTTCTTGGGTCATATCCTGCTTCTACTAATGTTTCGTATCCGGCCTGCATTAATGCACAAACACCACCGCAAAGTACTGCCTGTTCTCCGAAAAGGTCTGTTTCTGTTTCTGTTCTGAATGTTGTTTCAAGAACACCTGCTCTTGCTCCACCGATTGCTAATGCGTAAGCTAAAGC
>JAFQUB010000037.1 GCA_017408735.1 Lachnospiraceae bacterium
AAAAGGCTCTCTTGGCAGCTGGTTCAGCGGCATTGGTTGTTATTATTGCACTTATTATGAGTGCTGTAATGAGATTATTCTCTTGAGAACACGAAACTTTCAGGCTTCTGTTGAGTCTGGATACACGCAAAGATTTGAATTCTCACTTGAGGTATTTTTAGGGATTTAATAACTATTATATTTTGTTATGGAAATCTCAGCAAAACCTTGAAAATACTAAAGTTTTCATAGGTGTCCTTGCCGTCACATCTTGTATCGTGTTATATCGTTTTACCCTTGGTTATGACCTCTGATAAGGGAAAAAACAAGGGAAAGAAAATCTAGTAACAACTTATAACAAATTATAAAATGGCGGTTGGGACTGGATGAGATGCTTTTATTACAATTGCAGGCAAGGACAGATAAGATGAGATTAATATACGCAGAGCATAACCAACAGACAAACAGTATTGATGTAACCACATATAGCCATCACAAAGTAGATTCTTTGTGGTGGTTATTATTTTTTATCTCGTATCTCTTCATATTTTTTTTATAAAAAAAACTTGACATATATATTGCACTACGATATACTGCATATAACGAAGTGCGATGTATTGAAGCATGATATATCGAAGTGAAAAACAGGAGGATGAATATTCCGGCTCCTTTTGAGCCACCTGTCCGGGATTTGAGAGCCACCGTTCCGGCGGAACAGAGCCACTAATTCCGGAGATTGAGAGCCACTCCGGCTCGAGTTACATAGATTCCTTTATACTGTATTTACGCACCTCATGGTGTGAATACAGATAAAGGAGGTCAAGATTATGACCAGTTATCGTGAAATTCTCAGACTTCGCAGTCTGGGATTCAGCGAAAGAAACATTGCACTCAGTGCAAGTGTTTCAAGAAATACTGTCAAAAAAGTCCTTACAAAAGCAACTGAATTAAATATTGCCTGGCCGCTGGACCTTGGAATGACAGATAGTGCTCTTGAGGAAATCATGTTTCCTAAAGAGAAAACGGCAACAAATAAACGTATGCCGGACTTTGATTACATCCGCAAGGAACTGTTACGGAATGGTGTAAACAAAAAGCTCCTCTGGTATGAATACATGGAGGAATGTCGTCAATCAGGTGAAGAAGGTCTCCAGTATTCCCAGTTCTGCTGGCATATTCAGCAGGATGAGCAGAAACGCAGAGCAACCATGCATATCCCGAGAAAACCTGGCGAACAGATTGAGGTCGACTGGGCTGGTGATCCGGCTCACATAATCGATCCGGACACCGGAGAGATCACAGAAGCCTGGATCTTTGTTGGTGTTCTTACATTCAGCCAGTATGCTTTTGTTGAAGCTTTTATCAACGAACGTACCGGCAACTGGATCAAGGCACATACAGATATGTTTTCCTTTTTTGGCGGTGTCACACCGATGCTGGTTCCTGATAATTGTACGACCGCTGTAAATCACAAGGAAAGTACATGGTACACACCTGCGCTCAATAAAACTTACTATGAAATGGCAGAACACTATAACGTTGCCATTCTTCCGGCAAGGATCCGGAAACCCAAGGATAAACCAAATGCTGAAGGATCGGTCAGTGGAATCTCCACATGGATCACAGCGGCACTTAGAAATGATCAGTTTTTTTCGCTGGCAGAACTCAATGCTGCCATCAGAGAAAAACTGAATGCTTATAATGCCAGAAATTTTCAGAAAAAAGAGTGCAGCAGACTCAGTATATTTCTTGGGGAAGAAAAGCCATTACTGGCACCGCTGCCTGCCACACCTTTTGAAATCGCAGAGTGGAAACTTGCCACTGTGCAGTTTAATTACCACATTTCCGTAGACAAGATGTTTTACTCTGTACCGTATCAGTATATCAAAAATAAAGTTGATGTGCGCGTGACAGACACAACTATTGAAATTTTTTATCAGCATGAAAGAATCGCTTCCCACCACCGACTCTATGGCCGTTCAGGACAGTATTCCACGATTGTGGCTCATATGCCGCAGGATCACCAGAAGTACCTGGAATGGAACGGTGAACGTTTTCGTAAGTGGGCGGATACAATCGGTGTCAATACAAGCAAAGCAGTTCATGCGATCCTTACCTCTGGCAGGGTTGAACAACAGTCATATAGAAGCTGTATGGGACTGTTGAAGCTGGCAGATAAATACTCGCCGGCACAGTTAGAAAAAGCCTGTGAAAAGGCATTATCCTATACAGGAAAACCCAGCTATAAAAGTATCAAGAATCTTCTGGCAGTCATGAAAGACTCACCAGAAAACAACCCTGAAAAAGAGAATGCATCTGAAACACCACGCGGTATAACCAGGGGTGCGAGATACTATGGAGGTAAACGATCATGATAAATAATGCGACAATCAACAAACTTATAGAAATGCACATGACACCGATGGCAGATGCATACCGCCATCAACTAACAGATCCTGCCATGAAGGATGTTCCTTTTGAAGACCGTTTCGGAATGATGGTCGATATCGAATATACAACTCGAAAAAGTAACCGTTTAAAGAAACTGATCCATGATGCGGGAATGGAACAGCCTGATGCAAGTATTGCTTCGATTGACTATCAGTCTGGCCGTAAGTTGAATAAAAGCCTGATCACCAGACTCGCCAGCTGTCAATATATCACCGAATACCGGAACATCTTTCTGACCGGTGCAACAGGCAGCGGAAAAACATATATGGCATGTGCTTTCGGAATGGAAGCCTGTAAACAGTACTACACCGTAAAATATGTCCGACTTCCGGATCTGCTCATCGAATTGCAGGAAGCTAGAGTAAACGGTTCTTTTCCGATAGTTTTGAAGAAATACACAAAACCAGTACTACTGATCCTTGATGAATGGCTTCTTTTGAAACTTTCAGAATCAGAAGCACGAAATCTTTTTGAACTTATTCATAAACGTCGCAAAAAATCATCCACAATCTTTTGTTCACAGTTTGAAGAAAAAGATTGGTATAGCCAGATCTGTAATGGAGAAAATACGCTGGCAGATGCGATCATGGACAGGATCTCTTATGATTCCTACAAGATCAATATCGAATATATCGACAAAACAAAGGACAGATCAATGAGAGAAGTTTATGGACTGGATCCTGCACAGGCACAGTAACTTATAAATTTAAAGAGGTGGCTCCGCTAGTCCGGACAGGTGGCTCTCGCCACACCGGACTGGCGGCTCCGCCGCACCGTAATATTCAGGAGGAGATGGAAGCAATGGATGCACATATTAAGAAAGTTTATGTTCCCATGACAGAAACTGGTTTTTATATTTTGTTATGTCTAAGAGAAGAAAACCACGGATATGGAATTGTACAGATGGTTAGAGAAATGACGAATGAGGAAATCATTTTGGCACCGGGAACAATGTATGGAAGTTTATCAAAGATGGAGAAGGATGGGTTGATTCGCTTTGTTCGGGAAGAAGAAAAAAGAAAAATATATGTAATTACAGACCTTGGAACAGAAGTACTTGGTATTGAAATGAAAAGAATTGAACGACTTTTTAAGAATATGAAGGAGATGAGTTAATGGGAAACAAAAAAACGGTTTTTAAATTTTTTACAATACCGCAGTATCAGCAGGAAGAGAAATTTTTAAGTGAGATGCATGAAAACGGATGGTGCTTTGCTCACGTATCATTTCCTGGATTTTATCACT
Organism: Lachnospiraceae bacterium; assembly: GCA_017408735.1. Lineage (GTDB taxonomy): Bacteria > Bacillota > Clostridia > Lachnospirales > Lachnospiraceae > RUG11237. Next base: position 3,676 of record JAFQUB010000037.1, read on the forward strand.
TTGAAAAATGTGAACCAAAACAAGTGTCATACAGATTGGATTACAATCAGGAAGGTATACGAAATAAAAGGGAATATGTTCAAATGTTTTCCGATTGTGGTTGGGAGTATATTGAGGATTTTGTAGGGTATAGTTACTTTAGAAAAGAAGAGCAACCGGGAGAAGAAAGAGAAGAAATCTTCTGTGATGATGAATCCAGACTTGAGATGATGAAGCGTGTTTTTAAAGGTAGAATAATTCCTCTTATTATATTGTTTGCTATGGTTATTCTTCCGCAATTCCATATGAATACTACAGGATATGGGGGAGGCGGTAATATACAAGATGTATTATCATTAGTATTTCTGGTATTGGCAATATTGTACCTTGTTATTTTTAGTGTATTAGCAGGTCAGTTCTATCAGTATGAAAAATTAGTGAAAGGGGATAGTAATGGATTTCAATTAAAATATGTGGGCATATTCGCTCTCATCATGGTCTTACTTATCGGAATAGGCACATTTTTCTGGTTATCAAATCGCTCTGTGTATGAAAAAAAAGAGAGGGACAATGGTTATGTTATAGAGGCCGAGCATCTAAATTCAGCTATTGTTACAGAACATGCTTTGGAATCAGGAGATATGATATCGTTTGATTTCAATTGTGAAACAGGATATGTACATTTGAATGTTTCACAAAAAGGGAAAGAAACGGTATTTTATGGAGATTTTTATGAAGTATATGGAAATGCTGCGCCGCATGTGATTACGATTCAAGAGGATGGCAATTATACAATAGAAATTGACGGTAGAAATGTTAAAGGAGAGATAGAGGTTATAATAACGAAATAAATTTGTTGTTCTCTACTTGAACCGAAAGTGAGCGGTAGTCCAATTAAATGACCTTCTTTTTGTGGATTATAGTAGTTGATGTAGGGTATGTATAATTGGTAGGAAAACTTTCAGTCTGTAGGAGAGATTGAAAGCACACGATTATTTAAATTTGTCTGCGAAAAGCCCGTAAATAGGCGGATGTTAATATGAGTTGCTTGTGGCAACGGCTCTTTTGGATATAGAATTGAGCCATTAAAAACAAGGAGGCAGAGATTATGCTTAATGAAAATATCAAAAGGATTAGAAAGTCAAAAGGGCTATCGCAAGAAGAACTTGCAATTAAACTGAACGTAGTAAGACAGACTGTATCAAAATGGGAGAATGGTTTGTCAGTTCCGGACTCCAGTATGCTGATTATGTTGGCGGATGAATTGGATTCTACTGTAAGTGAATTACTTGGAGAACCTATAGTAGAACCGACTATTGATGATTTAAAGATCCTTTCTGAAAAATTGGAAGTTATTAATTTGCAGCTTGCAAAAAGAAGTCTAACAAAAGTAAAAACGATTCGATGGATTCTTATTTCATTGTGTGCGGTTATAGCGATAATATTTATCGCACTTGCATTTATGAATAGTTCTTATCTGGATTGGAATTACAATGACCCTGAGTTGGCAGTGGCAGGAACAATAATGCATGGGTTTGAATTCTTATTTGTAAGACTTGCACCAATTGCTTTTTTTGCTTCTGTAGTTGGAATTGTAGTGACATATAAGAAAAGATAAATTTCAGGCTTCTGTTGAGTCTGGATACACGCAAAGATTTGAAGTTTCTGTTTTGTTTATCATTTAGGACCACAGAAAAGTGGTTCTTTTTTTGATTTGACAGCTAATTGTAATTAGCTTATAATGGGGCTAACTTGAATTAGCCAAGGAGAAAATATGGATACAAAGAAAAAAATTTTAGATGTTGCATTAACGCTGTTTTCGGAAAAGGGATATGGAAATGTTTATGTTGGACAGATAGCAGAAGGTGTAGGAATTAAAGCACCGTCTTTGTATAAACATTACAAAAGCAAGCAGGACATATTTGAAGCAATCTTAGAAGAGATGCGTAATCGTTATGACAAAGAAGCTGCCCATTTGAATATGACAGGAAATGATTTTCTAATAGATTTTGAGTTATATAATAATATTTCGGAGGACGAACTTGTAAAAATGGGAATTGGACTTTTTTCTTTCTTTTTGCATGATGAATATGAATGCAAATTCAGAAAAATGCTTACGATAGAGCAATTCTCCAATAAAGAATTAGCAGAACTCTTTTCACATCAATATTTTAATGAACCGCTAAAATATCAGACCGGATTACTTCAATTGTTAATTATGCAGGGGCATATGAAAAATGAGGATGCGAATGTGATGGCACTACAATTCTTTGCTCCGATTTATTTATTGATGACAGTATGTGACAGAGAGCCACAAAGAGAGGCAGAAGCATTGCAGATATTAGAAAAACATATTCGACAATTTAACAGAATGTACAAGGAGTAGAAGAAGATGAAGATTGTAATGATACATGGTCAAAATCACAAAGGTAGCACCTATACTATCGGCAGAATGATAGCAAATAAAATTAACTGTGAAGAGAATGTCGTAGAATTTTTTCTCCCCAGAGATTTAAATCATTTTTGCGTTGGGTGTTATGCGTGCATAGGGGATGTTACAAAGTGTCCGTTTTATGAGGAAAAGAATAAAATTATGACAGAGGTAGAATCTGCGGATATACTGATATTCACGACACCTACCTATTGTTTGAGAGCATCTGCTCCTATGAAGAGTTTCATTGATTTGACTTTTAATTATTGGATGTCACATAGACCAAGAAAATGTATGTTTAGCAAAAAAGCTATTGTAATATCAACTGCTGCGGGAAGTGGTGCCAAAAAGGCTGTCAAGGATATTGCAGATGCTTTGTTTTATTGGGGTATTCCGTGTATAATGTCATATGGTATTAGTATTCAGGCTATGAATTGGAATGGAGTTAACGATAAGAAAAAGAAAAAAATTGAAAAAGATGCTACAAAAATTGCGAATAAAGTATTAAAGAAAAAGCTTGTGAAAGTAGGTTTTAAAACAAAAGCTATATTTATGCTGATGCGGATGATGCAGAAAGCGAACTTTGGCTCAGGGGATGCAGATAGAGCGTATTGGGAGAAAAATGGTTGGTTGGATAAGGAAAGACCGTGGGGATAAGCACTCGAAACTTTCAGTAAGCCGGTGTGTTTAACTGAGAGACGAATTTGAATTTTGGGAGGTACTTAAAGATGAGAAAATGTATTCGTTGTGATGTGGAAATGCTTGAAGATTATGATGTAAAAGTTGAGGGAGGTGCATACGGATTAAAAATCACAAAACCTGGAATATTCAAAGATAATTTAGGTAAGGTTCATGCTTCGGTATGCCCTGAATGTGGATATCTTGAATTTTATCTGGAAGATACGGCGAAGATAAAAAAATAGACAAATTCAAAGTGAACAAAATCGCTGCGCGATGGCCTGCCAAGGCTGTGGCACAGTTTTTGC
>JAFQUB010000003.1 GCA_017408735.1 Lachnospiraceae bacterium
AATGGTAAAAGTAATCGGTGTAAGATTCAGAACGGCTGGAAAGATATACTTTTTCAGTCCGCTGGATTTTGAAGTTCATACAGGAGATCATGTAATTGTAGAAACTGCAAGAGGAGTAGAGTACGGAACGGTGGTAATTGCACCGAAGGATATTGAAGAAGATAAGGTGATTCAGCCGTTGAAACCGGTGATGCGTGTGGCAACTCCGGAGGATGATGCAGTGGAGGCTGAAAATAAGAATAAGGAAAAAGAGGCCTTCAAAATCTGTCTGGAAAAAATCAGAAAACATGGACTTCAGATGAAATTAATTGATTCAGAATATACCTTTGATAACAACAAATTGTTATTCTATTTTACCGCAGACGGAAGAATTGATTTCCGAGAATTGGTAAAGGATTTGGCATCGGTATTCAAAACCCGTATCGAATTAAGGCAGATCGGTGTCAGAGATGAAACGAAAATAATGGGTGGTATCGGTATTTGTGGTCGCCCGCTGTGCTGTCATACCTATCTGGCAGATTTTGCACCAGTGTCCATTAAGATGGCGAAAGAACAGAATCTTTCCTTAAATCCAACCAAGATTTCAGGTGTGTGTGGAAGATTGATGTGCTGTCTGAAAAACGAAGAAGAAACTTATGAAGAATTAAACAGTCACCTGCCAAATGTGGGAGATTACGTAACCACACCGGAAGGGCTGAAAGGTGAAGTTTCCAGTGTCAGCGTTTTAAGACAGTTGGTGAAAGTTATTGTTACCAATAATGATGAAAAAGAAATCAGAGAGTACAAGGTAGAAGAACTGAAGTTTAAGACAAGACGCAAGAAAGAAAAGATGAAACTTTCCGCAGAAGAATTAAAAGCATTGGAAGTTTTGGAAAAAGAGGAACGCAAAGAAGAAAGGGTGTCAAAGCTGGATGACAAGTAATTTAAAAAGTCAGGAAAGAGTTGACGATTTAGGCAGAAACGGTTATAAAATCATTCAGAACAAAGAAAAGTTCTGCTTTGGCATTGATGCGGTTTTGCTCAGTGATTTTGCGAAAGCAAAGCCGGGCGAACGGGTATTGGATATTGGAACAGGAACCGGAATTATCCCGATTCTCATGGAAGCAAAGACGGAGGGAGAACATTTTACCGGGCTGGATATCCAACCGGAAAGCATTGAAATGGCACAGAGAAGTGTGATTATGAACGGGCTTTCTGAAAAAATTGATATGGTATGTGGTGATGTAAAAGAAGCAGTGGATATATTTGGACCTGCTTCTTTTAAAGTGATAACAACAAATCCCCCATACATGACCGGAAGCCACGGCATTGTAAATCCCGACGAACCAAAAGCCATTGCAAGACATGAGTTGTGCTGTACGTTGGACGATATTTTGCGGACGTCAGCAAAGCTGTTAAAAGAAAAAGGAAGATTTTACATGGTACATCGCCCATTCCGTCTGGCGGAAATTATGGCAGGTTGTGTAAAATACAAACTGGAACCCAAAAGAATACGTTTTGTTCATTCTTATATAGATAAAGAACCGTCCATGGTATTAATAGAAGCATTAAAAGGCGGCAACTCCAGAGTAACAGTAGAACCGCCATTGATTGTTTACAAAGACGTAAATGTTTATACAGATGAAATCTACGAAATTTATGGATATGACAGGAGAGGTTAAATGCAGGGAAAATTATATTTGTGTGCAACGCCAATTGGAAATTTAGAGGATATTACTTTTCGAGTGGTTCGTACCTTAAAAGAAGTGGATTTGATTGCCGCGGAAGACACCAGAAACAGTATCAAGCTGTTAAATCATTTTGAAATCAAAACCCCAATGACCAGCTATCACGAATACAACAAAATTGACAAGGCAAGAACATTGATAGCAGAAATGCAGTCAGGAAAAAATGTGGCGTTAATCACAGATGCAGGAACTCCGGGCATTTCCGACCCGGGAGAAGAGCTGGTAAAAATGTGCTATGAAGCAGGAGTAGAAGTAACTTCCCTCCCAGGCCCGGCGGCCTGCATTACAGCCTTAACCCTGTCCGGATTGCCAACCAGACGTTTCTCCTTCGAAGCCTTTCTTCCGGCAGACAAAAAAGAGCGAAAACAAGTACTGGAAGAAATGAAACAAGAAACCAGAACCCTGATTTGCTATGAAGCCCCTCATCATTTAGTAAAAACCCTGAAAGAGCTGTTAGAAGTTCTAGGTGACAGAAAATGCACTATCTGTCGAGAACTGACAAAACGCTATGAAACCGCCTTTCAGACTACTCTGGCAGCGGCAGTAGAGTATTACAGTGAAGAAACACCGAAGGGTGAGTGCGTGATTGTCATAGAAGGAAAATCCAGACAGGAAATTATAGCGGACCAACAGGAAAAATGGCAGGAAATGTCCATAGAAGAACATATGGAGATATATCTGTCCCAAGGGAAAGATAAGAAAGAGGCAATGAAGCTGGTGGCGAAGGATAGAGGAGTGAGTAAGAGGGATATTTATCAGGCGTTGCTGTAAGGTGCGGTGGATTTCTGGCGGAGATTGTGCCAGTCGCTTATCAAGGAAAAACAGATATATTTTGGAAGGTAAGGGCTTGTCGAAATATCGGGTATTTTGGGAGTAAAGTCCTAGTTATTAATAAGTCTTGAAAAAATATTACAAAAAATTTAAAAAAGTACTAGACAAATGTTAAAAGGTGTGTTATATTATAATCACAGATAAGGCAAGGGACTTAAGGACGCGAAAGAAGTCCTAAACCTTATGTAAATTATACCTTTTTTAGTAAATTTATAAACTCCCCAAATTATGAATTTACTTACTCCCCCTCATTATTATTATATAGTTTTTATGAAAAGAGCGTAGTTGCCAAGCAACTCCGCTCTTTTCATATTCTCTCAAAATCTTTTAACCATTATTTTTTACCTCTTACCCCGCAAAAATTACCACTTACCAAAATGCTGTTTACATTTTTTTTAGGACTGATATAATGAGCTCATAAGGTAACAGACAAAAGTGAAAGGAGGAAAGTCCATGAAAATACGAATTGAGGTGGATGATAAAATTGCGGAAGAAGAAGTAATTGTTCGTTGTCAGCAATTAAATTCAGAAGTAATCCGGTTACAGAAATTACTGGAGCAGTCTATGACGAACACCAATCAATTTGTATTTTTCAAAGGTGAAACAGAATATTATCTGCCAAACCAAGAGATTCTGTTTTTTGAAACAGATGGAGGAGTAATTCACGCCCACACAGTGGATGATGTATTTGAAACCAAATATAAATTATACGAATTAGAAGAATTGCTGCCAAGAGCATTTCTTCGGATTTCCAAATCTGCCATTGTGAACACGGATAAAATTTACTCCATTCACCGCAATCTTACTTCTTCCAGTCTGATTGCATTTCAACATACACATAAGCAGATTTATGTTTCCAGGTCATATTACAAATTATTAAAAGATAAATTAGAAGAAAAGAGGTTAGGACGATGAAAAACAAAAATGTTTTTATGGGAGTATTATTGATTTCCATCGCAGTATTTTTAATTTTAAACCAGTTTGGTCTGGTGACTCCGGGAATCAGTGGTTGGAACATAGTGTTGGGAGGCTTCTTTGTAGGACTTCTTATAAGGGGGATTGCAGACAAAAGCTTTTTTGGGATATTTTTCCCGTTAGCATTTTTATGGCTGATTTTTGATGATGTGTTAGGATTCCGTGAGATATCAAGTGGAACGGTAATTATAGTTGCATTATTGCTATCCATTGGTTTTTCCTACTTGTTTCCCCAAAAACAACGTCTGGAAAAAAAAGAAATGAAGTGGGAAGAGTATGAAAATGGAGATAAAGTGGGAGAGCATCAGAGAGTAGTAGAGGAAACCACTGAAAATTCCGTATACTGCTCCAACACTTTTGGTGCCACCACAAAATACATCAACTCCAATAATTTACAACGTGCAACACTGGATTGCTCCTTTGGAGAAATCAAAGCATATTTTGACAACGCAGTAGTTCAGAACCCATCCGTGGAAATCTGTGTCCATGTTTCCTTCGGAAGCGTAGAACTTTACATTCCAAGAGAATGGACTGTGGTACAAAATGCCAACGTCTTCGCCGGCAGTGTCAACGAAAAAAATCGAAACTGCAGCGACGGAAGACCGGTGGTAGAACTGGTTGGGGAAGTGAATTTTGGGGCTGTGACAATTATATATGTTTAAGTGATTAATTCGATTTTTGGGTTGTCCCTTATGAGCTGTTCTTGGAAACCGCAAAAGTAGAAAGAAACACTTTAACTTATACAGAAAGAGGACACAGCTCCCAAAAGTAACAAAAGCAATAAAAATAGAAACCCACAACCAACCCGTGAAGCCGGCAGGGTTCCAAAAGGAACCCATCGAGCTTTTGTAAGTGTGGCCTGCCAAGCACAGCCCAAGGTAAATACCTCCGCTTCCAGAGCTGTTTGCGTCTGCTCAGGAAGCGGAGGTATTTACCTTGGGCGTCCTTCCAACCACCCACAAAACTCGAAGTGTGACAAAAATATTACAAAAAATTTAAAAAGTACTAGACAAATGTTAAAAGGTATGTTATATTATAATCACAGATAAGGCAAGGGACTTAAGGACGCGAAAGAAGTTCCAAACCTTATGTAAATTATACCTTTTTTAGTAAATTTATAAACTCCCCAAATTATGAATTTACTTACTCCCCCTCATTATTATTATATAGTTTTTATGAAAAGAGCGTAGTCGCTAAGCGACTCCGCTCTTTTCGTTATATGCCGACTAGGGCAGTGTTATGTTGTTGCTGTTTTAAAATTATTAAAGAGGTATTCGACAACGCTGGGATGCGAATGTATGTTTTGGCAAAAAAGGACGAATATAACTGACGATTCGAGAAAAAAAGTGGAAAAAGCAACCAAAAAATGATACAATATAAGTAACTGTTTGGAATCTGTAAAAGTAAAGCCATTTATGGCGATTTTGCGAATGCAGGTTTTGAATAGTTACTAATAAAAAAACATAGACGACTGCGTAAGAAAAGGGGTTGGTAATTTGCATGAAAATGTTAAAAGTGACTATTTGAAGGAAACTAAAGGAATGAAGGATTTATGGTTTCGTATTGTTAGTGGGAAGGTAAAGGGTGAAGAATTATGAAACATATTGGATTAAAATTCAAATTATTGTTTGTAAGCATAAGTATTACATTTATAAGTCTGGTAATAATTATCTTGTTGACGTTTGATGTTGCGAAAACAAAGATTACAGAAGCAATAATGGAACAATTAATACATCAAAGTTCGCATATAGCAGGTCAGGCAGAAATGTTGATAGAAAATGATGCTAGTGTGGAAGAATTACAGGCGTTTGTGGAAAATATGACAACAGAAAATTCTTATATTGCCTACGCGATTGTAATTGATAATACAGTAACAGCAGTAGCACATAGTGATACGCAGAAAATTGGTAAAAATTATTCTGATGATACGGCTTATTCGGTTCCGGCTGCTACACAAGGAGAAATTATGAGTAGTTCTTTTTGGGCAGATGTGCAGGAAGCATGGACCTATGATATTATGTATCCGATTTATGTGGATGGTGTACAATATGGTTCTATGGATATTGGTATATACAATACACAGATAGATGAGGTAATTAAAAGCTTACAAAAAGCGTTAAATCCGATGGTTGCAATTGCAATGGTTGTTTTGGGAATTGTATTAATGATAGTAATTAATATCTTAATTAAGGTATTTAAAGATTTGATTCAATTTTGTAACCAGATTGGGGAAGGTAATTTGAATGCATCTATTCATGAAAAGATACTGCAAAGAACAGATGAGGTAGGTCAGATTGCCAATTCCATGGAAAACATGAGAAAAAATCTGTGTAAACTTCTGGTGAGAACAAATGAGAATTCACAAGAAATATTGAAAATATCCGGAAATTTAGATATGAAGGCAGAGCATACAAAGGATAAAGCAGTAGATATTGCATCTAAGGCAGAAAAAGCAGTGGAAGGGACACAAAATCAGAGTCAACTTACAGATACCAATGCTCAGATGATTGAGGAAATTAATCAGGGAATGGAGCAGATTGCAGGAGATATCATGAATGTGAAGAATGTTACCGGTCAGACAGTTGGTGAAGCTGTTAAGGGTGATGAAAAGCTTACTGTTGTGGTAGATCAGATGGATGTCATAGAGAAAAATGTAACTGCAACTTATGATAAGATTAAGGAATTGGAGAAAATGTCCGGTAATATTCAAAATGTTATTCAGTTGATTGCGGATATAGCTTCCCAAACGAATTTATTGGCGTTGAACGCGTCTATAGAGGCAGCGAGAGCGGGAGAGCAAGGAAAAGGTTTTGCGGTAGTTGCGGATGAGGTTGGAAAGCTGGCAGAACAGTCAAAAGAGGCAGCAGAAGACATTGGAAAGATTATTGAAGATATTTCACAAAGTATTGTAGAATCTGTACAATTGATGGATAAAGGTAATGAATCTGTTAAGGAGGGTATGAAGCTTGCTCATGAAGCTAAGGAAAGCTTTGTGGAGATTAAGGGTAAAATTAATCAAGTCTCAGATAATTTAACAAATGTTGCGGCGATTACGGAGGAAGTGACAAGTGGAACGATGTCGTTACAGGATGCATTAGAGAGAATTTCAGTAATTGCGAATGATGTAAGTGACAGTACGCGTGATGTGGCAGATGAGGCAATAACTCAAAGTGATATGATGGGAGAAGTGAAGGAGAGCATTGAAGCATTGAATCACGTTGCGGGAAGTCTGCGAGATACACTTGGTATATTTAATATTGCTTAGAGGTTTTTAGGTGAATTATTGCAAAGCTTATTTTAATCTTTTGGTGGAGGTTATCCACCAAAAGATTTTTATGTCTGGCATTGTATATTAATGGTTTGGTAAGTTTGGTTGGCTCAAGCGTAAAAAAAGTTGACATATAAATGGTATCGGAGTAACATTTTAGGGGTATTATTAGGGAAACGAATGATACAGAAAGGCAGAAACAAATGAAAAATGAAAATCCGTTAGGGGTAGAACCCGTTAGTAAATTGTTACGAAAATTTGCCATACCGAGTATTATTGCCATGCTGGTCAGTGCTTTGTACAATATTGTGGACCAGTTTTTTATTGGAAGAAACGTGGGAGAGTTGGGAAATGCGGCAACGAATATAGCGTTTCCGTTGTCTACCTCATGTGTGGCAATTGCACTATTGTTTGGAATTGGTGGTGCGGCTGCTTTTAATATTTCCATGGGAAAAGGTGAGAAAAAAGAAGCGGCATATTATATGGGAAATGCAATAACCATGATGGTTGGCTGTGGCGTTGTGTTATGTGTGTTTACAGAATGTTTTCTGACGCCGTTACTGATATTTTGCGGTTCGCCGGACAATGTGCTGGAGTATGCGAAAACATATACCAAAATCACAGCCATTGGTTTTCCGTTTTTGATTCTCTCAACCGGGGGCGGAAATTTGATTCGTGCAGATGGAAGTCCAAAATTTACAATGATTTGTAATATGACCGGAGCGGTGATTAACACGATTTTGGACTATTTATTTGTAAGCCGTTTGGGATGGGGGATGACAGGTGCAGCAGTAGCGACCATTATCGGACAGATGATAGCCGCAGGAATGGCAGTGTACTATTTTTGTCATTGTAAAACAATATCTTTGGAAAAGTGCCATTTAAAGCCACAAAAGCAGTATATAGGCAGAGTGACAACGCTTGGAATGGCGCCTTGCAGTAACCAGGTGGCAATGATGGCGGTTCAGATTGTAATGAATAAAACACTAAAATACTACGGAGGAATGTCTTCTTATGGAGAGTCAATTCCGATTGCCTGTTCCGGTATTATTGCTAAGGTAAATATGATTTATATGTCATTTATTATTGGGATTTCTCAGGGCTTACAGCCGATTGTCAGTTTCAACTATGGTGCAAAGAAGTTTCAACGCGTAAAAAAAGCGTATGGACAGGCAGTGTTGGTGGGCGGAATATTGTCCGTTGGTGCATTTTTGGTATTTCAGATGCTCCCACGACAAATTATTGGATTGTTTGGAGAAGGAAGCGATGCATATTACAAATTTGCCATCAGCTATTTCAGGGTATTTTTGTTTTTTACCTTCTTAAATGCGTTACAGCCAATCAGCTCCAACTTTTTTACTGCCATTGGAAAACCAATCAAGGGAGTATTTTTGGCATTGACAAGACAGACCTTATTTTTGCTTCCGCTAATTTTGATTTTACCATTATTTATGGGAATTGATGGTGTGTTGTATGCAGGACCGATTGCAGATGCTACGGCAGGAGTGGTATCTGTATTTATGGTATGGAAAGAGTTTAGACACTCAGAATTTAAATAAGTTTTTGAAATATGCCAGACTGAAAAGGCATAATATAGTAAAAAGAACTAATTTAGAGGAATGTAATGTTAAACCTTCTATGGGCAGGAATGATTATTGTTGGAATATTGTACGGTGCGTTCACCGGAACGATGGAGAACATATCAAATGCAGCGTTGGAGTCGGCAAAGGAGGCAGTAAACCTCTGCATTACCATGTTAGGCGTTATGGGCGTCTGGGTGGGACTGATGAAAATTGCTGAAAAGGCAGGGGTAATAAAAGGAATGACAAGAATTTTGATGCCCTTTGCAAAGTTTATGTTTCCAAGAGTGGATAAGGATTCCAAGGCAATGGAATATATGTGTACTAATATGGCGGCAAATATTTTAGGGCTTGGCTGGGCAGCAACGCCGGCAGGGTTAAAGGCAATGGAGGAGCTGTCAAAACTGAATCGTGCTTCAGGAAAACCGGCTCATATTGCCAGCAATGAAATGTGTGTGTTTTTGGTAATTAATATTTCCTCTTTGCAGTTGATTCCGGTAAATATGATAGCATATCGAAGTCAGTATGGCAGTGTAAATCCGGCAGCAATTATTGCACCTGCCATAATTGCAACGTGTATTGGTACGTTGGTGGCAGTTGTATTTTGTAAAATAGTGGATAAATGATAATCTTTATCAATAAAACTACTAGACAAAATATGTGAGAAATAGTAAGCTATAAAAGGAGTTAGAAACAACTAACTGACAAACGCATAAAAAGCAATACGCACAGAAGCGTTGAACTCTCCTTAACGCAAATAGCATTGGTTTTTCAGTGCAAAGAAAAGTGCTGACAACGAATTCTGCAAGTTGTCAGCACTTTTTATTTTTTTAGAAGAAAGAACGAATGTAACAAAAGAACCATTTTAAAAAATCAACATATATTATTATGTGAAAAAGGAGGTTACCGAAATGAACTTAAATGTTTTAGGGGGTGTCATGTTGCCTTTTTTGGGAACCAGTCTGGGTGCAGCCTGTGTGTTTTTCCTGAAAGAGAAAATGAATGCAAATGTACAAAGAGTGCTGTCAGGGTTTGCGGCGGGAGTTATGGTTGCGGCATCTGTATGGTCCCTTTTAATACCTTCCATAAATATGTCAGAGTCTATGGGAAGACTGGCATTTGTTCCGGCAGCGGTGGGATTTATTGGAGGAATTCTATTTCTGCTTTTGTTAGATGTGGCAGTACCGCATATCCATGTGGAAAATGGACAAAAGGAAGGTCCGGAGAGTAAATTAAAGAAAACAACGATGCTAATTCTGGCAGTTACGTTGCATAATATACCGGAAGGTATGGCGGTAGGTGCGGTATTTGCAGGAATGTTAATGGATAACAGCAGTATTAGTATGCTAGGGGCATTTGCTCTTTCCATTGGTATTGCAATTCAGAATTTCCCGGAAGGGGCGATTATTTCCATGCCTCTATGCAGCAGTGGAACGGGAAAGAAAAAATCTTTTATCTATGGTCTTTTGTCCGGAATTGTGGAGCCTATTGGTGCCATAATAACAATTTTGTTATCCTCCTATATGATACCGGCACTTCCATATCTGCTAAGTTTTGCGGCGGGGGCAATGATTTATGTGGTAGTGGAAGAACTGATACCGGATGCCGTGTCAGAAAATAAATCCAACATAGGAACCATCGGATTTGCCATCGGATTTGTGGTTATGATGGTATTGGATGTGGCACTGGGATAAAAATAGAAAAAGTTATAAAAAACATGTTGACATAACGAACTCTAGGTGATAATATATAACAGAAGTTAGAAATGACTAACCCAAACTGTAGATTATCCTTCTATTAAAATTAACAGTTCGGAATAACTTATGTGAAAATGTGTGAAGACGAAAAGTCCATGAGAAATCATGGGCTTTTTGTTGTAGATAAAATAATAGAAGTCATTTGTAACGAACAAGTGTGAAAGCTAGTAGCTCAGCAGGAAAATTAAAATTGACATGGCTTGGGGAAACTTATACAATGGTGGAAAGAAATATTGTCAATTTTCAACCATAAAATCTGCAAAGACAAATTAAAAGAGGGGGAAAACAACCATGAAGAAAATACAAAAAATCGTAAGCATCTTATTGGCTATCTGCCTGTGCATAGGAATTCAAGCAACTGCAATGATAACCACTCAGGCGGCAAATGATACTCAAACGAAGTGTCTGTATGTAAAACAGACTCTTACATTGCCTTCACCAAAGGGTGTAGCGAAAAATCAAGTAAAATGGTCATCAAATAACAAAAAAGTAGTTAGTGTAACTCAAAAAGGCAGTATTACAGGAAGAAAAAAAGGAACAGCTATTGTTAAGGCTGTTCATAAAAAAGATAAAAAAGTGTTGGCAGTTTATAAAGTAAATGTAAAGAAATTTAAAGAAACAAAAATTGCTGCCAAGATTAAAGTTACTAAAAATTCTTCCAAAGGATATTTGAAGCTATTAAATAAAAAATATTATGTAATATCTAGCAAAGAGCAAATGGAACAGTTGAAAAAACAATTTTGCCAAAGTTATGTAGAATCCGGTTTGGGAAATGAGGCTCAGTGCAAAAAAACAGAATTTTATAAAAAACTGTCAGGTTATAAGAAAGCATTTTTCAAAAAAAAATCTTTATGCATAACAGAACATATGTTATCTAGTAGTGGACAATCAACAAAAATAGAAAAATTGATTCGCAAACAGAACGCTAAGGGTAAAGTATATGCACAGTTACACCTCACATATCAAAAATTGCCTGCGGGAACAAATTTAGTAACACAAGTTGCATATCAAAACTATTTTATAGAATTAGATAAAGCAGAAGCGGAAGTTTTACAGAATTATAAGATTTTAGTAAAAAAAGAGAAATAAAAATAAAAGTTTCCTCAAAAAAATTGTCAAAAAATGTAAAAATACGACTGGTAATATTCAAAAAACTGTTGTATAATTGAAATACTATTGCAGATAAATTGAGGAGGGACAATAATATGTATTGTAGAAATTGCGGTAAAGAAATTGAAAACAAAGAAGCTGTCATTTGTGTAGGCTGTGGTACAAAAGTAGGATTAGGTAAAAACTTCTGTCACAGCTGCGGTAGTCAGATTCAGCCAAACAGTGAAGTATGTCTTAACTGTGGAAGCTCAACAAAACAGTCAGCACCTGCTGTAGGCGGAAAATCCAAAATTTTAGCAGGTATTCTTGGTATTTTCCTTGGAGCATTTGGTGTACATAACTTTTATCTGGGTTATACACAGAGAGCAGTAATTCAGTTGGTAGCTACAATTCTTGGTTTTGTATTATCTTGTATAGGTATCGGAGTACTGGTAGTATTAGGTATCGAAATCTGGGGATTAGTAGAAGGAATTATGATTCTTTGTGGAAAAATCGATACAGACGGACAGGGAAATCCGTTAGCTGATTAATAATAAAGAAAGTTTTTTTGTTAGAAAAGGATAGTGCATATTGCTATCCTTTTTTTATATAATTCAACAAAATTACCAAAATTAATAAACGATAATGACATTTATTGTGAAAAATGGTAAAATATGTAAGTACAGCAATAGAATGGAGGGGTAACATGAAACATAAGACACTCAGAACCAAAATCGTTTTGGCAGTAGCATTGGCAGTGTATATAGTTGCTACTATATTGTCGGCAGTAAGCATGGTTTTTACAAGGAATGTATTAAAGGAAGATGCAAACGAAATACTGGGCAGGCTAAGCGAAAACGAAGTGGCGGAAATCAATGGAACTATTGAAAAAATCGAACAATCGGTAAACAGTTTAAGCGCAATTACCATTGAGACGATTGAAGATTGGGGAAAATTTAAGAAAGATAGTTCTTATGAACAGGAATGCACCAAAAAGTTGGAGGTTCCTACTTTGAAACTTTCTACTTATACCAATGGAGCAATCAATGCATATATCCGTTATAATCCTGAATTTGCAGAACCTACTTCAGGTATTTTTATGGGAAAAGAAGGGGACGGATATGTGTTTTACACACCAACGGATTTCAGTATGTACGAACCGGATGATGTAGCTCATGTAGGCTGGTATTATATACCGGTGCAGGCAGGAGAACCAATCTGGATGGACCCGTATTTAAATGAAAATATCAATGTGTATATGATTTCTTACGTTGTTCCAATTTTTATAGATGGGGAATCTGTGGGAATCGTGGGAATGGACATTGATTTTACAGAAATCGAGAATTTAGTTGCAGATGCAAAAGTGTATGAAACCGGATTTGCATATCTTGTAAATGCAGACAACAATATTATGTATCATAAAGATTATGAAACCGGCACAGCATTAAGTGAAGTAGATGCCCAGGCAGCGGAATTTTTAAACAATCCGGATAAAGAAGGCAGCGTGGAACATATCGGCAAAAATGCCATGATATACACTACTCTTAAAAACGGCATGAAGTATGTAATGACAGTTCCATATGCCGAACTGACAAATGAGTCCCATACTCTTACCATTATAATTATTGCAGTTGTGGTTATTAGTTTGATACTTTCTACAATTTACGCAGCTATTATAAGTAACAGTATTTCTAAACCGCTGAAACAGTTAACGATGATTATTAAAAAAACAGCGGACTTTAATTTTGAAAAAAATCCAGGAAGCCAGAAGCTTATGCAGCTTACGGACGAAACCGGAGATATGGCACGCGCTATTCATCAGATGCGTAAAAAGATGCGCATCATGGTTGGCGATATTGAAGAATCCTGCCAATTGTTAAATGCGAATTTTGAAAAACTGCAGACATCTTCAGATAATATTAACGAGATGGCAGAAAGCAATTCTTCTCTGACACAGGAGTTAGCAGCAGGTATGCAGGAAACAAACGCTACCACAGAAAACATGAGAGAAAACTTAACCAGTGTAAATGACAATGCATCCGCAATCGAAACACTTTCTACAGAAGGAAAAGATTTGTCAAAAGAAATTATGGAAAGAGCAGTACGTCTGGAAAAATCCACAGAAGATTCTGCTGAAAAGACAAAACAGATGTATGAAAAGGTAAGAGTAGATGCACAGGCGGCTTTAGAAAAATCTAAGGCAGTAGAAAAGATAAATACACTGACAGGAGCCATTGCAGAAATTTCATCTCAGACAGGTCTTCTTGCCCTGAATGCTTCCATCGAAGCGGCAAGAGCAGGAGAAGCCGGAAAAGGTTTTGCAGTAGTTGCTTCTGAAATCAGTAACCTGTCCAACCAGACAGCAGAAACCGTTTCTAACATTAATACCATTGTTCAGGAAGTGAACGAGGCAGTGACAGATATTGCAAAATGTCTGGATACTTCCATGGAATTTATGGGAGAGACAGTACTGACAGATTATCAGGAATTTAGTAAGGTGGGAGAACAGTACAAAGAAGATGCCACGGTAATTGAAGAAAGCATGAACAATGTAAATGAAGCAATTGTAAATCTTGCAACCAACATTAAGAAGATTACAGGAGCGGTGGAAGACATTGGGCGCACCATCAACGAATCCAGTATTGGAATCAATGAAATTGCTGAAAAGACATCAGAAATGGGTGTTAAGACCAGTGATAACACGGAAGTAGTGCATAGCAGTAAAGAAAAAATTGTAATATTGAAGGAAATTGTGGATCAGTTTAAGCTGTCGTAATCGATTATTTCATAATATATAATAAGAAAAAGAGGGTGTCCCAAAAGTCATGAAAAGACTTGAGGGATTGCCCTCTTTCTTTTTACAAAAAATATACTCTTTTTATTGGTAGGAATATGTAATGTTCTATATAGTTTAATTTTTTATTATACACTATTTTAAAGTAAAAGAAAAAAAGTACTGGAGGCTGCTATTCGTTATAAAAAACGCACCATTCGACTAGAAATTTACTTATTTGTTAAAAATTTTGATATAATTCAAGATGTTTTTGAAAAAGAAAATCGATAAGACGTATATAAGTAGATTAGAGTGAAAAAGGATTGATATAATGGAAAAATGTGAGAAAATTTGTTTTTGTGACAGGCTTATTGTTCAAGTGGGAGAAAAATATACAATTTTACATAATCCAAATGTATTAAAAACAGATAGAATTACTACAGAAACATATGAAGTATTGAAATATATATGTGATAGTAAATGCAATTTAAAAGAAGTTTTCTGTCAAATGGAAACAGATGGAGACAAAAAATATTTTCGAGAAATTTTAAAAAGATTGTATGATAGAAAAATTATTAGAGATGTTGCTGATGAATCAGAATATCATAGCCTTGAGATGCAAATAGACTGGGATTTATCAAATAAATGTAATTTAAAATGTAAACATTGCTGCGTGTCGGCAGAAATGGGTTCAGAGGATTTAGTGTTAAATGATATGTTTGTTATGGCAGATAAAATTAACCATATAAAGCCAAGTTATATAGTAATATCTGGCGGTGAGTTTAGATGGAACTAGCGAAGAAACGTGTAAGCTTATAAGAGGGAGCGGTACATTTCAGAAATCTATTTCAGAAATAAAATTATTACAAAAAGCTGGAATGAAAAAGATAAGTGCTTCTATGGTTATTACAAAATATACAGAGGATAAGCGTCAAGAATTTAAAAGATTGTGTGAAAGTATGAAAATAGAGCCTGTGATTAGAGGACTAGAGCTTATAGGGCGAGCAAAGGAACAGATGAAAGAATTTGTAATAGAAGAAGATGAAAACGATTGCGAGCAGAGTCTTTTACAACAAGTTGAATTGTCAAAGGATAAGATAAAAAATGCAGAATTCACGTTATTTGGTTGTGGGGCTGCGTATAAACAGTTTCAGATTGATTATAGAGGATATATATATCCCTGTCAGAGTTTAATGGAGGATGAGTTGATTTTAGGAAATTTGTTGGATATTCAAGACAGCTATTCTTATATAAGAAATATTAGATAATTTGATTCGATTTATCAGAGAAACAAATGATGAGGAAGAATTGACTATAAGTTTTTTTGGCGGAGAACCTCTTTTAGAAATTTCTTTAATTAAAGAAATAATTAAACGTATTGAAAAAGAGCATTTTTTCATGCAAAATACTATATGACTACAAATGGATTATTATTAAATCAAGAGATAATAGATTTTATAAAGGAAAAACAAATAATATTATCATTAAGTTGGGATGGAAACCAGAAAGCAAACGATATAAACAGAGTAGATTTATATAGAATAGATAATGAAATAGATGTAATTTTTGTTCCAGACGATTTTGATACGGAATGGACGGATCAGTATATCCGTGTTCATTTGTTGTGAATAATAAAGATTTTTTGATTGGTAATATAACGGATGGAATAGATAAAAGGATAGTTTCAGAATTATGTCAAAAATATATGGAAAATTTAGAAGGATGTAATGGATGTGATTATGAAAAGTATTGTCTGTCAAATAAGTGCAGATATTTGAACTGGAAATTAACGGGAAATATGAGTAAGGCTGCAGGAGTAGTATGTGGATTTGAAAATATAAAGATGTCAGTAACATAAATATAATATAAATAAAACGCAATATGGAGGAATAGAAATTGGAAACTAAGAAAAATAGTTTATGTTACTGACCTACTAGGCAAATAGCCTAATAGGCATCAAGTAAAAGTATTAATTCGTAAAGAAATATTAGAGGTACAAAGTATGAAGCTGTATGAAAAATTATTGAAAATAACATTTTTTAAAGCCAAAGATACAAAGTGGATTATATGTGTGGCAGCCTTTGTAATAGCGATGGTATCTATGCTTTTGACGTCTGCAAACAGCATAAAGCTGAGTTACTTACAAGCGGTAAATCAAACACCACAGTATGATTTTGTATTGGAAAATTTGAATGACGAACAAAAGCAAAAGTATGAAAACAAAGACTTCTGGGGAAGTAGCATAGAAGATATCACTTGTAGTACCAATGTATTTGAATTGGACATACCGGATAGCCTCTTTTATTTTTCGGTGACAGGATTAACCGGAAATTTTGAGGAAGTATATAGTATTGATTTGCAGGAAGGGCATTGTCCTGAAAATGAAAAAGAGATTGTTGTGGATAGTAAATTTATAGAAAACAGTGGAGGCAGCTATAAAATTGGAGATGAGCTTGTACTGTCTGTTTTTTCAGTGCAGGAAAAAGTATACCATAATATATCCTATGAAATTGTAGGGATTTTTGGAGCGAAAGCTTCTGCCGGAGCGGAAGTGTATGCGTTCTGCACTTTAGAGGGGGCACAACGCGCATTAAAAAAGGGAAATATGGATACTTCCTATCGAGTTATGATTACAGCCGCGGGAAAAAATCAGGAAATGTTGGAAAAAGCGCTTTCCTATATTGAGGCAAAGGATAGAGAGCAGATAGGGATTCGTTTTAATGAAACAAGGCTTGAGATGAATGGTGAGGAGGAAACAGATGGTGGAGGTGCCGTTAAAGTATTTCAAGTTTTGGGAATATTGATTGGAGTGGTATCCGGTGCATTACTATTTAATATGTTGCAGGTGGCATCGGGAAATAAAATTCAGCAGATAGGAATGCTTCGTTGCCTTGGTTTAGATAAAAAGCAATTGTATCAATGTTATCTTTTAAATTTGGTATTGTATTTGCTTGGGGCAATGGGTGGTGGATTTTTATTATCCGTGATATTGGAAAAAACCATTGGAAATATGCTGTTTCAACGATTTTTAAAAGGGTTTTGTTTATCTCAATATGTTGAGTTATCATTTCAGCCAAGTCTGATAGCTTTTGTGCAAGCAGGAAGTCTGGTAGCAGTTATTTTTAGCGTGGTATATATTGTGCTGTTACGCAAATCTCTAAGTTACACGCCTGTAGAGGCAGTGGGGTCTATAGCAGAGGGACAGTTCAATATCAAAGTCAAAAGTAAAAAAATGGATAAAGTAAATGTGGTTACTTTTGTGGGACAGAGAAATCTTTTGCGTAATAAAGCAAGAACTTTTTATACGGGATTTACTTATTTTGTTACGGCACTTTTGATATTGACATTGAGTATGGTACTTTTTAGTGTGGATTTGTATGATATTGATGCATTGAAGAAAAGCAATTTGTTTGATTATGAGTTTTATGATGATTCTTTGCAATGCAGTCTGTCACAGGAAATGGTGGAGGAGATAAGCAAGCTTGAGTCTGTAGCAACGGTGGAATGTTCAAGACGTCAAGTGTATGAGTTTTATCAGAAAAAAGAAAATATTGGAACTTATAATGAAATTATAGACACGAGAGTTTATGGAGATGAATTGTTACAGCGAATTTGTAAGGAAAATGGCTTGGATTATCAAGGGCATGAGTCGGAACCTTATTATCTGTTGTTGACAAAAAATAATACCCAAGAACAACAGATTGTGCTTTATAATCAGAATGGAAATGAGCTGAAAATTCAGATAAATGGAAATGTTGAACAGGATAATTATTGTGATTATGGTGGTGTAACAGTTACGTTATTAATGAATCAGTTAGGGGCAGAAGCATTGTTTCAAGATGATTATTGTTACAATGTTTTATATATTAAGGCAGAATCAAAAGTACAATGTGTGGAACAGGTAAAAGCTTATTTAGAGGAAAATCAGATAAACATGGTTTATAGTGATTTACAAGAGATGACACAGGATGCCAAGACACAGTTGGGTTCTATTGTTTGTGTTGCAATTTATCTTATGGTATGTATTTGTGCGATGACAATTACCAACATTATTTGTAACATTAACGTGAATGTACAGCTAAGAAAAAGAGAGTATGGAATTTTAATTGCATTGGGAATGACAAGAAAAAAAGTAATTCAACTGATCATAAGTGAGATTGCAATAATATCGGAATATATGATTATACTTGCTCTGCCTCTGGCGTTGGTGATTTCACTGTTCTTTATCAGTGGGGCAGGTCAGGAAATCAATGTTTTAAAAATAATTGGGGCGGCAGGGATAGGCTCAGGTGCATTGTACGGTCTTACTTATCTGCTTTGTTACATAAAAGGAAATCGTGTATTTGACAGAAATGTTTTAAGATTACTGGATAAGGAATAGGTGATAAAATGGCATATGTTAGTATGAAAAATGTTAAGAAACTATATACTCAGGGAGAAGATGACGTTCATGCTTTGGACGGTATTAATGTAGAGATTGAAAAAGGAGAGTTTATAGCAATCCTAGGTCCCAGTGGTTCGGGAAAAAGTACGTTGTTAAATGTTTTGGGCGGTTTGGATGTTCCAAGTAGTGGAGAAATCTATGTGGACGGGAGAAAAATAAATGAATTAAATGAAAATCAGCTTGCCGAGTATCGCAGAAAGACCATCGGATTTGTCTTTCAGTCTTTCAATCTGCTTCCGGCACTTACCATAGAAGAAAATATTATCATGCCTATCTTAATGGAACAGAAAAAAGTCAGTATGGAATTTGTGAAAGAATTGATGAAAGTCCTTGAAATTGATAATTTAGGCAAACGAATGCCATCCCAGATTTCCGGAGGACAGCAACAAAGGGTTGCTATAGCGAGAGCATTGGCAAATGAACCACAGATGATTTTGGCAGATGAACCTACAGGGAATCTTGACACGGAAATCAGTACAAAAGTAGTGTCGTTGTTGGTTGATACTTGTAAAAAGTATCAGAAGACGTTAATCATGATTACCCATAACGAAGAAATTGCAGCGTATGCAGATAGGATTATTCGAATAAAGGATGGGAGAGTAGAGAAAGAAAACTGTCTTTATTAGTGAAAAGGAGTATCACTCCATAACTGTATATCAGTTATTTTGTGACACTCCTTTTTTCCTTCTGCTCCAAATATGCCCCATACGTTGTGATATCCTCCAAAATATGGAACAACACGCTGGAAATTTCTCGAGGGTATTTATTAACAATAAGTTTTTTGTGAAGATGATAAAAAGCATCTTCATAAGCATCCTGATTTGGTGCGTTAAAGCGTGTTAAAAGCTTTACATCATTAGCACATTTTAAACATAATCGGGCGTCTTTTAAATCAGGAGAAAGACTTGCACCTTTGAAGTTGGCGGGAAATTCTGCACCGCACAGACAACATTTGCTCATAAGTATCCCCCTTTCTAAAACCAACATAATATTTATACTATAAATTATAGTGGAAAATTGGATAATTGTAAATGAGATATTTGGAGGAATGATGGAAAAGCCGAAGGGCATAAAATGAATTAGAAAAGGCAGGGGGCAGGTCTATGAATATTCTGGTTACGATTTCAAATATGATAATACCATTGGTGATTTTTTATATTGTTGCTATGGGAATTTTAAATAAGCAGGACGTGTACAGCGACTTTATTGAGGGAGCTGAGGACGGGTTTAAAACGGTGGTTAAGATTATGCCTACGTTAGTGGGGTTAATGATGGGTGTGGGGATTTTAAGAGCTTCAGGCTTTCTTAACATGCTTTCGGAGCTTATTAAGCCTGTAACCAGTCTGGTGGGCTTTCCGGGAGAATTACTGCCTCTTGCCATTGTGAAGATGTTTTCCTCCTCTGCGGCAACCGGTGTGGCACTGGATATTTTTAAAGAGTATGGAACAGATTCCTATTTGGGGCTGGTGACCTCTATTATGCTGAGCTGTACGGAAACTATTTTTTATACCATGTCGGTATACTTTCTTGCTGCCAAAGTCACAAAAACACGCTGGACCCTGGCAGGGGCACTTATCAGTACCATTGCCGGAATTATCGTCAGCGTGTTTTTGGCAGGAATGCTTATTTAATTAAGATTCTATGGCATTACAGAAGGTTTTGGTGATGGAATCACGGTTCCTTCCGGTAATGTGTATTCTATGTATTCGTAAGCAACATAACCTTCTGTATTGTTATATTTTACTTTTGCCCATTCATCATTGGTGAACTCCAAAACCGTTCCTTTGGTGTTGGTGGAAATAGTGCCAACAATTTTTCCTGATTTGGATGGTTCTTTTCGAATATTTAACTTCCCTTTTCCGTTGTAAGTAAAGCTAAGAGGAAATGGGTTTGACGTTGCATTTGCTTTGGCAGAAGTTGCAGCAATGGAAGCTACAGAAGTAGTCGCTTGTGTAGTTCCTGATGTAGTGTTGTTTACGGTACTCTCCGGTATTGGGGTAGGTACGGCAACAGAGTCATCATGGGAACCATCTTCTACATCTTCTGTGTGAGGTATGGAATTATTGGCGCTTTCATCGTCTCCATCTTCTTCGTCGTAAGAATCCTCGTCCTCGTCTTCGTAAGTGTCCTCATCCTCAGACTCATCCTCGTCTTCGTAAGTGTCTTCATCCTCATAAGATTCCTCATCTTCGTAAGTGTCCTCATCCTCAGATTCTTCCTCATCTTCGTAAGTGTCTTCATCCTCAGATTCTTCCTCATCTTCGTAAGTGTCCTCGTCCCCAGACCCATCCTCGTCTTCATAAGTGTCTTCATCGCCAGAAGATTCTTCATCCTCATAAGTGTCTTCGTCACCGGAAGATTCTTCTTCATCGTAAGAATCTTCGTCTTCAGACTCTTCCTCGTCCTCGGAATATTCTTCATCTTCGTAAGACTCTTCTTCCTCAGTTGTTTCTTCATCTTCGTAATATTCTGCTGTGTCCATATAAGGCAGATACATGACTACTCCGGTAAATACGGCGATTACTGCATAAAAACCAAGCAAGAATATTAAAAATGTCATTTTATTTTTAAATTTTTTCATGGCAATCCCTCATTTTCCTTCCATACGTAATCTGTTACTGCTGTGGCTGTTTTTGAACTCTGGTGCAGACCGGAATTCTTAAGTAAATAGCAAATCCCTTGTCCGGTGAAGTTTTACACCAGATATCACCGCCGCATGCTTTTGTTGCTGCCTTTGCCTGAGCAAGCCCAAGACCGGTTCCGGAAATGTGGTTGCTACCCTGGTAATTTAATTGGAACAACATATCGGTATCCTGAATGAGAAGTCCGTTGCCATTATCTTTTAAAACAATCAAAGCATCGCCGTCGTCTTCGGAAATAGTAATTACTAATTTGCCACCCTGTGTCAGATGTTTTACGGCGTTGTCCATACAGTTTCTAAGAATCAAGGAGAAACATTCCATGTTCACATCAGTAAGTAAAATTTCGTCATCATAAAGAATTTCAAAGAAAATCCGCTTTTTAAATAATGCCGGATTAAACTGTAAAGTGATTTTATGTACAAAAGCAATCAAATCATAAGAATTGGCTTCTGCCTCCGGATAAGAAGGAAGCAAAGATTCCTGTAAATAATTTTGATTGGAAAGCTGTTCTCTGAAATCTTTCAATTCAGCAAGTGCCTGCTGATATTTTGTGTTCAATATTCTGTATTCTTCGGAAGAAACAGCAGTTTCATCTTCTTCCTTATTCAAGATATACATTTCTTCCAGAAAAGCATCTTCGCCGGGAGAACCGGATAAAGACTGTACCGGAGCCGGTTCTTCTTCCGGTTCATCCACTGACTTTTTCTTTAAGTATGGTTTCAGGAGAAATACCGGATACATACATGCCAGCAGGAAAAGCGTAGAGAGTGCCAGAAATAAACTTTCCTGGTACATAAAAAAGGCACCTGCCAAAAAGACTATAGTGTTAATTAAAAGTAAGAAATTTTCAAACTTTTTCAATGGACAGTTTTTTATAAAATGTTTCACGTTCTCTTTTGTGAATTTTGTCTTTATTTTTTCATATAATGTTTTAAAAAAGTTTTTCATGCGCGAAATCAAAAGAATTCCCCCTCGAAATGTAAATGTTTGCTATAAATTATTATACATATTTTTGAGTGAAATGACAGATTCTTTAACAAATCTTTAATAAAGGGAAATTACCGTATGATATAATAAAATATAAAAATACAAAATAGGTGATGGGGTGTTTCATGTTGAGAGAAAATCAGATAATGAACTTCGTACGAAATCGCTATTATACAGGTAAAATGCTTACCTCTAAGGATTTCCAGACAGAACAGACATATATGAACCAGAAGCGAGGCTTTTTAAACCAAATGATGTACGGCACAGGTGTTTTGTGCGGACTCAGCGTAAAGAAATTAGATGAGATTTCTTTTATGGTGGAAAGCGGTGTTGCTATAGATGAACAGGGACGTGAAGTTATCGTTCCGGTTTCGATTGTGAAAAAATTATCAACAGTAGACGGTGTAGAGAAGTTAACGGGAAACAAGGCAGCTTTGTGTCTGCGGTACAAAGAAGAAGCTATACATCCGGTATACTCTGTTGAAGGTGAAGAAGATAAAGAATACGAATACAATCACATACAGGAAGGCTATGAATTATATTTAGAAGATATTTCCGGAGACACTGCTGAGGAGGAAGAATTCTTATGTAAAAGTGTTTTCTTAAAGCAGGATGACTATAAAATAACTTTTATGCTTCCAAAAACAGTGAAAAAAGGAAAAAAAGTTAAACTGGTTGCCAGAATTGAGAAACTTACAGACAGAAAATGTGGATTGAATTTTCAAGCAATGTTACAATTGGCGGCATTTCGACAGGAAGACGGAAGTCAGGAGCTTAAACTGGAAGGGAAAGATATATATTTAGATAAAGGTGCCGTGAAGGAACAGGTATTCTGGCTTTGTGCAGAACAGAGTCAGGTAGAACAGACAAGCATTTTGTTAGCCCGTGGTACAGGATATGCCAGTGTAGCAGAGTGTGACTGTAAAATCAATGAAAATCTGGAATTGCAGACAGCTATGACAGATATGGATATAGAGAAAATAGCAGCTTGTGAGCTTGGCAGAGAGAATTATGAAAGCAGAGCAAAAAAGGCAGAGCACGAAAGAATTGTTCTGGCAGAATTTTCACTGATTGGTGCAGATGGCGTTTATGTGATTACGGGCGTGAAAGATAAAGAAGCCAAAACTTACATTAATACACCGGAAAGCTTCGGAAAAAGACTTAGCCTCAACAGTTATTTTGCAGAACCGGATTGTACAGAAAAGAAACTGCCGGAAGCAGTGGAGACAGTAGCACAGAAAGAAGAAGTCTGTGGACCACTGATGTCCAACGGTTTCGTGGAAATTCCATTGAATGTGGGTATGAAGAAAGGTGATGTATGCTATTCAGATGAAATTCTTCATGGTCTGGGAAAAGGCGATGTGTATGTGAAGGTTGGTATACAGTGTATGGAAGAAGATGTGAGAACCAACCGGAATACAAAGACTACGATTTACGGAAATTCCGATTTATTTGAAGAAGATAATCATATGAAAGTGGAAACTGCCGTTAAGGTGTATAACGATAAGGGAAGTTTCCAGATAGCGGCAAGACTGACCGGTGCTCAGAAAAGTATTGTGCTTTTAGTACACTGGGTAGCTGTTAAGTTTCAGAATGACGGAGTGGAACTGGAAGAAGAATTTGCGGACAAGAGAATTGTGCCAAAAACTTCTACTGTTAAGCTTGCTCCAAAGGAAAATTATTGTTTCCAGGTGGAATTTGAGCATATGAGTGAAAGCAGACTGACCTATGAACTGACAGAGGCAGACAGCGGAGAAATTACTCAGGATGGCATTTATACAGCACCGGACAAGGCTGGTGTTTATGAAATACATATTTACTGTACCGATAAGCCGGAAATCTCCACATATGTATATGCAGTGGTAAAAAAGGCAGAGGAAGAAAAGGTAAGCCTTGTAAAGAGCGAGAATTAATAAGGCAAGAGGAAATTCTATGGAATATTACAGCGGAAAACATCATTTCAAAAGAATCGGAGAAATTATAAGCAATCAGACAAATGACGTGTGCATTTGCGAAGAAATAGGCAGTTCGTCTGAAAAAAAACGCCTGCTCTGGATTGTAAAGAACCGAATACTTGCCAGAACATTACTGGAGGTGTTTCATGAAAAAGATGAAACACCTCTTTATCTGGACACCTTTTCCTTAAGGGAAAACACAGTGTTTGTGTTTCCTTATGAGGGAGAGCGGTCCCTGTTCCGCTTTCTTGGAGGGGAACTGCTGACAGAAAAAGAGCAGGAAGAAGTGTGGCGCCGGCTGGTAGAAGCCTGTATGACATGTGATGTCCCATACGCCATTTTATTTCAAATATTAAGACAGCGCGGGCTGCAGATACAGCCGGATGGAGAAATTACTTTTTCCTATTGCTTAGATTTGAGAAATTTTGAGGCAGAGCGCTCAGAAGAGGATTGTGCCGCGGTGTGCGCAGAGATTATTCTGGAATTGATGGAAATGTCAAAGGCGAAGGACACTCCATTGAAACGTCTGTTACAGGAAAAATGTGAAGAGGATAGGTACGGCTCTTTTGCAGAATTATTTCAGGATATTATATCGAATTCCAAATCATTCAAGAGAAATAGGAAAGAAAATGGCTTAAAAAGGGCACTAAGAAGCGTTATAAATAATAAGGATAAGATTGTAAAAATTTTGATTGTGTTATGCGTTTTATTGGCAGCAGTGGCAGTGATTTTGACAGTTTCACAGCTTAAGTATGGAGAGATTCCAATACTTCGGTTGTTTCAGAATACCTTTCAAACCATTGGAACGGAAAAACTTGTACAATAAGGCTGGGGAGGCAAAGGCATGAAAAAAGCGTATAAAATCGGCGGTGTATTTGTGGCAGTGTTATTGTATATCGTATTGCTGTGCCTGCAGATGCATGAAATGGAACCTGTGCTGGAAAATACAGTACCGTCTATGGATGTTACCGGAATTGGAACTTTTTTGGCAGCGGAAAATAAGGCACTTTATAATGTTGTTTATGAAGCGGATTCTGAGGGAGAAATTGTAAACCAGTTTTATAAAAGTAATCATTTCTGGAGCAGACGAGAACGAATTATTGATGTTACTTATTCCAGCTACGAGGATAGAACTTACATATTGTGCCGTCGTGATAATGAGAGAAACAACAAGGTGGAATACGGGGTATACCGTCTGAGTTCTGACTGGAACAGAGCAGAAAAAGTAGGAACCGTATCTAAGAAAAAGGCCTTTGAGTTAAAAGATTTTAATGTGGTGGGAAATTTGGTGTATCTTACAGGAGTGGACACCAAAAAGGATAAATTGCTTGTATATTCTTTGGATACCGAGGAAACGAAAAAAGCAGAATTAATCATGGAACGAGGAGCCACAAAGGATGGTGAAAGCACCCAGAATATAAAATGGGTAGATGCAGCATTTTCAGGAAAAACATTGTATGGCTTATCCAATAGAGGACAGTTGTTAGAATATAACCAGGACAATGTGGAGCCGTTTACAGTGAAGGAGATGGGCGAAGTAACCTGGATGTGCGGAAATCATAATGATATTGTGTATTATGATTATATGGAAGAAGCATTTACTTCTATAGAAGACAGTCCTTTCTTGGAAATTCTGGAAGGGCAGCAGGGCGTTATCGCTGTGAAATATGAAAAAGATAGCGGTTATAGTTTGATGCTTAGAAAAAATGAATCCGGTGACAAAGAGGTTCTGCTTTATGGGGATGAGGAAGAATTCTGGGTCGATGGAATTTCAACAGGCACATTTACATATTTGAAAAGATTTTTCGTTGTGGCGATAGGACTGGCAGTGATGTTTGCTATTGGGCTTACATTTTTGGCAGCATTGTGGTATTTCGGAAAAACAGTAGTAAAAAGACCGGTTTTGGTAACAGGAATTGTTATAGAAAATCTGGTATTGGTGACAGCAGCATGTTTTATGTTTTATCATACAAGCACTGAGCGTATTCAGGAAAGCTGCAACGTCAGTGCAGTTACGTATCTGACCGGAGAACAGGCTAAGTGTAGGGAACTTATGGAAGAATACGCAGAAATTATACCGGAAGAATTTTCTACAAGCCAGTGGTTTGAACCTATGAAGAATCTTTTATCCGACTGGGCGGTAGAAGAAAATGACGGTATTTCCTATGAAATTGATTTGGTAGAATATAGAGAGGAAGAAAGTCATATTTTGTATTCCTCAAAAAATGCATATGGAAGAAGTATTTATGGGATTTATCCTAAGAATGTGTTGGAAAAACTGAATAAAATGAAAAACAAAGAGAAAGTCAGTACGCTTCGTGTGAAAGAAGATGACGGTGAGTGCATTTATGCAATTCAGTTTTTAGAAGAAAACGAAAACAACCACCTTGTATGGGTGGCAAAAATGAAGATTGCGCCATAAAAGGTAAACAGAATGTGAGAAAGGAGGGCATGCAAGGATGAAAAAAGAAGGAGTATTCCAAAGGATAACATATCGATTCTATAGAAAAAAGATTCGGTATCAGATGAAGAAGCAGCAGAAAGAGCAGGAACAAAGCAGTGTGAAAGTTCATGAAAAAATCAAAGAATTTGGCGAAAACATTGTGGATGTGAAACCGAAAAGGGAAGAAGATTATTGCACTGTATTGGGAATACGAATGGGAAGAAAGCTTGTTTTATGGGGCATAGTGATTGTGGCTCTGTTAAGTTTCGGTTGTATCTATTTGGTGATGCCGGTGTCCGGTATGGCAGATGGAATTAGAACTTATCGTTACAATGCCCTGCCTTTAAAGTTTACCAGCGGACAGGTAAGAATTGTGGCAGAATCCGGTTATGTGGCATACGAAGGTAAAGTTTCCAAGGGCGCAGTAAATGGAAAGGGAACTTTGTACAGAGAAGACGGAAGCATTGTTTATGAAGGGGAATTTCAGAATAACAAATATGAGGGTCAGGGAAAAAGCTATTATCCGGGAAACCGGCTTCAGTATGAAGGACAGTTTGTAAATAACGAGTTTCAGGGAAAGGGGACTTTATACCGGAAAGACGGAACAAAAGAGTACGAAGGAGAATTTGCTTTTGGACAGAAACAGGGAGAGGGCAAGTTGTACGACAATGGCGGACACGCCATATATCAGGGAAATTTCGTAAAAGATTCCATCCGTTATCAGGAACTTTTAGGAAAACCTGTGACAGAAGTGGCAGAAATGTATACCGGAAGTCGTGTGGTTTATGAAAACGACAGGGAATATTGTGTGGTATTGGAGGACATTGACAGCGTTTATATCAGTGAAGGCGATGTAAACACCTTAGAACAGGAAAGCAGTGTGCGGGGAGTTTATGTACTGTCATCTTCTATTGTTCTGGATGGCAAAAAGTATACAACCATTGCAGATTTAAAGAAGAAATTCAAGGTGATAAGTTATGAGGGAAATTCTTCCCTGACTATGACAGACGCAGTTGCAGTAAATGAAGCAGTAAAAAAGATGGATGTATTAAATGGGGAAGTTAAGATAGACGCCACCCCGGTTTTTGAGGATGTGTTTACCGTAGAAAGTATCGATAAATCCTACGAAGCATATGTGTATCAGTTTGAGGACGAAAATATAATATATACCTTTTTTGCAAAAGAAAAAAGAGCGGACTTTGATTTCTATTTGATGGAACAGAAATAAGAAAGAGGGATAGTGTATGAAAAACCAAAAGAGAAGAAGGATACTCACAGGCATTCTCGGTGTGGCAGTGTGTACTGCCACTGTGTTTTCATGCCCTATCTTGGGGGAAGCAGAAGGACAAAAACGACTGGGTTTAGACCAGGCACAGAGCCTTTCAGTGTCATCCGGTAAGGATTACCGGAGAATTTACAACCGGATAACCATGAAAGAAATCCGATACGAGTCAGCTTTAAAGGCGGCGCAGTTAAAGGAAAAAACCAATCATACCTATCAGTGGTCACCGCTGTTGAATTTTGAACTTCCACAGCAGGTATCTATGACAGAAGAATATCAGTGGCAGTATCAGCCGGTACAATTACAAAGTGAAATAAATTCCCTGAAACACCAGCTTATAGACTGTCAGTATGAGGCAGAAAAAGAAACGGCATTTCTTTACATACAGGCATACGTGTGTCAGGAAAAGATAGAACTGTTGCAGGAACAACTAGAACTTGAACAGGAAAATTTAAAGCGGAATGCAGCGAAGGCTGCTGCCGGCACGGGTGCTCAGTCTGATAATGCAGAGCAGCATATAGAAGAGATAAACAACAATCTTGCGTTGCAGATGCGTACCTTGCAAACTATGTTAGAAAAATTATCAGAGCAGATAAATCTTGATATTACCGAAGGGTATCTATTGCAGAATCCATTGGGAGAGTTAGAGGTTTCACGTGAAGATTTAGACAAGATAATAGAATATACCTTAGAAAATCACCAGTCCTATTATGAAACAAAACTGGCAGAATCTACAGCTTATCTGTCACTTACTACGTTGGAAAGTCTGATGCAGAGTAAGTATGCGGCGGACATGGAAAATTTACAGATATATATTAATCAGGCAAAAAACGGCGAAGAGGTCAATGAAGAAGCTTTAAAAACCGCCTTTGATACCTTTTTCGAAACAATAGACTCCCCATGGAAGGACGAACAGGAAGTGTTATCTATAGAAGTGACAAAAGAATGGTTTCAGGGAACTTCCGGTTCTTTTTATCTGGAAGATGATCCTTATGCCTTATTCACTGCTATTTTAGAATATAAAGAAGCATTGAACGAAAAGGAAACTCAGGAAAAGGAACTGACAAGACAGGTAAAAGATGGGTACGAAGCAGTAATAACTGAAAGAAATAATTATGAGTTGTCCAAAAAAGCAGAAGAAAGCTTACAGAAGGATATTACCAGAGCAGAAGAATTATATCGTCTGGGGAAAGCTTCCTATGAAGAAGTGAGCCAAAAACAAGAAGAATTCAGACAGAGTAAAATTGCATGTCTGGATGCTTTGGAATCCTACGGAAAGCAGTTGGAAGAATACAATTGCCTGACTTGTGGAGCGGTAGAGAAGTTTAACAATAACAGCGGAGAAATTACTACAGCAATAGATGAGCTGGTAGAAACCGAATATTTAGAGGGCGCTTATTATTCTATAGATTATCGTGTGGAAGATAGAATTTTTGTCTTTGGGATTCAGATACCGGAAAATTTCAGCGTGGAGATTACCGATTATGAGTTGTATGTGAATGAAACAAAAATAGGCGAAAAATCAGGAAAGGCAGAACATATAAAACATTTATCCTTGGATTTTGCTCAGGTGGAAAAAGCAGAAGTGTATTTATATAAGGGTGAAGAACTTTATTCCGTATGTGAAATTAATCCTTATACTACCAGAGGTACCTTGGAAATTGCCGGTGGCTATCAGGTGACAAGTGATACCGTAAAAGCAACGGAAAATAAAGAAAAGGTGGCCTCATTTACAAGCAAAACTGATAAAGATAAAAAGATTACTACATTGAATATAAAACCTTCAGAGGATAACATTGCATATTATGCATTAACCATTGGGGACAATTATTTATGTTCGGAAGAACCGATTTCAATTGATGTGGATTATCAATATATTTCTCTGTTGGTGAAGGAACTTGGAAATGTAACCATAAATTTTTATGACGAGCAAAAAGAACTGTTATATCAGGGAGAATTTGATACTTTGCATAACTGTATTTACAGAAAGGCTGAGAATTAATAAAAGGAGATTGCTATGAAGAAAAAGACAGTAAAAAAAATAAGAAAAAAACTGGCAGTAGTTTTAGTGGCAGGGGCCGTAGTAGCAGTTTCTGTTTATACATATCCGCTAGCCAAGGCGGTATTTCAGCGGGAAAATGCAGTACATATTAATGCGGAAACCATCGAAAATTCTACGATGATTGTGGGAACTCATCTGATTCATATCAGCGCATTAAATGATGAACTTTATGATATGGCAGCAAAATCAGCAGAACGTTCCGGACAGCAGGAAATATATTACAAATCAGAACTTGCCGGTGGAAAATGGTATAATATCACCAGTGCGTCTTCTATCAGCGATATCACAGAAGAAGGCGAAGCGGTCAGTGATTCCAAAATTGAAGAATTATTGCTGACTCATCATACAAAATCCGATGGCATCACATATGATTTGAAAAAGAATATTGCCGTCTGCATCTATGATATTTTTGCACCATATGAATTGGAAAGTTTAGAAGAATTGGAACCGCTGTGTAATCAGTACAATTTGACAAAAGAACGTGAAAAAAATACGGAAATGCAGACCAGCAACAGCAAACTGGTAGAAAAGTTTTTAGAGTTAGATATAACTACCCAGCAGACAAAGGTTTATGATGAGCAGCTGGAAACATTGCAGGAATACTATACCAAAATGAATAAAGAAGGTACAGACAAAGAAAATATTGCCGTGGTGTTGAAAGTTATGGGAAAGATAGATGCGTCCAGACGTAAAGAGGCTTTACAGACCATAAGCAAGGAGTTAAGCGAATTAGAAGAAAATATCAGAGATATTTCTACGGTAAGTGACAAGGATGAAGTTCAGGCTTCAGAAATGTATGATGTAGATGAGGCTTTACTGGAAGCTTTGTTGGAAAGTCAGACAAGAGTGGAAGAAAGTCTGATTACTTACGATGGCAACAGCTTTGCGGAAGGAACTACAAGAATGTCAAAGCTTGAGTACGATTTGTCAAAACGTCTGGTGCAGAATTGCGATACCAGCACATCAGACTGCGAGGAAACGGTAGAAAGCCTGATTCACCTTTCACATATTATGGAAGGCAGTGTGATAGCACCGGTTAGTGAAGTCGAACTGTTAAATGACCTGTTAAAAGATATGGAAAGTGAATATGAATCCGTGTTAAAGAAAGGCAGTTCAGCAAGTGACAGTACAGGTGATGCAGAAACGAAGCGCAGTGAACTTCAATTCTATGTGCGAAGCAAAGCAGAACGTTTAGAAGTCGAGGAAGCCCAGAGTTTCGTAGAAGAATGTTTGGAGAAATCCTCCAAATTTATAGAGGCAGCACCTACAGGAGATAATGGAAAAGAAGCTCTCGCCAGTGCAAAACAGTATCAAAACTGGCTGAAAGAACTTGTCACAGAATATGCTGCCGGGGATGGCACTTCTGAACTTCAGAAATTAAAAGAAGAAAAAGAAGAACTGGAGGCTCAGAAGTTATCTGCATTAGACAACAATCAGGTAGAACAGGCAAACAAAATTCAGGCGCTGCTGGATGAAACAGTCAGCAAAATAGAAGCAGCAGAAAAAGAAATTAACACCCAAATCAGCAAATTAAACGCTCAGAAAGCAAAGCTGGAATCCGGAGAAGAAAATGCCGGAGGAGATGTGGAAGGAAAGATTGCAGACATTGAAAAGCAGATAGCACTTTTGACCGCTAAACTTCCAGAAAACAGTACCACGGTAAATATTCAGGAATCTAAAGAAAAGCTGTTACAGATGATTGAAAAGCATGAGATAACGGCAGAAAATCAGGAGGAAGCCTCCATTGTAGTGGAAGCCTTGGGTGCATTATTGACAACTGGCTCTCAGTCAGCAGGAGAAGCGTTAAAAGAAGTATACCGTGAAATGGCAGCGGACACTTATTTATCAGAAAGCAAAGCATATGATGCTCTGATGAACAGAATTGAAGAACTGGTAGCAGATAATCAAGTGATCTTAAATCAAAGTCTTTTAAGTGAAAAACAGGCATTTTCTGTGTTAAAAAATATTTTGGGAGAAGACATCGGAAATTTATTTGGACTGGGTAACGGTGAGGAAGTAGCAGAGGAAGATTTAGAGGAAGTTACCGCTGATGTGCCAGAAGATGAGGAGGAATTTTCAGAAGAAGCTGTAGAGGAAGAAGACATGGAAGATGGCGAGGAATGGGAAGAAGATGAAGAGTACTCAGAGGAAAACAGTGAAGAAGATACCGAAGATACTACCGGATACGAATATTCCTACGATACTTCAAAGATAGACAAAAAGGATTTACAGGCAGCCATACTGGCATTGGCTCAGACAGCAGAACAGACCAATAACGAAGCATTGGAAAATCTTGCTCTCACCATGACACAGGCAGTATATAATCAAGAAGAAAACAGCGGTATCTTTGTATGCAAGAACGAAGGCACGGAAACGTTTGCACCGGTATCATACCTTGCAGATTATCTTGGCTACCGCTACGTATGGAGCGACACCAAAAAGACGGGAATTATGTCTAAAGGTAGCGCCTATTACGGCTTCCAGGCATTCCGCCGGGATGTGGAAAAAAGAGAAGGAAAACGGGAAGAACTTCCATGTAATGCCCTGTTTGGTGGAGAAGTATACATACCATTTACTTATATAGAAGAAAAATTCAACTGTCAGGCAACCGCCATCGGCAACACCGGCTACGGAATTTTTGCCGACGAAGAAGTACAGGAAAAAACAGAAGAAATAGCACAGGCATTAATGGAAGCCAATTAAACCAACCCTAAAGTAAGTATTTCAAAAAGAATCGAGGGAAAACCATGGCAAAACCAAATCAAATCAAAAAAAATGAAACTCCGGAACAAAAAGAAATAAAAAACTGTCCTCGTCTGGATGGTGAATACTGTCTGGACGGCGATGCCCGTTTGGTAAAGAAGCAGTATGGGGCGATAGACGGGAAGAATCTTATGGATGCGGGGATTATGTTGAAGTAGGGGATAGCAATTGGAAAAAGTAGGGGAGGATTATCATTATGACAACAAAGTTATTTATTCAAGCCATAACTAAATTTTTGTTAGGTATGGTTCTGGTTGGTTTATTGATATTTTTGCCGGCAGGTACTCTTTTGTTTTTTTATGGTTGGATATTTATGGGAATTTTATTTGTGCCAATGTTCTTTGCAGGAATTGTAATGATGTTTAAGGATCCTGAATTATTAAGAAAGAGGCTTAATGCAAAAGAAGAACAAAGAGAGCAAAATCTTGTGATTAAACTTAGCGGGCTTATGTTTTTGAGTGGTTTTATTGTTGCAGGATTGGGAGTTCGATTTGAGCGGTATATTTTGCCCAAAGAAGTTGTAATTGCTTCCGCAGTAATCTTTCTTTTTGCATATGTCTTATATGCAGAGGTGCTCAGAGAGAATACATACCTTAGCCGTACCATAGAATTGCAGGAAAATCAAAAGGTTATTGATACAGGATTGTACGGTATTGTCAGACATCCAATGTATAGTGCTACGTTGCTTTTGTTTTTGTCAATTCCCCTTGTATTGGGTTCAATTTATTCATTTATAATTTTTCTTGCATATCCTTTTATAATTGCAAAGAGAATTAAAAGTGAAGAAGAATTTCTTGAAAGAGAGCTTGCTGGATATCGTGAGTATAAGCAAAAGGTAAAGTATCGTTTGCTGCCATTTGTGTGGTGATAAGAAATATTGGGAATAGAAAAATGCAGATGCATTACTAAAGATGTTGGAATAATGGACAAATTGAATTTAAGGTGAAGTATAATGAAGACATTTTTGAATAATATACGCTGTGAAGAAAAATCAATATCTACTAGTAGACAGGTTATTGATACAATGGCTATACTATTTTTAGGAATTGCTTTAGGAACATTTTCAAAATTCTTAGATAATACAGCAAGCAACGATTTGCCTTTTATATTTGAATACTTGGATGTTGGGAATTTTTTAGGACGTTTTGCTATATGGGTACTGATTGCTATATGTATCGCAATTTATAGTAATTCTTCGATCAGGGCATCCATCAATGTATTTGTATTCTTTGCGGGAATGGTTACAAGTTACTATCTGTATTCAAACTTTGTAGCTGGATTCTTTCCAAAAAGTTATGCAATGATTTGGGTTGGATTTACAGCCATATCTCCGTTGTTGGCATTTATTTGTTGGTATGCAAAAGGAACAAGTAAAGTATCTTTTTCCCTTTCCGCAATGATAATCGCAGTTTTGTTTAATATGACGTTTGTTTATGGGTGGATTTATTTTGAAATGTATTCATTATTAGAATTGCTTGTTTTTATTTGCGGCTTGGCGGTTTTGAAGCGTAATACTATCAAGGATTCAATTATGATGACGGCAATGGGAATTGTGCTTGCATTTGTGCTTAATTTGTTGGTTCCATTTTATTATGGATAGATAAACAACAATTTGATGAAGTTTATAAGTGTTAGTTGTTATAAAAAGTGAAATACCCAGAGTACAGAACGAAGATTTGTGCGAAGGGTGTATTTCGCTCTGTGAGGCACAAGTTAGGAATAATTATTTTATAGTATATTAGGCGAAGAAGGGATGTGAATTATGGGAAAACTTAATGTTGATGGTACAGAGATACAAGTATTACAAATTGAAGAAGATGATTATATTTCTTTAACTGATATGGTCCGAAAAATTGATAATGGACCAGCATTGATTGAGAAATGGCTTAGGAACAAAAATACAATAGAATTTCTTGGCATTTGGGAAGAAATGTATAATGAGGATTTTGATACTAATGCATATGATGAAATAATGCAGGAGGCCGGACTTAATCGTTTTATTATGTCTGTAAAACAGTGGGTAACAAGAACCAACTCTAAAGGTATTGTGGCTAAGGCTGGCAGATATGGTGGAACATATGCTTATAAGGATATTGCATTTGAATTTGCAAGCTGGGTGTCTCCGCAATTTAAACTTTATCTGATTAAGGAATTTGAACGATTAAAAAAAGAAGAACAGGCATTATTGGGATGGAGTGCAAAAAGAGAACTTGCAAAAATCAATTACCGTATACATACAGATGCTATAAAAACAAATTTGATTCCGACAGAACTTACGGCACAGCAAACATCCATTATATATGCATCTGAGGCAGATGTGTTAAACATGGCATTGTTTGGAATGACAGCAAAACAATGGCGTGAGAATAACCCTGACAAAAAGGGAAATATAAGGGATTATGCGAGTATTACTGAATTAATCTGTCTTTCAAATATGGAAAATATCAATGCAGTATTAATTGAGGATGGATTAAGTCAGAAAGAGCGATTGATAAAGTTGAATAAGATTGCGATACATCAGATGTCTATTTTAGAAATACAGACAACTACAGTACTAAAATAATTTTAATTCCCCCGAATTCGGGGGAATTAAAATTACAGAGGCATCGATTGACCTGAATGAGAATATATGTCGATAGAAGATTGTCATAACAGATAAAAGAAAAAGGTTTCTTTATTTTTGTAAAGCAGATTTCCCTTATAAACTATTGATAAGGGGAAAAATAAGGGAAAAGTGCAAAATACATAGATGCCCGTGGGCGAGAAAGCACGTAAATACTGGAAAGTTGATAAGATGCACGTATATATTCGAATTTGATGGAGTGAATGGTATGAGTATAATACAAACTTTTTATGATAATTTAGCAACTCAATATGATAAATTATTTCTGGATTGGCAAGCTACAACCAAGGAGCAAGCAGAAATCCTAAATCGTATATTTCAAAATAATGGATTTGATAATACAGCCAAAATTCTTGACTGTGCTTGCGGAATTGGAACACAGGCTATCGGTATTGCGTCACTTGGATATAATGTGACGGCGTCTGATTTAAGTGCAGGAGAACTTGTAGAAGCAGAAAAAAGAGCAAAAGCGAATAATGTAGATATTTGCTTTAAGCAGGCTAATTTTTGTGCGTTATCAGATACATTTACAGAAAAATTTGATATTGTTATGGCTATGGATAATGCACTACCACATATGCTAACAAGTAATGATTTAGAATCAGCAATCAAAAGCATTGTGAATCAGATTAAGAGAAATGGTATATTTGTTGCAAGTATTAGAGATTATGATAGTTTGCTGACGGAAAAACCACCATATTCCCCGCCATATATACATAAAACCGACAAAGGGCAGAGAGTGTCATTTCAAACATGGGAGTGGAATAACGATAATTATAAACTTATTCAGTATATTGTTGATGATGAGGAATCATTGCAAGTTAGTAAATTTGAATGTGAATATAGAGCCACTCGCAGAGAAGAAATGACAAAATTATTACTTGCTTATGGATGTAGCAAAGTTGAGTGGAAGTTCTCAGAAGAAACAGGATTTTATCAGCCTGTTGTAGTGGCAAGAAAAGCGTAAAATTGATTAGGTTACAATCGCTGTTAGCGTAAACGAAAAAGCAGATTACATATTGCCAGTATCTGCCCTTTCGTTTGCGCTAATAGCGATTTTGCCGAATTGAACAAAGTCGCGTCCGTGGAGCCATTGTGTATGGAGT
>JAFQUB010000038.1 GCA_017408735.1 Lachnospiraceae bacterium
CCACCTTTTGGGTCGGTAGAAGGCGGAAGGGATGTGTTGGAACTGTCGTTATTGATGATGCTTTTCAGACGGGCATTATCATCCTTCAACAACTGATTTTCCTTCTTTAAAGCAAGATTTTCATTTTCAAGGGTATCAATTCGCTTATTAAGTGTATCAATTTTTTGTGCGGATTCTTTTTCTACAGTATCTAAACGCCCCATGATTTCCATGAGCTGTTGATACATTCCATTTTCATAATTGCTTTTTTTTCCAATGGGGCATCTCCTTCCGTTCGTTTCTGATAAACATAGTTTATCAGAAACAAACAAAAAAGAAAAATATGCCTAAAAAGAGATTCGTCAAAATGACGATGTATTACTTTCTGTAAATCAACAGAATATGTGGAAAACCAGTCTCACCAAACATGAAAAAGTAGGCTGGAACGGATAGTTTGTAAAAAAGTTATCCACACAAAAACAAAGTGCATACAAATCTGTAAAATCATACGTTTTTGTGTGGATAAAACTTGTGAAAAAATTTTTAAATTTCTCTCTTTTGACTAGGACAAGGCTGAACTGTTACTATCCTTTTCATTTCCTTTGTCCCCCTTTTCTTCCAATATATAAACCATTTAAAATTCACAAATAACTTTCTCTTAAAATAAATACCAACGGAACTTAATAATATGTTGCCATCCAAAGGACATACTTTAAAGCATGTTCTTCAAATGCCAACACATTTATTTCATATATTTATTTATCTTTTCCTACTTATCTCTCCAGATAATTCTACCCTTAGATAAATCATAAGGTGACAATTCAATCGTTACCTTATCACCAGGAAGAATTCTGATAAAGTTCATACGAAGCTTACCACTAATGTGTGCAAGCACTTTATGACCGTTTTCCAATTCCACCTGAAACATTGCATTTGGTAATTTTTCAATTACAGTTCCTTCGATTTCGATTACATCTGCCTTAGACATCTGCATTCCCTCCTTGTGATAACTTAAGTTTGATTATTCGCTTAATTTCTTCGTTCTGAATTTTTTCATTGTTTCGTATCTTATCTACTACTACCTGTTGCGTTTCTTTGATAAGCTGAACATGCTTCTTTTTTTTCTTCTTGGGCTTCTCCATGGTTCTTATTTTCCCATCTGCTAGATATACATAATCCTCATCCACTCCAATGATTACATATATTTTCCCGAAATCATGTCCTGCCAATGCTTTCGCCAACATTCCAACTTCAAATCTGTCCATTCTGCACCTCTTATAAAGATAAGGATAAAATTTCCGGTTCACCTTCTGTAATTAGCACAGTATTTTCGTAGTGAGCAGACAAAGAACCATCTTCTGTTACTACGGTCCAATCATCGTCTAACCACACTACATCAAAACCACCAGCGTTAATCATTGGCTCAATGGCAAGTGTCATACCTGCCCGTAATTTCATACCGCGTCTTCTCTGTTGGAAGTTTGGTATCTGAGGATCTTCATGCAAATTTCTTCCAATGCCATGTCCTACCAAAT
This sequence comes from Lachnospiraceae bacterium, assembly GCA_017408735.1. Taxonomy (GTDB): domain Bacteria; phylum Bacillota; class Clostridia; order Lachnospirales; family Lachnospiraceae; genus RUG11237. The sequence continues at coordinate 1,515 of JAFQUB010000038.1, forward strand.
CTCTGACAACTCCATACCCAAAGCTTTCAGCATAGGCTCCTATAGCTGCTGATATTTCATATAAGTGTCTTCCTTCTGTTGCATATTTGATCCCTTCGAAGAAGCTCTGTTTTGTAACCTCGACCAACTGTCTTGCTTCTTTACTCACTTCCCCTACCATATGGGTACGGGCAGCATCGGAATGATAACCGTTGTAAATTACGCCTGCATCCAGACTTACAATGTCACCTTCCTGTAAAATTCTGTCATGGGTTGGAATTCCATGTACCACTTCGTCATTGACAGATACGCAGATAGATGCAGGATATCCTTGATAATTCAAAAAGGAAGGAATACATCCATAGCCTCGAATCAGTTTTTCTCCTAACATATCAATCTCTTTTGTGGACATTCCCGGTTTGATTGCTTCTCCCAGTTGTTCATGCACAGCAGCAAGAATTTTACCTGCTTCTCTCATTAATTCAATTTCTTTTGCAGATTTAATTGTAACAGCCATATTTTTAAGCTCCTAATATCTTAACGATTGCATTGAATACATCTTCCATATCTACAGTTCCATCCACTTCAACTAATGCACCTTTTTTAGTATAATAGTCGATTAATGGCTGAGTCTGTTCATGATATACACCAAGACGTTTCTTTACTGTTTCCGGCTTATCATCATCTCTTAAAATAAGTTCTTTTCCGCAAGTATCACATACTCCTTCTGCTTTTGGCGGAATATGTACTAAATGATAAGTTGCACCACATGCAACACATGCTCTACGTCCGGACATACGGTTTACAATGTTTTCATCCGGTACTTCTACGTTAATTGCGTAGTCGATTTTTGCTCCTGCTTTTTCTAACGCTGCATCCAAAGCTTCCGCCTGTGGAATTGTTCTTGGGAAACCATCTAATACATAGCCATTTTCACAATCCGGCTGTGCAAAACGATCCATAACTAAATCTACTACCAATTCATCCGGTACTAAAAGTCCCTGGTCCATATATGTTTTTGCTTTCTGTCCAAGTTCTGTACCATTTTTAATATTTGCACGGAAAATATCTCCGGTAGAAATATGTGGAATGTTATATTTTTCAGCAATTTTCTTCGCCTGTGTTCCTTTACCGGCACCAGGTGCACCTAACATGATTAATTTCATGAATTCTTCCTCCATTCTTTGCTATTTTTCTTTTTAAGTCCTTATCTGTTACAAATATTGCCGGGAACCCTAAGACTCCCAGCAATATCGTTATGTAATGCTATGCATCACCTTTATTTATCATTCAAAAAACCTTTATAATATCGAACAAGCATCTGTGACTCAATCTGCTTAATTGTTTCTAATACTACTCCAACGATAATAATCAGTGATGTTCCACCGAATGTTACCTGTGCGCCGAACACACCATTGAAGAAGATTGGAATAACAGCAACAACAATCAAGAATACTGCTCCGATAAATATAATGTTGTTAAGAATTTTTGTCAAATAATCTGATGTAGGTGTACCTGGACGAATACCAGGAATAAATCCACCCTGTTTCTTTAAGTTATTTGCAACTTCTAACGGATTAAATGTAATAGAAGTATAGAAATAAGCAAAGAAAACAACCAGTACAATATAAACCAGTAAACCGATGGAATACTTCAGATTGTTAGGATCGCACCAGTTTGATGAAGATAAAAATTTTACCCATTCAGAACCGGACTTTCCAAGCAAGGAAGCAATTACAACCGGAAACTGTAACAAGGAAGATGCAAAGATGATTGGGATAACACCGGCAGTGTTAACCTTAAGAGGAATATGAGTTGACTGTCCTCCAACCATTTTTCTACCCTGCATTTTTTTAGCATACTGAACAGAGATTTTTCTTTCTCCGCCCTGTAAAATTATTGTCAATACAGTCGTTACAAGAATAACTGCAACAATAATTAAAACTGCAAGAATTGCATATGCAGGTGCTTTTCCTTTTACAAATGTTTCAAACAATGTAGCTAAATCGGCCGGAATTCTGGAAACGATGTTAACTAAAAGTACGATAGAAATACCGTTACCCACACCATTTTCTGTAATTCGTTCACCAATCCACATTAACATAGCAGAACCTGCTGTTAATGCTACAATTACTGTAAGCACATTGATAAAGTTAAATTCCTGCAAAAGCCCTTTGTTACCAAAACCTACAGACATAGCAGTAGCCTGAACAAGAGCTAATACTACCGTTACATAACGAGTAATGGAAGCAATTTTCTTTCTTCCATCTTCACCATCTTTCTGCATTTCTTCTAACTTCGGGATTACGATAGTTAAAAGCTGCATAATAATGGAAGATGTAATGTATGGTGTAATGTTCAGTGCGAACACTGACATTTCCAAGAAAGAGCCACCGGTGACGGCATTAAAAAAGCCAAATGCGTCACCAGTCTGCTGAGCAAACCACTGTGAAAAGTAGTCTCTATTTACACCCGGAATCGGAAGCTGAGAACCAATTCGAACAACAACTATCATTAAAAATGTATAAAAAATCTTAGTTCTTATGTCCTTAATTTTAAATGCATTTTTCAGTGTTTTGAACATTAGATCACCTCAGCTTTTCCACCAAGAGCCTCAATTTTTTCTTTTGCGCTTGCACTGAATGCGTTAGCCTGAACTGTAAGCTTCTTAGTAAGTTCTCCATTTCCTAAAATCTTAACACCATCTCTAGGATTCTTAACGATTCCTGTTTCAATTAATGTTTCAATGGATACTACTGCATCATTATCGAATACTTCAAGAGCACTTAAGTTAATACCAACAATTTCTTTGTGGTTATAATTTGTAAATCCTCTCTTAGGAATTCTTCTATATAATGGCATCTGACCACCTTCAAAGCCTGGTCTTGGTGCTCCTGAACGAGCCTTCTGTCCTTTATGACCTTTACCAGCTGTCTTACCATTTCCTGAACCATGTCCACGTCCACGTCTAAATCTATCTCCCTGCTTAGAACCTTCTGCAGGTCTTAAATTTGATAAGTCCATTCTGACACCTCCTTATCTGAATCTTAGATTTCTTCTACTTTAACTAAATGTCTTACCTGCTGAATCATACCTCTAACGGCTGCATTATCCGGCATTTCTACTGTTTTATTAAGCTTCTTTAAACCTAAAGCAGCTACGGTAGCCTTATGCTTTGGAATAGCACCGATTGTAGATTTCACTAATGTGATTTTTAATTTATCTGCCATCTCGATTTCCTCCTTTAGCTTCCCGGTAATTAACCAAGAATTTCTTCAACAGACTTACCACGAAGTGCAGCTACTTCTTCTGGTTTCTTTAACTGACTTAAACCTTCGATTGTAGCAAGTACTACGTTCTGCTTGTTGTTTGAACCTAATGATTTTGTACGGATGTTTTTAATTCCAGCAAGTTCGATTACTGCACGAGCCGGACCACCAGCGATAACACCAGTACCTTCTGGAGCTTTCTTTAAAAGCACGGAAGCACTTCCGAATTTTCCAAGAAAATCATGTGTAACACTCTTGTTTTCATCCATTGCAACTGTAACGAGCTTCTTCATAGCATCTTCTTTTCCTTTGCGGATTGCTTCTGGAATTTCAGTTGCTTTTCCAAGACCTGCTCCTACATGTCCGTTGCCATCACCAACTACTACTAATGCTGTGAAACGGAAGTTACGACCACCCTTAACAACTTTAGTAACACGTTTGATTGATACTACTTTTTCCTGTAATTCTAACTGACTAGCATCAATGATTGTATGTTTCATGCGTCTTTTCCTCCCTTTCCTAGAATTCTAAGCCAGCTTCTCTGGCTGCATCTGCTAATGCCTGAACTTTACCGTGGTATACAAATCCGCCTCTGTCGAATACTACTTCTTTGATACCTTTTTCGATTGCTTTCTTAGCAATCGCAGTTCCTACACATGCTGCTGCATCAACGTTATTTGTCTTTTCTACCTGAGCTTTTACATCTTTGTCTAATGTAGAAGCTGCAACTAAAGTATTTCCAACTGTATCGTCAATAATCTGAGCATACATGTGATTGTTACTTCTAAACACAGCTAAACGTGGTCTTTCGGCTGTACCGCTGAAACGATTACGAATTCTTCTATGTTTTTTTAAACGAACTTCTGTTCTTGATTTCTTACTAACCATTCTCACACACTCCTTAATTATTTCTTACCAGTCTTACCAACTTTACGTCTGATAACTTCATCAGCATATTTAATACCTTTACCTTTGTATGGTTCAGGTCTTCTCTTATCTCTGATTTCAGCTGCATATTGGCCAACTTTTTCTTTATCGATACCTTTGATGATGATTTTATTCTGTCCATCAACAACAGATTCAATTCCTTCTGGATCTTCCATTTCTACAGGATGTGAGTAACCTAAAGCTAATACAAGCTTCTTGCCCTGTTTCTGAGCTCTATAACCTACACCGTTTACTTCAAGAACTTTTTCGTAACCATCTGTCACACCAACAACCATGTTGTTGATTAATGTTCTTGTTAAACCATGTAAAGATTTCATTTTCTTTAAGTCGTTTGGTCTTGTTACAACAACCTGACCATTTTCAGACTTAATTTCCATTTCTGCAGGTAATACTCTTTCAAGTGTTCCCTTTGGACCTTTTACAGTCACTTTGTTATTTTCTGCTATTTCAACTGTAACACCAGCTGGGATAGCGATTGGCATTCTTCCTATACGTGACATGCCCGTACCTCCTATATTTTAATTGGAATCGGTGTGGTTGGCTTACCAAACGAAAGCCAACACTTCTCCACCTACATTCATTTTTCTAGCTTCTTTATCTGTTACAACACCTTTGTTTGTTGAAACGATTGCAATACCAAGTCCTCCGAGAACCTTTGGCATATCTTCAGCGTTTGCATAAACACGAAGACCTGGTTTAGAGATTCTCTTAAGTCCTGTAATGATTTTTTCATTTTTATCTTTACCGTACTTTAATTCAATACGGATTGTCTTAAAATTACCATCTTCAATAATTTCGTATTTTTTGATATATCCTTCATCTAAAAGAATTTTAGCAATAGCTTCTTTCATTTTTGATGATGGTACATCTACTGTATCATGCTTAGCAGTATTTGCATTACGAATTCTTGTAAGCATATCTGCGATTGGATCGCTCATTGTCATTTTAAGTTGCCTCCTTTCTCATTTTACCAGCTTGCTTTTTTCACGCCTGGTATCTGTCCCTTGTAAGCTAATTCACGGAAACAAATTCTGCAGATTCCGTATTTTCTTAATACAGAATGTGGACGACCGCAAATGTTGCAACGTGTATATTCTCTAGTAGAGAATTTTTGTTTACGCTGCTGTTTAACTTTCATAGATGTCTTAGCCATTAAAATTCCCTCCTATTCTACTTTTCAAACGGCATGTTGAACATTGTCAATAATTCACGAGCTTCTTCATCTGTGTTAGCTGTTGTAACGAAGATGATGTCCATACCTCTTACTTTGTCAACTTTATCGTATTCGATTTCCGGGAAAATCAACTGTTCTTTAATACCAAGAGCATAGTTTCCTCTACCATCGAATGCATTTGGATTAATACCTCTAAAGTCACGCACACGAGGTAATGCTAAGTTAATTAAACGATCAGCGAATTCATACATCTTTTCGCCTCTTAAAGTAACTTTACATCCGATTGGCATACCTTCTCTGATTTTAAAGTTAGCAACTGATTTCTTAGCTCTTGTAAGAACTGCTTTCTGACCTGTGATTGTTTCAAGATCTTTTACAGCTGAGTCTAAGATTTTTGCATTTTCTTTTGCTTCACCGATACCCATGTTGATAACGATCTTATCAATCTTTGGTACCTGCATAACATTTTTATATCCGAATTTTTTTGTCATCGCTTCCACGATTTCATTTTCATAAACTTCTCTAAGTCTGCTCAACGTCTTGACCTCCTCTCTGATTAATCGATAACTTCACCTGTTGATTTTGCGAAACGTACTTTCTTATCTCCATCCATCTTGAAACCAATTCTGGTTGGTTTTCCATTTAAGAGATACATTACGTTTGAAAGATCAATAGGTCCTTCCTGATGAACAATTCCGCCTGCCTGATTAGCTGCGCTTGGCTTTGTATGCTTTGTAATCATATTTACGCCTTCAACTAAGCAAGTGTTGTTCTTTCTATTGATAGCAATAACTTTGCCTTCTTTATCTTTATCTTTTCCAGCGATAACTTTTACAGTATCACCTTTTTTAATTTTGATTGTTGCCATTGCCTGCACCTCCTTATAATACTTCAGGAGCTAAGGAAACAATCTTCATGAACTGTTTTTCTCTAAGCTCTCTAGCTACTGGTCCAAAGATACGAGTTCCTCTTGGAGTCTTGTCATCTTTAATAATTACTGCAGCGTTTTCATCAAATTTAATGTATGAGCCATCTTTACGACGAGCACCTTTAACAGTACGTACAACTACTGCCTTAACTACATCACCTTTTTTTACAACACCGCCTGGTGTTGCATCTTTGACAGTAGCAACGATAATATCACCAATATTCGCATATCTTCTTGTTGAACCACCCATAACACGGATACATAATAACTCTTTTGCACCTGTGTTATCAGCAACTTTCAATCTACTTTCCTGCTGAATCATGCGGGTAACCTCCTTCGAATTATTTAGCCTTTTCCATAATTTCTACAAGACGCCATCTCTTATCTTTAGATAAAGGTCTTGTTTCCATTACTTTTACGATATCGCCAATGTTACACTCATTATTTTCATCATGAGCTTTTAATTTATAAGTTCTTTTCACAATCTTGTTGTATAAAGGATGTTTTACGTGATCTTCTACAGCAACTACGATTGTTTTCTGCATTTTATTGCTAACTACTTTACCTGTACGAGTTTTTCTAAGGTTTCTTTCTTCCACAACAATTATCTCCTTTCTATATTCTTTATATAAGAATCTGCTGTCGGATTAAGCATTCTATATTATTCTGCGCTTGCCTGTCCTTCAGCTATAACTGTCTGGATTCTGGCAATATTTCTTCTAACTTCTTTAATTCTGCTAGTATTGTCTAACTGATTTGTTGCGTTCTGGAATCTCAAGTTAAAGAGTTCCTTTTTAGCAGCTACTAATTCTTCATTCAATGAAGCCAAGTCATTTTTCTTGCTTCTTAAATCTTCCATATATGCATTAATTTTCACTGTTGTCACCGCCTTCTAAATCTGCACGAGAAACGATTTTACACTTACATGGCAACTTGTGTGTTGCAAGACGTAAAGCTTCTCTCGCTGTTTCCTCTGCTACTCCAGAAATTTCGAACATTACACGTCCTGGTTTAACTACTGCTACCCAGTATTCTAATGTACCTTTACCGGAACCCATACGAGTTTCAGCTGGCTTTGTTGTTACCGGCTTATCTGGGAAAATCTTAATCCAAACCTTACCACCACGTTTGATATGACGTGTCATAGCGATACGGGCTGCTTCGATCTGGTTTGATCTAATCCAACATGGTTCTGTTGCTACGATACCAAATTCACCATAAGTGATTTTGTTACCTCTTGTAGCTTTACCTGCCATAGAACCACGGAACTGTTTTCTACGTTTAACTCTTTTTGGCATTAACATTATTTATCGCTCCCTTCCTTGTTTGCCTTAGTAGGAAGAACTTCGCCTTTGTAAATCCAAACCTTAACACCTAACTTACCGTAAGTTGTGTCAGCTTCAGCGAAGCCATAATCAATATCTGCTCTTAATGTCTGAAGTGGAATAGTTCCTTCGCTGTAGAACTCTGTACGAGCCATATCAGCTCCGCCAAGACGTCCTGAAACAGCTGTCTTAATTCCCTTAGCACCAGACTTCATTGTTCTTGACATTGTAGATTTCATTGCTCTACGGAAAGATACACGGTTTTCTAACTGAAGTGCAATATTTTCTGCAACTAACTGTGCATCTTTGTCTGGTCTTTTTACTTCTTTGATATCAACAACAACTTTTTTGTTGTTCATAATCTTCTGAAGTTCTTTTTTAGTCTTTTCGATTTCTTCTCCACCTTTACCAATTACAACACCTGGTTTTGCTGTGTGGATGATAATCTTAACACGTTCAGATGCTCTTTCGATTTCAATCTTAGAAACACCAGCACTGTATAATTTATTCTTTAAAAATTTTCTAATATTATAATCTTCTGCAAGGAAATCTGAGAAATCAGCTTCTGCATACCATTTTGAATCCCAGTCCTTGATAACACCGACTCTTAAGCCGTGAGGATTAACTTTCTGTCCCATGATTACCCTCCTTATCTTTCATTCAGCACGATTGTGATATGGCTTGTTCTCTTTTCGATTCTGTAAGCTCTACCCTGTGCTCTCGGTCTAATTCTTTTCATTGTAGGTCCTTTATTTGCATAACATTCTTCAATATAAAGGTTTTCCATATTCATACCATTGTTGTTTTCTGCGTTTGCAATAGCTGAATTTAATAATTTTTCGATTACGCTTGAAGCATATCTTGGATTATAAGCTAAAATACCAAGTGCTGTCTGTACGTCTTTACCTCTGATGGCATCTAATACGAAACATGCTTTCTGAACTGATACTCTTGCATAGCTTAATTTAGCTGATGGTCTTGTATCCTTCTGTGCATTTCTTTCTCTTTTAATCTGGGATCTATGTCCTCTTGCCATGAGTGAAGCCTCCTTTCACTTTCCAAATATTTATCTCACTTTAGATTTCTTTTCGTCTTTTCCATGTCCTCTGTAAGTTCTTGTTGCAACGAACTCACCAAGTTTATGTCCTACCATATCTTCTGTGATATATACAGGTACATGCTTTCTTCCGTCGTGAACAGCGATTGTGTGTCCTACGAACTGTGGGAAGATTGTAGAACGACGTGACCATGTTTTGATAACCTGCTTCTGGTCAGCAGCGTTCATAGCATCAACCTTCTTTAAAAGACTTGCGTCTGCGAATGGTCCTTTTTTTAATGATCTTGCCATGGGTTTACCTCCTTATTTCATAGCCTTTCCGTCTCTTCTTCTTACGATGTACTTGTTAGAGTGTTTGTTTTTCTTTCTTGTCTTCAAGCCAAGAGCTGGTTTACCCCAAGGAGTACATGGACCCGGACGTCCGATACCAGTCTTACCTTCACCACCACCGTGTGGATGGTCATTAGGGTTCATAACAGAACCACGAACTGTAGGTCTGATACCCATATGACGTTTACGTCCTGCTTTACCGATATTGATAAGGTTATGATCACCGTTTCCGATAACACCGATGGTTGCTCTACAGCTTAATGGCACCATTCTCATTTCACCTGAAGGAAGTCTTAATGTTGCATATTTTCCTTCTTTCGCCATCAACTGAGCACTGTTTCCAGCAGAACGAACTAACTGTCCACCCTTACCTGGATGTAATTCAACGTTGTGTACCATAGTACCAACCGGAATTTCAGAAAGTGGTAAGCAGTTTCCTACTCTTACTTCTGCTTCAGCACCGCTCATTACTGTCATACCATCTGTTAATCCTTCCGGAGCAAGGATATAAGCCTTAGCACCGTTTGCATAGCAGATTAATGCGATGTTTGCAGTTCTGTTTGGATCGTATTCGATACCAACTACAGTTGCCGGAACTCCGTCAAATTTATTTCTCTTGAAATCGATGATTCTATATTTTCTTCTAGCACCGCCTCCGCGATGTCTAACTGTGATTTTACCCTGATTATTACGACCTGCGTTCTTCTTTAAAGAAACAACCAAGCTTTTTTCTGGTGTTGTCTTTGTGATTTCAGAGAAATCAGAACCAGTCATATGTCTTCTGGAAGGTGTATATGGGTTATATGTTTTAATTCCCATTACTTTCTCTCCTTTCGTTTCATACCATATTTGTTGTCGTGCTTTGTTTGCACATAGTTTCTAATTGATACCCGTTTCCGTGATTCTTATAACCCCTGGAAGATTTCAATATCCTTGCTGTCTTCTGTTAACTGAACGATTGCTTTTTTCTTCTTAGCAGTCTTTCCAACAACCATTCCACGTCTTTTGCTCTTTCCGTCAAGGTTCATTGTGTTAACCTTTGCAACCTTTGTTCCCGGGAACATTTTTTCAACAGCTTCTTTAATCATTGTTTTGTTTGCTTCAGTGTGTACATAAAATGTGTACTTCTTTTCTCCCATAGCGTTCATACTCTTTTCAGTGATTACTGGCTTAAGGATTACGTCATAATACTGTACGTTTGCCATTATGCATACACCTCCTCGATTGTTGCTACTGCAGCCTTAGTTGCAATAACTGTGTTATATTTCAAAATGTCATATACGTTAATTGTATTTGTAAGAGCTGTCTTAACTTCCGGGATATTTCTTGCTGATAATACTACGTTCTGATCATTGTCGTTTAATACAACTAATGCTTTATCAACATTTAAGTTTCCTAATACAGCTGCGAATTTCTTTGTTTTAACTTCATCTAATTTTAATTCGTCAAGAACGATAAATTTGTTTTCCTGAACTTTAGATGTTAATGCAGATTTAAGAGCTGCTCTCTTTTCTTTCTTATTTAATTTGAAAGAGTAATCTCTTGGTGTTGGAGCGAATACTACACCACCGCCAGTCCACTGCGGAGCTCTGATAGAACCCTGTCTTGCATGTCCTGTACCTTTCTGTCTCCATGGCTTTCTTCCACCACCGGATACTTCTGAACGAGTTTTAGCTTTCTGTGTACCCTGACGCTTGTTTGCAAGCTGCTGTACAACTGCCATATGCACTAAATGTTCATTTACTTCTACACCGAAGATTGCATCATTTAATTCAATTTTGCCAACTTCGTTGCCTTCCATATTATAAACAGATACGTTTGCCATCTGTATGTTCCTCCTTTCCTATAAAGCTTATTTACCTGACTTTACAGTTTCTTTAATTGTTACTAAAGATTTCTTAGGTCCTGGTACAGCACCTTTTACTAAAAGTAAGTTCTTATCCGCGTCTACTCTTACAATTTCAAGATTCTGAATTGTAATCTTCTTGTGTCCCATATGTCCTGGCATCTTCTTACCCTTGAATACTTTACTTGGGCTTGAACAAGCACCATTGGAACCAGCATGACGATGGAATTTAGAACCATGAGCCATAGGTCCTCTTGACTGACCATGTCTTTTGATTGCACCCTGGAATCCCTTACCTTTAGAGATTGCAGTTGCATCTACCTTATCTCCTGCTGCAAATACGTCTGCTTTGATTTCCTGAGCAACTGTGTACTCTTCAGCGTTTGCAAGCTTAAATTCCTTTACATATCTCTTTGCAGATACACCCGCTTTATCGAAGTGTCCCTGTTCTGCTTTGTTTGCACCATGTCTGTGCACCATTTTTCCGTCAACATATTTTGTTTTCTTGTCAACGAAACCAACCTGTACTGCGCTGTAACCGTCATTTTCAACTGTTTTAACCTGTGTTACTACACAAGGACCAGCCTGCAATACAGTTACCGGAACTAACACGCCATCTTCATTGAAGATCTGAGTCATTCCAACTTTTGTAGCTAAAATTGCCTTGTTCATTTCTTTACCTCCTGTTTTTATCTACAGCGGATTACCTTTATTTGATAATCATCCTAGAAAATGCATCGTTTTGGTAAAAATCAATATGCATTAAGGATTGTTACTGTCCATTTAATTTTGTTTTGGAAAAACCTATTTGTTTTTCATTTTAATATCGATATATACACCTGCTGGCATTTCTAATCTTGATAATGCTTCAACTACCTTCTGACTTGGTGTTGTGATATCGATAAGTCTTTTATGAGTTCTCTGCTCAAACTGTTCTCTGGAATCTTTGTACTTGTGTACCGCTCTAAGGATAGTTACTACTTCCTTCTTTGTTGGTAATGGTACCGGACCACTCACCTGAGCTCCATTCTTCTTTACAGTTTCAATAAGTTTTTTGGCAGAAGCATCGATTAACTGATGGTCGTATGCTTTTAATGTGATTCTCATTACTTGACTTGCCATAAAAAAAGTCGCCTCCTTCGCACTTAATTAAATCTTAGTACGACAAGCGGTGACTGTACACTTTCCCGTGTGTATCATAAACGTTTTTCATTCAAACGCAAACTACCACACATTGTTTCAACCTTAATTTTCATCAAAGTATCTGTTAACTTGTATACAGTGACTTGTCGTCAGTTTCCTAACTTGACATTCGCTCCACGGAAAACCTGCGGAAACTTTCGTTCCTACAGCAACCTCACGCTTCATAGCTATCATGCCACAGCAATAATTAGTATACACGAAGGATTGTCGTCGCGCAAGTATCTTTTTATTTTTTTTTGTATTTTTTTTAGTACAATTCACAACAGTACTGTTGCAACTCTTCTTCTCGCCAACAGACTTCCCCTTCTACACTAAACCCAAGCTTTTTAAGCAGTCTTTGAGAGGCCTCATTGCCCCTATGGGTATATGCATGTATTTCTTCTATATATAATGTTGTTTTTGCATATTCCAAAATCGCCTGACAAATTTCAAAACCAATGCCGTTTCTTCTATATGAATAGTGCAACATATATCCAAGTTCTGTCATATCCCGTTCTCCAATTGTCCGTTCCTCGATTCCGGCACGCCCAATCACTTTTCCGGTTGTTTTGTCCAACACCGTCCACATCCCATACCCATAAAAAGGATACCTGTTATGAATATAGGACCACAATTTTTCCTGTTCCGTTTCATAATCCGCCAACGGCTCAATAAATTCCATTCCAGGACTTCCATACAATTTATAGAATTCCTCCAAATCCTCCATCACACTTTCCCGGATAATACACCGCTCCGTTTCTGCTATCCTTCATGGAATGGAATGCGCCCTCTGATATGTCTTCTCCACAAAATCAAAATCCACTTCCTCAAATCCTTCTACCACAATGGATGCCTGTGACAAATCCTGTTCTCCGGAATCCGAATTATAAAAACCAATTGCCGGAATCCCTGCAGTCTTTGCCGCCTTCACACCATTCGCTGAATCTTCTATTATGATACATTCTTCTACAGACAATTCCAATTCCCTGGCAGCTTTTAAAAACACATCTGGTGCAGGTTTTGGGTTAGCCACCTTTTCTCCACTAACCAGTTTCGTAAAATAAGATTCTATCCCCAGACTCTTTACCACCTTATGTATTTCTTTTTCCGGCGATGATGATGCAATGGCAAGCTTCATTCCATTCTTATGCAAATCTCGTATCAATTCTTTGATACCTGCAATTTCTTCATATCCTTTTGTTTTCACAAGATATTCTCTGTATTCTCTCAACTTTTCCTGCATTTCTTCTTCCGTCACGGGAATTGCAAAATGCTCCTTCATGTATTTGCACACCTTGGCATGGGTACTTCCAATAAATCCTTTATAAATCTCATACGGAAATTCCACTCCATAATCACCACAAAACATTACATAAGCTTCGTAATGCTGCGGTTCACTGTTTATAATCACTCCATCCATGTCAAAAATTACACCTTTTAACATTTTGATACCAACCTTTCTCTTCAAATCCGCTATCATTGTAACACAGCCCTCCCGTACTGTCTATCTTCTATTCCCACACCGTATCTGCAACTTTTCCTTTACTCCATTTTTCTTTTCCGCTATAATATACTATGGATTACCATTTTATTGGAAATTCGCAATTTAAATTCTAATTAAAATAAGAAAGGAAATTTTGAAACATGGCTCAGAATCCAATTGTTACTATTGAAATGGAAAACGGAGATATAATCAAAGCTGAATTATACCCTGAAATCGCTCCAAATACCGTAAACAACTTTATTAGTCTTATCAACAAAAAGTACTACGACGGAATCATTTTCCACAGAGTAATTAAAGGCTTTATGATCCAGGGGGGCTGCCCTGACGGAACAGGTATGGGTGGTCCAGGATACTCTATCGATGGAGAATTCAGCATGAATGGTTTCACAAACAACTTCAAACACACACCTGGTGTTTTATCTATGGCAAGAACTATGGATCCAAACTCTGCAGGTTCTCAGTTCTTTATCATGCACAAGACCTCTCCACATTTAGATGGACAGTATGCTGCCTTTGGTAAAGTAATCGAAGGATTAGAAAACGTAAACAAAATCGCCGAAGTAAGAACAGACTATATGGACAAGCCTTTAGAAGTACAGCGTATTAAAACTATGACTGTAGATACTTTTGGAGAAACTTATCCGGAACCGGAAACTCACTAAAGAAAACATCACATATCCTGTTTTCTTACAAAAGAAAGGAACAATTATGAAATTATTAAAAAAATTAACAACTACGCTTTTATCTGCTGCTCTTTGCACCACACTGCTTACCGGCTGTTCACCAGCAGTAAAAACCGAAATAACATTAAAAGATACTACTTTTACTCTCAACGATACAGTACAGACTTTATTAGATGGAGGCTTATTTTTATGTGAAGTAGACGGTTCCGAAATCGATGCTACAAGCAATTCATTACCTTCCATGACTTACGATTACGACAGCAAACGTATTGGATATACCAATGCCGACGGAAAAAATGTTGCAACCGGGCTTATTGTCTATTTATATAATCCAACTTCAAAAGAAGCTTCTTACAACGAATGCGAAATCGCTAACATTACTTATTTTTATGACACAGAAGCTTTAATAACAGGAGAGGAACCAGAAAATGAACCAATTCTGATTAATGGTCACGACTTTAGCAATATGACTCCTGAAGAAGCTGCCGCTGCTTTTGAAGAAATCGGAGTTTCCATCGATGCAGAAGATAAAGATGAATTCTTAAACCATCCAGATGGTTATGGTCTTATTTACGAAAGTACCGGTTCATATAATTATGAATTAAATGCAGATATTGTCACTTCTAATTCCGGAGAGGAAATTTATGCTTTAGATACTTTAGAAATTAGTCAGGATTTAAATATTTCATTTGATTAATTTAATGGAAATGAACAGAATGTTATTCACATTTTGTTCATTTTTCATTTAAAAAAGTTTCATTTAGCAATCACGGTTTCTTCACGAATGTGTTCTATACTATAAACAAGTTAGAGATAACTTATAGATGCTATTTTAGAAACTTTTTCATAATACTTACCAGACAGGCAACTGTCTGGTCCTCCCTCTCAAAAACTCTATGATGTTCATAGAGTTTTTTTATTGCCTTTTTACAGCGAAAACAAGCCCCTTGACCGCCAACAGTCAAGGGGCTTGTTATTCGTATAGGCTTGTCTATTTCTTAAGCTTTTCCTACAGATCCGAATAATTCCATTTTTTCTTTTACAGTTGCTTTGATAGCTTCTGCACCTGGAGCAAGTAACTTACGAGGGTCAAATCCTTTTCCTTCTAAGTCTTTTCCAGCTTCTACATATTTACGTGTTGCATCTGCAAATGCTAACTGGCATTCTGTGTTAACGTTGATTTTAGCAACTCCTAAAGAGATAGCTTTCTTAATCATATCTTCTGGAATACCAGTACCACCGTGAAGTACTAATGGCATTTCTCCTGTCAACTGCTGGATTGCATCTAATGTTTCGAAGCTTAATCCTTCCCAGTTTTCAGGATATTTTCCGTGGATGTTACCGATACCAGCCGCTAACATAGTTACTCCTAAGTCAGCGATAGACTTACATTCCTGTGGGTCTGCACATTCGCCTTTACCTACAACACCGTCTTCTTCTCCACCGATAGATCCAACTTCTGCTTCTAAGGACATTCCTTTTTCTGCAGTAATCTTAACTAATTCTGTTGTCTTAGCAACATTTTCATCGATTGGATAATGAGAACCATCGAACATAACTGAAGAGAATCCAGCTTCGATACATTTCATACATCCTTCGTAGCTACCGTGATCAAGGTGTAATGCAACCGGAACAGTGATGTTTAATTCTTCCATCATTCCGTTTACCATACCTACAACAGTTTTGTAACCTGTCATGTACTTACCAGCACCTTCGGATACACCTAAGATAACTGGGGAATTTAATTCCTGAGCTGTCTGTAAAATAGCTTTTGTCCATTCAAGGTTGTTAATATTGAACTGACCTACTGCGTAATGTCCTGCTTTTGCTTTCTGAAGCATTTCTTTTGCTGAAACTAACATTCTAAATAACCTCCATTTGTAATTTTCATAACATCAGTCTACCATATCTTTGTCTAAAAGTGAATAGTTTTGTTGCATTTTTTCTTGTTCCATCAATTTATATACATTTTTCCAGTTTACTTTTATGGAAATCGCCTGCTTATGGTTCGTTATTTTTGCACACTTACGATTGCCCCCAAATTCACCATCCACCGTCCACGGAATCTCACTTTCCGCCTCAAAGGTAATTTCCGAGGCCTTAAAAGCATACATATATTTGCTGTCAAACTCAGCAATCAAAAGTGATGCAATTATATTCTGCAATTCAATGGGATTCTTCGGGTTTTTAATCAATGTCACTTCAAACATCCCATCATCTAACAGCACATTAGTACTAGTATTGTTCTTAAGCCCCCCAACAGAAACAGAATTGGTCACCATGCCATATATAAAATCATCCTCAATCGTTTGCCCATTGGCTGTGACTTTCATGTGGTACGCTTTTATGGTATGAAGTTTCTTCATTCCCTCCAGAATATATGCTGCATGACCAAGAAGATTTTTAATCTCCTGAGGAGTTGCATAAGACACTTCCGTAAAAGCTCCAAAAGCTGCCACGTAAACAAAAAATGTATTTTCCAATTCGCCCACATCACACTTGCACACTTCCTGTCCCACTGCAATTTTTGCCGCCGCTGCCATATTTTTAGGCAACCCTAAACTATTTCCATAATCGTTGGTGGAACCTGCCGGAATATAACCCACAGGTATCTCTACTCCTGCTTTCATCATTCCGGTTACCACTTCATCTAACGTGCCATCTCCTCCACTGCAAACCAAAAGTTCATACTCTGTACTTCTTTTTTCTGCAATCTCTGTTGCATCTCCACGCCGCAGCGTAGGCACAGCAGTCACCTCATATCCTTTTCTTGCAAAAATCTCAAGTATATCTGCAAGTTTATTCCGTATCCGCCCTTTTCCCGCATGTGTATTATAAATGAATAAAAGTTTCTTTTTCACAAAGATACCTCCGTTACACTATAATAATCTCTCGGAATCTTTAAGCCAGTAAACATAAGGCTTTCAGATTCCTTTTTTATTAAAATCCCCCACTTTTTTGTCAAAAAACACTTGACAAATCCATCGAAAAATGCGGCGCTTCGCGCCAATTAATTAAAAAGTAC
>JAFQUB010000039.1 GCA_017408735.1 Lachnospiraceae bacterium
AGGAATCAAAATGACCAGAAAACATATGGCGAATTGTTTTACATGTTCTGTGATGATATTCAGGACATGGATTTAACAAATGCTCTTCAAAGCCTTATGGCTTTATTTGTGGAGCACATTTCCAACCTGTCAGCAGATATCACATCTGTAATCAAAAGTAAAGTAAGTGAATGGATTGGCTCACAAGCCTCATTTATTCAGGCTCTATTTGGAAATATTTGCTGGGAAAGTTGAGTAATTAAATTATATCTCGAAGTTAGAAAATGACACAAACCAAAACGTAATCATTTTGTAACATTTTTCTTGACGAACCGAAAACATCCATGTTACAATGGCACGCACCAGGGGGTATAAGGGGGGATGAGATATCTCCATAATACCTAGACGTAAACACAGAATCGAGAATGTTCTATTGACGACAACCGCCATGGAACATTCTCGATTTTTCTGTTACAGGGCAATCCCGATAAAATTATCCCAAAGCATAACAAATTTTTGAACAGAAGGAAAAGTTATGCCATGTTAGGTTCTGCACAACGGCTATGCCGGTGGGTGTTTTCCGGCTTATGCCGTCCTTTGGCGGCATAAGCCCTTTAACCTGCACTATTTTCGACCCTATTTATTTTTGCGGTATCTTAAGAAAATATGTCGTTCACATTTCCCCAACAAGGCTCAAATCTTCCATTATGGGTAATTACCTCGACTTCGCTCTTAAAATCGCACACAGGGGCAACACAGGCTCTCACAAGGGCAAGAGAAAGTTGTTTTGTATGCTCGAATAGTAAATTTGTGCATTATTACAGTTTTTTCTCTGTTCTTGGTCTATGGCATAAAGCCAATTTTGCTCGTTTTTAGTGGTTTGTATAAAAAATCTGTTCTCAAATCAAAAAATTGACTTGCAACTGTTCTTTTTCAGAGTTAACATCACACACCACGAAGGAGATTTCTTCTGCTTCGTGTCCTGTGTTCTGCAGGATGTATCCATCTCTATGAAAGTCAGCGGTGTTCCTGTATGGAATACTTTGTGCCTGACCAGAAGTGGATAGGCTATACCACTATTGCACACTTGGTTGCTGAAAAATGCGTAATTCCGAGAAAGATGCTTAACAGTTGAGATTGCCACTATTTTGCCAAACATTGAGATTGGGGTTGATTTTATGACGAAAGAAGATTTTATTTATGTGGGTATTGACTTACACAAAGAGACCCACACAGCAGTTATGATTGACTGCTACAACAACAAACTGGGCGAGATTACCTTCGCCAACAGACCAGCCGATTTTCCTAAGCTAGTTACTAAAGTAAAAAAGTGTAATACTGATGCGAAGACCGTAGTTTATGGTCTTGAGAATGCCTACGGTTATGGCAGAGCATTAGCGGTCTGGCTGATTGATAAGGGGTATCTTGTAAAGGATGTAAATACTGCTATCTCTCATCGACAGGCAAAGCATCGGGGTGCCATGTATCGCAAAAGCGACAGTGACGATGCAGAAGCCATTGCCCTTGCAACATTAAACATGCTTGATAAACTTCCGGATGCCTGCCCAAATGATGCGTACTGGTCACTTGGTCAGCTGGTGCATCGAAGGGATAACATCATGAAACAGCGGACAAGACTGGTTAACCAGTTACATGAGCAGTTGTGTATTGCGTATCCGTCTTACAAGTCATTTTTTAATGATATCAGCAGACCTACGGCACTGTATTTCTGGGAGCATTACCCATCCAGAAAGTATCTAAAGGGTAAGTCTGTGGAAGATTTGCGAGCGGAACTTGTTCCTGTCAGCCACAATAAATGTTCCACCAAGACCTGCGAGAAAATCTTGGATGCAGTAGCCAGTGACAAGGTTAAAAACAATGCTTATCAAGATGCAAGGGACATGGTAACACTTAGCATAGTTAGTGATTTACAGCACTATGACAGCCAACTGGCAGAAGTAGATAAGATGTTGGAACAGATGTATAAGATGCTTGGCTGCACACTTACAACCATTCCCGGTGTAAATGTTATTACGGCAGTGAAGATTTTGGCTGAAATCGGTGATATCAAACGCTTTAGTAATGCCAATAAACTGGCACAGTTTGCCGGAATAGCACCACTTCATTTATCCTCTAGCGGTAAAGGGAAGGATGTAGCCACTAAGCAGGGGAACAGACGATTGCAGGCAACGATTTACTTTCTTGCAATCCAGATGGTGCAGGTATCCTCAAAGGGTACACCGAGAAATCCCGTGGTACGGGCATATTACGAAAAACGTAAGGCAGAGGGGAAAACCAGCCAACAGGCACTGATTTGTATCTCCAGACGGATGATAAGTGTTATTTATGGTATGCTTAAGAATGGTACGGAGTACCGTATGCCGGTAGTGGAAAATGCTGGCGAAAATGTGTAGAGAAAATGGCAAATATGTGGTAGTATTTTAAGCAGATGAAACAATCGGCTTTGGAGAGTGTACTCTTTTTTCGGGGTAGGGTCATCGGCTTGGATTGTTATAAGGGTAAAGACTTTATGTCAAGAGTGGTAGTAAGACGCAAGCGTTTGATATTGTTGAATATGGAGATAAAACCCCTGGGTTAGAAAATCATCATGGAGTTTTAGATGTATGGGCAACCAATAATATTGATGGATATAAATCAAGGGCAAGTAAATCTACAACAATAGCATTAACACCAGAACAGCATGCAGCTACAAAATCAGTATATAGAGATTGGTTGTATGAGAGAACTGGTAAAAAAGTAGGAGGAAAAGTTGATTGGACAAGTGTGTCACCGCAAGAAGCACAAGCCTTGTCGGAAAGAATGTTTGACGCAGCAAATGTTCCTTTATCTGCAAGAAATAATTATTATAGAGAATTCAATCGTTATATTTATGGATTAGGAAATTAGAAAGGAAGGAATTAGAAATGGATATTGTGAAGATGCTTGATAAAATTAGAAACACTCAAGGATGTATTGTATATAGTCCTTGTGGCTTGCCAACCTTAAGTGAAGGGGGGGATTTGCCAAATGATTTAAAAGTGTTTTATGAGAATTGTGGAGGTGTTTCTTTCTTTACTGATAGTGCGTATGGGGTTACGATTGTAAGTCCAGAAGAAATGGTATTAGCAAATCCAATTATCGTTGGGGAACTTTGCGAGGAAGATATATCATCAGAGTGGTATATTATTGGTAAAGATACCGAAAATAATTATATTACTATTGATTTGGCAAAAGAAAGGTTAGGAAGGTGCTACGATAGCTTTTGGGATAGACACGGTGTGGTTGGAGAATGTGCTATTGTTGC
>JAFQUB010000040.1 GCA_017408735.1 Lachnospiraceae bacterium
ATATTTAATTTCTTCATAATAGTCAGTAAAAATTTTTTGTAAGATATTCATAATACTATTATGCATGAAAATGGGATAAAAAGAAACCCCTCAAAGATTGAGGGGTAGGGGAGTTGAATAGGCGAAGCCTATTTTTTGTTACTAGGGCAGGAAAATGTGCTACCACGCACGAGCGCTTTGTCAACTCTTACCAAAATTGTAAAAAATTTAAAATTAGTACTTGCAAATCAAAAAAAATGTGTTACAATGAAATCACTAAATCAAAGGCGATTTGGTACCAAATGGTATCGAATCGCCTTTTTTTATGTCTTTATTTAAAAGCGCTTGGGACATAATAAAAGAAATAAAACGGAATGAGAGGTCTATTACATGAACATTAATAGTGGCGATTGTGCTTTTATTATTTTTTCAGCAGCGCTGGTGTTCTTAATGACACCGGGACTTGCATTTTTCTATGCAGGTATGGTACGACGTAAAAATTGTTTAAATACTTTATTATCATGTTTCTTTATTTGTGGTCTGGCATCCATTATGTGGATTGTATGCGGATACTCTCTGTCATTTGGTACAGATCATGGCAGTATCATTGGTGGACTTAATCACTTGTTATTCCAAGGCGTAGGTATGGAACCTAATGCAGCTTATGCCGGAACAATTCCGGAAACATTATTTGCAGCATTTCAGATGATGTTCTCTATCATTACACCGGCATTGATTTGTGGAGCATTAGCAGAAAGAATGAAATTTTCAAGACTATTTATCTTTATTGCGGTATGGTTACTAATTGTATATTATCCATTAGCACATATGGTGTGGGGCGATGGTGGTTTCTTAAAAGAAATTGGTTCTCTGGATTTTGCCGGAGGAAATGTAGTACATATCAGTTCCGGTGTAACCGGTTTAGTAGCGTGTATTCTTCTTGGAAAACGTAGAGGTTATGGAATGGTATCTTACAAACCACACAATATTCCATTCGTTGTTTTAGGAGCAGGACTTCTTTGGTTTGGATGGTTTGGTTTCAACGGAGGAAGTGCTTTAGCAGCAAATGGTTTGGCAGTACATGCATTACTTACAACAAATACATCTGCAGCAGCAGCAATGTTATCCTGGATGCTGATTGAAAAATTAGTATTTAAAAAGGTAACTTTATTGGGCGCAGCTACCGGCGCAGTTGTTGGTCTGGTTGCAATTACACCGGGTGCTGGATTTGTACCACTTTGGTCCTCCATTATTATTGGTGCATTGGTAAGTCCGATTTGTTTCTTCTTCATGTCTAAAGTAAAAGAAAAATTTGGATATGATGATGCACTGGATGCATTCGGATGTCATGGCATAGGCGGTGTCTGGGGCGGTATTGCTACCGGAATCTTTGCACAGAAATCCATTAACCCGGATGTGGTAAGATGGGACGGACTTATCTTTGGTGAAACAAAGCTGTTTCTTGTTCAGGTAGAAAGTATTGTAATCACTGCAGTTATCGCAGTTGTTGCAACCTTTATAATCATAAAAATCATGAAACTTTTTGGAGATATCAGAGTATCCCAGGAAGCAGAAGCATTAGGACTAGACTTATCAGAAAGCAACGAATCTGCATATCCTGCATTTAATGGTTTGGATTAATTAAGTAAAGTAGAGGTAAATATATGAAAAAGATTGAAGCAATTATTAGACCGGAAAAATTAGAGCAGTTAAAAGATGCATTGTTAGCTGCCAAAGTACCTGGAATTACAATAAATCAAGTCAGCGGTTGTGGAAATCAGCATGGTTTTGTGGAACATGTAAGAGCCAGTGAAATCATTTTAAACACACTTCCGAAAGTAGAAATTAAGGTAGTAGTTCCGGATGAAAGGTTAGAGGAAATTATTAATATCATCTGTGACATTGCAAAGACAGATCAGGTGGGTGACGGAAAAATATTTGTAATGGATGTGATAGAATGTGTTCGTATTCGTACTAACGAACGAGGCGACATTGCTTTGTAGGATACATTGATTTTCAATTAAAATTGGAAGAAAAATGCTTTTGGTAAATAACTTGCTGAAAGCATTTTTTTTGGTATAATGGTAAAGAAGCAAACTTCCCTAAATAAAAACAGATTGAGGTATTTTATGAAGCTGAGAGAGCTAATTGATAAATTAGAATTGGAAGAAGTATTGAGAAAAAATGAGTGGATAACACTTTTAGAAGAATATACAGAGGAAGATGCCGGCTATGCAGCCAAGAAGGCAAGGTTGATTGCAGATAAAATATATGGAAAAGAAATTTACATCAGAGGTTTAATCGAATTTACCAATTATTGTAAAAATGATTGTTATTACTGTGGAATTCGAAGAAGTAATCAAAATGTCGACCGTTACCGACTTACCCGAGAACAGATTCTGGAATGTTGTGATAAAGGATGGGAGCTTGGGTATCGTACCTTTGTACTGCAAGGCGGTGAAGATGGTTTTTACAATGATGCTTGGTTTGAAGAAACCATTGTAAGAATAAAAGAAGCATATCCGGAATGTGCCATAACATTATCTTTGGGGGAACGTTCCAGAGAAAGCTACCAAAGATTGTTTGACGCAGGAGCAGACCGTTACCTTTTGCGTCATGAAACTGCAAATGAGTTGCACTATGGAAAACTCCATCCCGAGGAACTTCATTTAAAAAATCGAAAAGAATGTTTATGGAATTTGCGGGAAATTGGTTATCAGGTAGGATGCGGCTTTATGGTAGGTTCTCCGTATCAGACGTCAGCGGAATTGGCAGAAGATATGGAATTTATCCATCAATTAAAACCCCACATGGTAGGAATTGGACCATTTATTCCTCAGGCAGATACCCCATTTGCAAAAGAGGCACAGGGAACGCTTTCCATGACTTTATTTTTAGTGAGTCTGATTCGAATTATGGAAAAAAATGTGCTTTTGCCGGCAACTACGGCTTTAGGAACCATTGACCCGAAAGGCAGGGAGCTGGGAATTTTAGCAGGAGCAAACGTTATTATGCCAAACCTTTCTCCCGTAAGTGTGCGAGAAAAATATAAATTGTACGATAACAAAATCTGCACAGGGGAAGAAGCGGCAGAATGCAGGGCATGTATTGACAGAAGAATTACTTCTATAGGATATAATATTGTAAGTAAAAGAGGAGATTACAAAGTATGAAAAAAAGAGCGTTAATTGCCATGAGTGGCGGAGTGGATTCTTCCGTTGCAGCACTTTTAATGAAAGAAAAGGGTTACGACTGTATCGGTGTAACCATGAAATTATATGACAACGATGAAATCGGCATTGCCCAGGAGAAGACCTGTTGTACTTTAAGTGATGTGGAAGATGCCAAAGCAGTATGTGCTAAAATTGACATTCCTCATTATGTTTTTAATTTCAAAGACAGTTTTAAAGAAAAAGTTATGGATAAATTTGTGCAAAGCTATAAATGTGGCTGTACTCCAAACCCATGTATCGATTGTAACAGATATTTGAAATTTGCCGGACTTTACCAGAGAGCAAAGGAATTAGAGTGCGATGTGATTGTGACCGGACATTATGTGCGTGTGGTGCAGGAGGGAGAAAAATTTCATTTGATGAAAGGCTTGGATCATAGCAAAGACCAGAGTTATGTGTTATACAATTTGACACCTGAGCAGTTGGCACATACAGAATTTCCATTGGGCGGCATGGAAAAGTCGCAGGTTAGAGAAATTGCAGAAAAAAATGGTTTGGTAAATGCCAGAAAAAAAGAAAGTCAGGATATTTGCTTTATTCCGGATGGTAATTATCGCAACTTTATTGAAAAGACCGGTGAAATCCAGGTAGGATGCGGCGATTTTGTAGACAAAGATGGAAATGTAGTAGGACAGCATCAGGGATATTACCAGTATACCATCGGGCAGAGAAAGGGATTGGGAATTTCTGCAAAAACACCTTATTATGTGGTGGAAATTATACCGGAAAAAAATCAGGTGGTTTTGGGAAGCAATGATGACTTATTCCATACAGAGCTGGTGGCAGATGATTTTAACTGGATTGAAAAGGACATTCCGGAAGGTAGTGTAATTCAGGCGAAAGTCCGTTACGGTCACAAGGCAGCAGAAGCAGTGTATGAAATTTTGGAAGATGGCAAAGTGGCAGTGCGTTTTAAAGAACCTCAGCGTGCTTTTACCAAAGGACAGGCAGTGGTATTGTATCAGGACGATATGGTATTAGGAGGAGGAACCATTGTAGGCTATGGAGCATTATAAATTTTTCCAGAACAGTCAGTGTGAATATTTTCCCTGCCATAAAACAAAGGATAAGGACAAGTTTAACTGTTTATTCTGCTATTGCCCCTTGTATGCTTTGGGAGATAAATGCGGTGGAAATTTTCGATATACAGAGAGAGGAATTAAGGATTGCTCCGAGTGTATGATACCACATGGAGAAAAGGGATATGAACATGTAATGAGCCACATGGATAAAGTTATGGAATTGGGAAGAAAGTAAAAGCGAGATTATTACGAAAAAGAACCGCCCCCAAAAGTTAGAAACAACTAACGATTGGAGGGGGTTCCATTGCTGATGTTACATCCCTTTGGAGGATTCTAAAGAATATTGTTTGGGCATATTGCAAATTGAATTTTTTTCCAAAATGTGGTATAACAGTGACAAAAGTGTAAAAATTGAGTTGCATAGAAACAAAGTTGGATAGAAAAGGGGTAAAAATGTATAGGAAAAAATTAATAAGGATAGCAGCGGCATCAGTAATCGCTGTATCGGCGTTGACATTTGGTGCTGTTGATATGAATACATCCGTTGTAAGTTACGCCAGTTCAGAGGCGGGAGATAGAACTCAAAATGGTTTTAAAATTGTGGATGGAGTTCTAATAGCATACACCGGACCTGGAGGAGATGTAGAGATTCCGTTAGGTGTAACTAAAATTGAGAAAAATGTATTTAAGTCCAATAGTACCATTGTTAGTGTAACGGTTCCGTCTGGTGTAAAGCAGATTGGAAATGGTGTATTTCAGGAATGCAAGAATTTGAAGAAAGTTTATCTTCCGAAAGGAGTAACTAAAATTGGCTCTAGTGCATTTCGTGGATGTAGTAATCTTACGGATGTAACACTTTCATCGGGAGATATCGTTTTTGGAGATAACGTATTTCGTGATTGTACCGGTTTAACGAGTGTGACAATTCCCAAAGGTACAAAATCCATAGGAGAAAATACATTTCGTGGCTGTACTAGCCTTACTACTGTAAAAATCAAACAAGGAATTACCAACGTTCCGAAAAGTACATTTAATGGCTGCAGTAATCTTACCAGTGTAAGTTTTTCGGAAGGAATAACAGAGATTGAATCCGGAATGTTTGAGAACTTTAGCAAACTTAAAACTGTT
This sequence comes from Lachnospiraceae bacterium, assembly GCA_017408735.1. GTDB lineage: Bacteria > Bacillota > Clostridia > Lachnospirales > Lachnospiraceae > RUG11237. Next base: position 5,363 of record JAFQUB010000040.1, read on the forward strand.
ACACTGCCGGACAGTGTAGAGGAAATTGGTGAAAAAGCCTTTTACGGGTGTAGTAAGTTAAAAAGTATTACATTGCCGGATAATTTAAAGGAAATGGGAGATAGTGTATTTTATGACTGTACCAGTCTAACGAGTGTGACAATTCCCAAAGGTACAAAATCCATAGGAGAAAATACATTTTATGGCTGTACTAATCTTACCACTGTAAAAATCGAGCAGGGAATTACCTACGTTCCCGTAAGTACATTTTCCGGATGTAGCAATCTTACCAGTGTAAGCTTTTCGGAAGGAATCACAAAGATTGGATTCAGAATGTTTGAGAATTTTAGCAAACTAGAAACAGTTATACTGCCGGATAGTGTAGAGAAAATTGATTACAATGCCTTTTCCGGGTGCAGTAAGTTAAAGAGTATTACGATGCCGGATAATTTAAAGTACATAGGGAAGTATGCATTTTATGGTTGTAGCAGTCTTACCAGTGTAAGTATTCCAAAAGGAGTCACTGATATAGAACGTAATACGTTTACAGATTGCACTAGTCTGACTAATGTAGAACTTCCAAAGGGATTGGGCGTTATCAATTCCGAAGCCTTTAAGGGATGCAGCAAGTTAAAAAGCATTACGTTGCCTGACAGTATAACGGATATATGGGGTAGTGCATTTGAAAACTGTAGTAGTCTGACTAGTATAAAGATTCCAGCGGAATCAACCTATATTGCATCATATGCTTTTGCTAGGTGTACGAATTTAGCTAGTGTGACGATACAGCCGGGAATAACTAAAATTTGTGAAAAAGCCTTTTACGAGTGTAGTAGTCTAACTAGCGTAGTCATTCCGTCAGGTGTGACTGAGATACGTGAAAGGGCTTTTGAAAATTGTACAAGTTTAACTAGTGTATCGCTTCCGGAAACACTAACTGTTATTGGCAGATATGCTTTTAGTTCCTGTGAGAATTTGAAGGAACTAAAACTTCCGAGTAAACTGACAACTCTTGGAGAACATGCATTTCGGGGAATAGGTATAACAAGCATTACAATTCCGGCAGGAATAAATGATTATGGAGAATATGCATTTGAGTATTGCAGAAACCTTCAAACAGTGATTATTGAAAACGGAGCGACGGAGATAGGCAGATGGGCATTTGATTTTTGTGAGAACCTTACCAGTGTAACAATTCCAAACAGTGTAACAAAAATTTCGGGAGGGGCATTTGGAAACTGTACTAGTTTAACTACAATAACAATTCCCAAAAGCGTAAATTATATAGGAAATATGGCGTTTATGGACTGTGAAGCCCTTAAGAGTGTGAAGGGGTTAGAAGGAGTAACTTATCTGGGGGGATGGGCATTTGACAGCTGTACCAGTCTTAATGATATAACAATTCTAACAGGAATAACCAGTATTGAAAAAGGAGTATTTAATCAATGTGATAGTCTTGTTAGTGTGACAATTCCCATGGGTGTAACCAGTATTGGAGAAGCTGCGTTTAGGGGCTGTGACAATCTTAGTGAGGTGATAATTCCCAACAGTTTGACTAGTATCGGGGATGAGGCATTTTATTGGTGTTCTAGGTTGAGAACTTTACAAATCCCAGCCAGTGTAACTAGTATTGGAAAAGATGCCATTCGTCCTTGGATGTGGGTTGTATGTGAAAGAAATTCATGTGCAGAACAATATGCAAAGGATAATGAATTATCATATCGATACATAGGAGAACTTATAACGCAAAATATTACGGCTTCTGATGCTACAGTAAGAATGGGAAACGGATTTTATATAGACGCAGAAACAGACGGAGAAGGAACTTTGTCATATGAATCTGATAACACAAGTGTTGCTACGGTAGATGAAAAAGGAAGAGTATTGGCAATAGAGCCGGGAATTGCCCATATTACTATAACAGCATCAGAAACAGAGCATTATGCAAAAACTCAAAAAATTATTACGATTACAGTACAAGGAAATAAACCACAACCGACTGCGCAGCCAAGTGTGACTGCACAGCCGGAAGTGACGGAGGAGCCAAAGGTGACGGTAAGCCCGACAGTGACCCAAGAACCAAAAGTAACTGTGAAGCCAACCATAACCCCACAGCCAATTGTAACGTTAAGTCCGACCGCGACTGGAGTGCCAGAAGTAACTGCAGAGCCAACTGTAACGTTAAGTCCGACTGCAACTGGTGTGCCAACTGTAACCGCAGAGCCAACTGCAACGGTAAGCCCGACAGCGACTGGTGTACCAACTGTACAGCCAAGTGTAACGTTAAATCCGACCGTGACTGGAGTACCAGAAGTAACCGCACAGCCAACCGTGACCGTGAAGCCAACCGTGACCGTGAAGCCAACCGTAACCGTGAAGCCAACCGTAACCGTGAAGCCAACTGTGACCGTGAAGCCAATCGTGACCGTGAAGCCAACTGTGACCGCGAAGCCGGTTGTAACGGAGAAGCCAAAAGTAACTATGAAGCCAACCGTGACCGAGAAACCGGAAGCGACCGCAAAGCCAGTTGTAACGGAGGCGCCAACCGTGACCGGGGAGCCGGAGGTAACCGTAAGTCCGATGCCAACGCAAGAAGCCGAAGTGACGGTAAGACCGACAGTAACCCAAGAACCGGAGGTAACGAAAGAGCCAAGTATAACCAACCAACCGGAAAGTACAGAAGAAGTTGCAGCACCTGCAACGATACTGTTATCCAAGACCTCCTATGTATATGATGGAAAAGCGAAAAAGCCAAAGGTAACAGTAAAAGATGAACAGGGAAAAGTTATTAGTTCTAAATGGTATACTGTAAAATATAAAAACAATAAAAAAGTAGGAAAAGCAACAGTTATAGTAAACTTCAAAGGAAAGTATACCGGAAGCTTAACAACAAAATTTACTATTATACCAAAGGGAACAAGCATTTCCAAGGTAACAACCAAGACAAAAGGCATCACTATAAAATGGAAGAAACAGACCAAGGAAACAACCGGTTATGTGCTTGAATACTCCACCAGCTCCAAGTTCAGCAAAAAGACTACAAAGTCTGTGACAGTGTCAAAGAATAAGACTACTGTGAAAACTATCAAGAAGCTGAAAGCAAATAAGAAGTATTATGTGCGAATAAGGACTTATAAGGTTGTTAAAGAAAACGGAAAGTCTGAAAAGATTTATTCGGGATGGTCTAAAGTAAAATCAGTAAAAGTGAAAAAGTAAAAGAACTCAAAATAGGTTGTGGTATGAATGATACATACCACAACCTATTTATCTTTTAACCACTGCTTTTGATGACGCAATCTTTTGCGCAGTTCTCCAAGAAAACGTTCATTTCCGGTTACCTTTATCATAGGTCCAAAGGACAAAACCTCAATCAAAAGCTCCGTTTCCTGTTTTTCATTGTAGTAAATCAGACATTCATAAGTATCTTCGGAAAGCTTGGTGGTATTTTTGTCATAATTGGCAAACTGTAACATTGCACGTTCCAGAGCATTGCGTTTGTTGCGAATTAAAAGGCGCACCGGTTCTTTGTAGTAAGTCTGGCGAATCAAAGTATTTAAGTCCACTGCGGTATCGGGCTTTTTATCCAGCAGGGTTACCTTCACAATCCGGTCTAAATTCAGAATTTCTAACCGCATTCGGTTATTTTTGGTGTATTCCAGAGCAAGAAGACGGAACTTGTCGTTCTTTACCGAATATTCTAAACGAGCCGGCAGATAATGATGGTGTACTCTGTGGTTTGTTTTGGAAGTGTATTCAATATCTACAAAACAATGTTGTTCTATGGCAGTTAAAAGACTGCGAAAGCACGCAATATAATGTGGATTACCAAAATCATCTCCGTCTGCAAAACGGTCATAGTAATGGAACTGGTTTTCCTCCCAAAGTATCTCCACATCCGCAAGTAGCGAAAGCAGACCATTTCTCTGCTCATCATCTAAGAAAAGTTTCATTCTCTTATCCAATAAAATACTTTTTACATAAGATTTCTGTAAAGTAGTCAAAGGCACATAAAAATCATCCGAAAGGGTGGAAATATAGTGTATACCATCCTTTTCACAAAGACTCCATTCTTTGGAAGAAAGCTTTGGTATCAGGTAGAGCAGACTTTCTTCAAAGCCCTGTTCCTTTACCTTTCCCTTTAAATCTTCCAGAGTAAATCCCTCCGGATATTGTAAAAGAGATTGCAGTATTTGGTAATAGGAGTTATAAACTTCGGAAAATAAATTCATCACAAATCCTCCTCATACATATGATACATGGTTTGCAAATCGCGGTAAAAGCGTTTCTCCACAATGGGACTGCTGCAGTGAAATTCCACAATTCTTCCAATAAAAGTGCGAATCCATGGAAGCATTTCATTGGCGTCAAACACATACTTTTCATATTGGTAATTAGTTGCATCTAACTGAGTAATCACACCGCCTTTACCCTCACGCTCCAGACGGTTTACAATGTAATGTTCATAAGGTTCCTTCACTTCCAGAGTAAACCGAACCCATTCTAAATGAGTGCGGTGGGTATTTTGAAAAGAAACACCCCAGCAGGAAGGCAGATTTCTGTTTAAATTCTCAGAAAGTGCTGCGTATTCATTTTCTATAGAAAGAACAGTTACTTTTTTGATAGTATCCATGCGCACACAGGTAAAGCGTTTGGCAGATTTGAGATAACCGCACAGAAAACGCCTGCCGGTGCGGGTGCTGGTAAAAATCTTTAAAGGCACTAAATTCATGGTGCTGTCAGTGTGGTTTTTCGAGCTTTGAATTGCCAGTGCCACAGATTGTTTGCTTTTCATTGCCTGTAGTAAGGCAAGTAACATTTCATCCTCCAAAGTGTGGACGAAGAAGCTGTGTTTTACACGAAAGAGAAAATTTTCAATGGAAAAAGAATCCATCAATGTACTGCCCAATATACCAAGGGGAGAAACCAACTGAAAAAATGTAAAGGCAGAAAGCAGATTAGGAAAAGTGCAAAAATCTTTGCCCACATCAGGAGAAAGCTTATAATAGAGAGCCTTTCCCTGCTTTTCCTTGGCAAGTAACCCCAGACTTTCATACTCGTTACACTTTCTTCGAACCCCCTGAACATCGGTAAAAAGGCTGTATTTATCCATAAATCCGTTGGTCAGTTCCTCGGCGGTGTAAGCGCCGCCCTGAGATAGAAAATCAAGAATGTGAAAATGGAGCATAATATCATTGTCCGTAAAACTTTTTGTTTTAAAGACACGATATAGGGGATTGGTGTCTAAAAGATTACTGTCAATGGCAAGGGAGATATTTTTTCCCTTAGAGGTGTAATCCTGCCGTACAAAGTCCGGAAGCCAGCTTTCCAGTCTGCGCCTTTCGTTATCGTAGGTGCGGGCGCTTTTCTGGGTAAAATCATCTCTGGTCTTAAAGCCATACACGAAGAAATCTCTCACATATTCTCTTGTTTTGGAAAAACTTTTTACAAGCTCTTTAAATTCTGACATAACAACACCCCTATATCCTGTTATTTTAAAACGCTGTATTAATAATGGTAACATAAAAAAACTAAGGCTCGCAACTTTTTTGAAATGATAACTGGAAATAATTACTATATACTAAACTCATGAAATGACGAGAGGAAAAAAGGAGAGAGAAAAATGTTTGTATTATATGATGAGAAGACAAAATATCCAATTAAGGTATGGTTAAAAGATAAAAGTGAGATAGAGGAAAATTGTCTGGAACAGGCGTATCATTTGGCGAATTTACCATTTTTGCATAAGTGGGTGTGCTTAATGCCGGACACCCATGCAGGAAAGGGAATGCCAATCGGTGGGGTAATTGCAACGAAAGATGTGATTATTCCAAATGCAGTCGGTTCTGACATCGGCTGTGGTATGGTGTTTGCGGCTACCAATATTAAAGTGGAGGACATCAAAGATATCCAGACAGGAAACGGAACGCTGATTCAGTCCATGGTGGGAAGTATTATGCGAACCATCCCTCTGGGAGTGGAGCGACATAAGTCACCTCAGGAGTGTGCCGTGTTAGAAAGGGCAAAAGAAAAGATAGAAGAATATGCCCAAAATAAAGAACTGCTTTCCTTATTAGAAAATGGTTATTATCAGGTGGGAACTTTAGGCGGCGGAAATCATTTTATTGAATTGCAGGAAGATGAAGAAGGATACTTATGTATTATGATTCATTCCGGAAGCCGCCACATGGGAAAATCCATCTGTGATTATTTTCACAATGTGGCAAGAGAGTTAAATAAAACTTATTATAGTGCAGTTCCGGAAGAATATGGTCTGGCATTCCTGCCGGTAAACACCAAGGCGGGGACCCAGTACATTCGCTGGATGAATTTAGCTCTTGATTACGCCTATGAAAACAGGGCAAAAATGCTTTCAAAGGTCTGCGAAATTGTAAAAGAGCAGATTGAGAAGCATACAGAAATGGAAGTTTTGTTCCAGGGAGAAATTAACTGTCATCACAATTATGCATCTTTGGAAAATCACTATGGAGCCAATGTCTGGGTGCACCGTAAGGGCGCTACCAGAGTGCGTTCAGGAGAACTGGCTGTGATTCCGGGAGCCATGGGTTCCTACAGCTATGTGGTGGAAGGAAAAGGTTGTGAGGAAACTTTCCATACTTCCTCCCACGGAGCCGGAAGAAATTATTCCAGAACCGGCGCAAAGCAGGCTTTCAGTGTGGAGCAGGTTATGGTGGACTTAAAGGAAAAGGGCGTTATCTTAGGAAAACGCAAGAAAAACGACGTGGCAGAGGAATGTCGCTTTGCTTATAAGGATATTGAAGAAGTAATGAGCGAGCAGCAGGACATGGTAACCGTCCTTCGAAAATTGAAGACGGTTGGCGTTGTGAAAGGATAAGGAAATATTATTTATGCTCCGGTATCGGGATGAAGTCCCTGCCGGGCGGTGCCGGCAGCTATGCTGTGGGGTATACCATAAATATTTCAGATAAATTATTACACCTGTCAAGTGTAATACCTATGTAGGATAGGTTTTGTGATTCGGCGGTTCGAATCCGCCCTGCGTAAGCAGTAGCTAAGTGGTAATAGCGCACAAATAATGGCAAACGGTTAACGTTTGATGGTTCGAATCCATCTCTAATCTTGTGAATATCCCTTTCGCCGGCACCGGGCAGTTTGCTGCCCGGGAGAGCAGATTTTCTTAAGCTTGTAAGGGTAAGGATACCGCAGCGGAAAAAGTGAGAACAGCAAAGGAGAGATTTTTAAGATTTATCTTAAAAAAGAACCGGCGTCCTTCTTACGTTTTCCCTGCTCAATTACTTTTCCGTGGACAGAAAATGTGGAAGGGGTATGGCACAAGCAATTTTAAAATTCATTTTTGACACAATAGAGTAACAAATATTATATGCAGAATATAGGAAGAAAAGGGGAATGAAAATGAAGATTATAATTAAGGATAATCAGGCTGGTTTTGTTAAAAAGAACGGTCTGTTTGTAAAGATGATTACGGCAGGAACTTATCACTTTTCCAAAACTCTGGGTTATGAAGTGCAGATAGAGGAAATGACAGGGGAAGTGGATTATTTAGAGGTTCCACACCAGATATTGCAGAGGGATGAAAATTTCCAAAAATCCACAGTACATATGGTAATACCGGATGGCTATGCAGGTTTTCTCTATGTGGATGACAACTTAGTGTCTGTGGCAAACCGCAGAGAATATACTTTCTGGAACGTATTTGAAAAGCACACCATAAAACTGGTGTCCATGGAGGAGCCGGTGATTGGCAAGGAGGTCACAAAGCAGATGCTTTCCCATGTGCCGGTCAGAATGTATAAGACAGCATCCATCGGGGATGGAGAGTGTGGTCTGTTATACTACAATAATATCCTGCAGAAAAAGCTTACCAAGGGAATTTATTCTTTTTGGAATTACAATACAGAAGTTTCAGTCAAGATATTTGACATGCGGCAGCAGAAGCTTGATATTGTAGGGCAGGAAATCCTCACCAAAGACAAAATCGGAATCCGCATGAATATGGTATGTATGTACCGGATTTCCAATGCAGAGGAATTTGTAGAAAAAATAACAAACTTAAAGGAACAGCTCTATTCCTGTGTACAGTTAGTGCTGCGGGAACATACCGGCAACTACAAGCTGGACGAAATTCTGGAGCTAAAGGAACAGATTTCCAAAGAAGTTTTTGATAGCCTGAAAAAGAAAGAGAAGGATTTCTGCATAGAGATTCTGGATGTAGGCATCAAAGACATTATTCTTCCGGGAGAAATCAGGGATATTATGAACACAGTTCTGGTAGCAGAAAAGACCGCCCAGGCAAATGTAATATCCAGAAGGGAGGAAGTAGCTTCCACCCGTTCCCTCCTAAACACCGCAAAGCTTATGGAGGACAACAAGACCTTGTATAAGCTGAAGGAATTGGAGTACTTGGAGCGTATTTGCGATAAGGTAGGAGAAATTTCGGTTACCGGGAATGGAGGATTGATAGAGCAGTTGGGGAAGTTGATGGAAACGGCGTAGAAAAGGGGTAGTTAAGAAGAGTTGCAGGCTTTGGGATGGTTAATCGTTAAGGATGCAACTCTTTTTTCTTGGAATAGTATCGTTCGTTAATTATTCCAATATTTCTTAGCATATTCCTCTGCTACGTCTTTAGTCAGTTCAAATTTCAGCTCAATCTTAGATATTGTGTCTTCGTAGGAAAGTCCAAATTCCTTACAGGTTTCGATTAATACTCGAATCCCATCTTCAGTTCCTTTTTTAATTCCAATTTCCAAAATATTCATCTGAACTGCCTCCCATTCCTCAGATTGTTTTACTTCTGTTACGATTTTATCCAGTTCCAGAATTCTTTCATCTTTTACAAGAATTTCAGGATTATCAATATTTGTATCTTTCATATATTGTAACAGACTTACCAGTTCTTTGGAACCGTTTTTGCTGGTCATATTTAAAAAAATTTTCTTAGTTCCATCTTCTAAATGTAGACCTGATACTTCTTCACATTGTTCTGTAAAAGTATATTTGGCTAAATCTTTACCGAAAATGTCATCCTGAGTAATAAAAATAATAACTGTAGAAGGGAGCTTTTTATATTTAGTTTTTTTACCGGATTTTAAGATGGGAGTGTCAAGCATGCCTTGATAAAATCGGGAGCGTTTGGGTAGGTTATCGTCTGTGGAGTTGTTCTGCATTTCCATATTAAATTGACGGTTATCTGTGGAAATGGCCCAGGCATCCAAGCGGATAGCTCGTTTACCGCTTTTGTTAAGAATTACTTGTTCTACTTTTACTTCTTTTAATTGAATGTTGGGTTCATCCAGAATCAGGCTGAGTGTGCACTGATAGGCTTTTTTTATTTTCATTACAGATAGAAACAGTGCAAAGTCACTAAGGTTCATTGGGTATTCTGCTAAGAGTTTTAAAGCTTCTGTATTTACTTTTTCATTAGATTTATCTTCCATAAAATTCCTCACTTTCTCTTGTTTGGTAAATTTAATGTAATAGGGATTTAGGAACCATGAATTGGTCGAATATAGAAATATTTCTTATAAGCGCATTGTATCATACTTGATACATATGCGCAAGTGGTAATTCTTGAAAAGGAAATGAAGGTAACAGAAACGTAATATAATTGCAACAAAACTTTTATTAGTTATTGCTAAAGAATGGGACGCCAATTACCGATATAATAGTTAAATTGCATAAATTTAAGGGGAATATATTTTATTAATTAGCAAAAAAGACAATATGTGTCTATGAAGGGGTGTAAAATAGACAAAAATAAAGAATAGCAGAAGGGGGAACCTGATATGACTGAGAACAGTAAAGCAGATAGAACGAATAAAAGTGAGAGGGTATTAGCTTTACATGAAAAATTAAGAAGCGGAAAAGGTATTAAAAAAGAGGAAGAAGCAAAGCGTTATGGGGTGGATGTCAAGAGTATAGAACGTGACATAGATGTGATTAAAAGCTTTTTAAGTGACCGGCAGGCAGAAACAGGGGAAATAAGAGAAATCACATTCGACAGAAAACGAGGCGAATATATTCTTGTCACCAGGCAGAACAGTAAATTTACCAAAAGCGAAATTTTAGCAATCAGTAAAATCTTGCTGGAAAGCAGAGCTTTCACCAAAAAAGAGATGGACGAGCTGATGGAAAAACTTCTCTCCTGCTGTGTACCGGAAGAAAACTACAAAATCGTAAAGCAGCTGATATTAAACGAGCAGCATCATTATGTGGAACCCCATCATAAAACAGTATTCGTTGATAAAATGTGGGAACTGGGTGTGGCAATTAAAGAACACAAGGTGATTCATATCAGCTATAAGAAATTAAAAGGCGAAGAAGTAGTAGAACGCAAGCTGCAGCCAATGGCAATTATGTTCTCGGAGTTTTATTTCTATCTGGTAGGATTCATTATGGACATTGACAAGGAAAAAGCATTCCAGAATCCCAATGACCCGTTTCCGACAATTTACCGGATTGACCGAATTCAGAGCCTGGAAGTTACAGAGGAAAAGTTCCGGGTGAAGGATTCCATTGGAAGATTTGAAGAAGGGGAATTTAGGAAGAGGATACAGTTTATGCAGGGTGGAAAACTGCGGAGGATTAAGTTTAAGTATAAGGGAAATTCGCTGGAAGCAGTGCTGGACAGATTGCCTACGGCGGAGGTTGTGAAGGAAGAAGAAGATGGGGTTGTGTTGCAGGCTGAGGTGTTTGGGGAGGGGGTGGATATGTGGTTGAGGATGCATAGTAGTGATATTGAGATGGTGGAGTAGTGATGCAGATTAGTATGAAATTTTACTTTTAATATAACAAGAATATAAAATGTAGGAGGAACAAAATATGGCAATTAATTTAACAAAAGGACAAAAGGTAGATTTAACAAAGGGAAATCCTGGGTTAAAAAGTATTATGGTCGGACTTGGATGGGATGTTAATGCATTTGATTCTGGTGCAGATTTTGATTTGGATGCATCAGCATTTCTTTGCGGAGAGAATGGAAAATGCTTATCAGAAAAGGATTTTGTGTTTTATGGAAATTTAGAGCATGAAAGTAAAGCGGTAAAACACATGGGAGACAATCTTACAGGTGAAGGCGATGGGGATGATGAGCAGATTCAGGTCAATTTGGATATGATTCCCACAAGCACAGAAAAGATTGCATTTACTGTAACAATTTATGATGCGGAAAGTCGAAAGCAAAATTTTGGACAGATTTCTAATGCATATATAAGGATTGTAGATGAAGCTAATAACACAGAGTTGATTAGGTATGACTTAGGAGAGGATTTTTCCATAGAAACAGCTGTAGTAGTGGGAGAATTATATAAGAATAATGGCGAATGGAAGTTTAACGCAATTGGTAGTGGGTTCAGTGGTGGATTAAGTGCTTTATGTGCAAATTATGGAATTAATGTTGAATAAAAATAATGTAGAGGTAATAGAACGGGGGGCTCAAACATGCAGTTTACAAAAGGTATGAGAGATAAATTATTAAATCATATAGACATTGTTAGTCCGTTGGAAGTAGAAATGAAAATATCTGGAAATGCAGTTTATGATTTTTGCTGTTTTTGTGTGGATGACTATGGAAAATTATCGGATGATACGTATATGATTTTTTACAATCAATTGAAATCTCCAAATGGCGAAATTGTATTAGAGGAAGAGAGGGAAAAGTGCAAATTTTTCATTGATTTAAAAAAAATACCCGATAAGATACAAAAATTAGTATTTACAGTTAGTATTGATGGAAATGGTAGTATGTCCGAGATTGACTGGCACAAAGTGGTTGTTTCTCAAAATGGAAATGAATATATTACATTAGATTTGAATGGCAGGGATTTTTGTAAAGAAAAAGCAATTATATCGGTAGAAATCTATCGTAGAGATACTTGGCGAATAGCAGCAGTTGCAAATGGGTTTAATGGTGGGATAAAAGCTTTGTTGGAATACTTTGGAGGAGAAGAAGTTTCACCCAAAGACGAACAATCCAAAGAAAAAAAGGTTACAGATGAAGCGGTAGCCACATCTTCAATAAATGAGGATACTATAAAATGTGCAATAGCATATAATGAAACTCATACTTTTAATGGAAAAGATTCAAATAGCACATGCACCAAGGTATCTTTGAAATATAACCCATATACAGTAGAATCAAAAATAACAGTAGATGGTCAAGAAGTTCAGTCACCAAATAAATTGTATGACTTAAGGAATGAAAGAATTCAGGTCTGGATAGACCAATTATTGCCAATTTTAGTAGAGTTATGTAATGAAAACTTCTTCGAGATTAGCTTTTATGGATTACAGTTAGATTATGATGATGTATATGAAATTATAAGAGATTATTGTGAAAAACATTCAGAAATAGAAGTTCGATTGAAATTTGAAGAAGCAAAAGGTTCAGATACACGTTTAAAAGAATTACAAGAATTATTTGAAGAAATGCAAAGAGAGTGTCCGTTTGAAGATCTGAAGACACAACAAATTCAAGAAAACTTTAATAGTGCAATAAGTTCAGAATTTGAAGTAAGTGTAATTGCTACTATGAGTTCAGGAAAGTCAACGTTGATTAACTCACTACTTGGAAAAGAACTTATGCCGTCAAAGAATGAAGCATGTACAGCTACAATTGCGAAAATTAAAGATACAAATATTGGACAAAATTTTAATGCACAATACAGAGATAGGGAAAATAATGTGTTAGGACAGTACCCTAATCTTACTTTGGATGATATGGAGGAAATGAACAATAATCCAGATACTGCTTATATCGATATTGAGGGGAATATTCCTAATATTGATTCATCAGGAATAAAATTAGTTTTGGTAGATACTCCAGGTCCAAACAACTCGAGAACAGAAGAACACAAAAATCATACCTATAGAGTAATCAAAGAAAAAACCAAGCCTATGGTATTGTATGTGTTAAACGCAACACAGCTTCAGACAAATGATGATTATACATTGTTATCTACAGTGGCTGAAGCTATGAAAGTTGGTGGAAAACAATCTAAAGATAGATTTATATTTGCAGTAAATAAAATCGATCAGTTTGACCCGGATAAAGAATCGGTGCAGGATGCCCTGCAACATGTCCGAGAATATTTAAAAAAATTTGACATCGAAAATCCAAATATATTTCCAACGTCAGCAGAGACGGCAAAAGTAATTAGAATGTACCAGAATGGAGTTTCGCTAACCAAGGGGCAGACAAAAACATTGGCTAACTGTTCTGATTTTATTAAAGAACCGCAGTTACATTTGTCTGAACAGGCAAGTTTAAGTAAAAGTAATATTATAAAAGTAAAAAATGAAGTTTCTAAAGCGAAAGAAAATGGAGACATTTATGAAGAAACTTTGTGGCATACAGGAATACCAGCGGTCGAAATGGCAATAAATGAGTATTTAAAAAAATATGCATATACTACAAAGATAAAGACTGCAGTAGATACTTTTAAGAAAAAAGTAGAAGAAAAGGATATGCATGCTAAAATGATGGCATCTATTCAGCATAATGAAGCATCAAGGGTTGAAATACATCAACAATTGATTGCGATTAAGTCGATTTTGGATGAAGGAAAAGAAGCGGAGAAATTCAAAAAAAAGATTGAAGATTTGGATATGATGAAAGATGCAAAGGCCAGAATTAGAACGGTACGTGCAAAAATCACAAAAGAGTTAAACCTGTCAGGGAACAAAGGGGCAATGACAACACTTGAAGTTCAGCAGCTTATGCTGAGGTTAAACAATACTGTGTCAAATTTACAGAGTGATGTAAAAACAGAATTGGATAATATAATTAGTGATGTGATTGTAGACAATGCTAATAATATTATGAAAGAATACCAAGAATATATTCATGAAATCATTCAAAGCGGCATGGTACAGACAAGTAGGTACAATACAGAGGAATTTGCAAGGGGTGTGAACTTTTTGGAGTTGGATATTCCGAACGCACAGGAAATTATTAATAGTTATAAGTACGATGAAGAATATGAAGTTGGGGAAGAATGGGTAGAAAATACCAATAAGAAATGGTACAAGCCATGGACTTGGTTTGAAGAATCAGGGCATTATCGTACAGTTTATGCAAACAGAGAAATGGTGGATTATTCCACAGTCGAAAATGAATATTTAACCCCTATCATAAGAAGTTTTAATGAAAATCTTGAAGCAGCACAAAATGTTGCACAGCAGGAAGCAGGAAAATTCAAGAAATTCTTCTTGCAGCAATTAGAACAACTAAAGGATGCCATGCGTAATAAAATAGAGGAAAATGAACGTTTAACTCAGAATCAGAAAAATATAGAACAGTTGATACGTCAGGATAAGGAAAAAGTACGGTGGTTAGAGGAATTTCTTAAACGGCTAGAAAGAATTTTAGAGATTTAATAGAAGGGAAGGAAAAGTAACTATGCAGAGAATTGAAGAATTAGAAGATGCAATACAGAAGAATAGCTTAGTTGGAATATATAGTGTATTTTATACAATTGCACATGGTGATCCAAATTTTTCGACGGGGAAATTCTGGGATGTATTTTCGTATGTCAAAAGTAAAAATATAAGTAGTTTTTTACAGGAATTTGATGGGGAAATTTTTGAAGAGGAAGAAAAATGGGATGAGGAATATTGGGCATATATTGCTTCTTCTCTTATAGATAATTTTTGTGAGGAGAGAATCAAACATTTAGAAAAGGTAGGAAAAAAATTATATCCAAATCATAAAGTCCAACAAACTACTGTTTCGGCTAATAATGCTCAAAAAAAAACACTACCTCATTCCAGCGAAGTTCAATCATCCATGCAGGTGGAAATGAGCAAGAAAGAACACACAAATTTGTTAAAAATGTTAGTCATGGCAACGGCAGGTCTGATTATATTAGTGGTGATAATAAAATTATTTCTAAAATGAATAATACAGAGAAAATAAGTGTTAAATTAGTTGAAGAAAAAAGGGCTAAAGAACGGGAAAGAAGACATAGGAAATCAAGGGAAGAAAATGAAAAACTGTATGTCAAAGTAAAAAATAGAAAAATCTAGAAATGGGGAGAAAAGATGGAGAATAGCTCATTAGAGGTGCGGAAGCAACAGGAACTAGATATGGCATATATAGAAGCAGATAATATTATCATGAAGAAATATATGAACAATTTGAGCAGTTACGAAATTAAAACGCTTGATAGTGAACTACAAGCAGTTGATTTAAATCGGGTTTTTCGCTTGAATAAAATAGAAAAATTAGTATACGATGCAGATGAAAATAATCTCGAAAAACTTATGAATGTTTATAATGCGGTAGGATTAAGTGGAGGTAGTATCATAAACATTGCAATCAGCGATGGGAATAGAGTGGATTATTATATTGGAACACGGTCAGATGACATGAATGGAGTAGCAACGTGTCAGGATGTATTAGTAAGTTCATTTACAGGAAATTTCCAAGGGTCAACAATGTCTCTTCAAAAAAAAGGAGAGATGCAAGAGTGTATGAATAGATTATTTGATGAAAATGATAACAGACTGGTGACTGTGGTAACTGGAATACCAGGATACAGAAACGAAAATAATAAAGAAAATAGAAAGTTTGTCCAGGGAATTGAAAAAGTAATTGATTCCATGAAAGGTAAGGCATTTGCATTTGTCACAATTTCAACTCCAATTAGTAGTGATATGATTTATGAGATTAAACAAGGATATGAAAACTTATATACCCAGTTTTCACCATTTGCTATGAGCCAATTATCGTATGGACAGTCAGAAAGTGATTCAGTAGCGGAAACAATAACAGATGGAGTGACAAAGACATTGGGAGTAAGTTTATCTAACACAATATCAAACTCGACAACCAATACAAAAGGTGTATCAAAATCAGTTTCTAGTTCAAAAGCATTTAATATTGGTGGATTTGGTGGAATTGCTATATCCGGTGAGAAAAAAAACAGTGCTAATATTGGTATGAACATAGGAGGTTCATTTAGTAGAACAAATACTACGGGAGACAATTATAGCCAAAGCATACAAAGTGGTTCGGCGCAGGGACAATCAATATCACAAACAGATGCTAGTTCACAAAGTGTAGGAAATACGAACACATATACAGACACATCGAGTAGAAGCTTACAGATTAACATAGAAAATAAATCAGTAAAAAATCTGTTAGAAAAAATCGATGGAATGTTAAAGCGTATAGAAGACTCTGCGGATTTGGGTTTGTGGAATACATCTACATATTGTATTGCAGAAAATTCACAAACTAGTAAGGTAGTAGCAAGCCAGTTAGAATCTATCTGTAGAGGAGATAAAACTACTATAGAAAATTTTGCAATAGATACATGGAGTGATTCGATAAAAAGTGGAAAGGTAAAACAGTACTTAAAACGAATGGTACATCCGGTTTTGCTAGTAGAAGGTTCAAAACAATCTTTTGAGGTAAATCCATCTTCAATAATTAGTGGAAAGGAACTTGTATTAGAAGCAGGTTTACCACAAAAAAGTATATCAGGGCTTGCGGTCAGTGAAATGGCAAGTTTCGCGAGAAATGTTGTGTGTGAGGAAGAAACTATAGGCGAAAAGATAAGTTTAGGTCAGATTTATCATATGGGAGGTGTAGAAAATACAAAAGTAGAGATAGATGTGGAAAGTATGTCAGCTCATACTCTGGTTACAGGTTCTACGGGTTCGGGAAAATCTAATACAGTGTATTCGATTCTTTCGGAATTGAAGAAAAAGCAAGTGGGTTTTCTTATAATAGAACCAGCTAAGGGAGAGTATAAGCATATTTTTGGAAATGAAAAAGATGTGAATGTATATGGAACAAATGAAAAGTACAATGAGCTTTTGAAAATTAATCCGTTTTCTTTCCCAGAAGGTATTCATATTCTAGAACATGTGGATCGTTTGGTAGAGATTTTTAATGTATGTTGGCCAATGTATGCAGCTATGCCTGCGGTATTGAAGGATGCAATTTTGCAGGCATATCAAAAATGCGGTTGGAATCTTGAAACATCCGAGAATATTTATCAAAAAGAATATTTTCCTACATTTAAAGATATTCAAAAACAAATCATAGGTGTAATCAATTCCTCAGCTTATTCAGAAGAACTAAAGGGAAATTATATTGGTTCGTTGGCAACAAGAGTTAATTCATTGACAAACGGAATTAATGGGCAGATATTTGTGACAGATGAAGTAACAGGCGAAAAACTATTTGACGAAAATACCATAGTTGATTTGAGTCGTGTGGGTTCTAGTGAAGTAAAGTCTTTGATTATGGGAATTCTTGTTATGAAAATAAATGAACACAGAATGGCAACTGCGAATGGTAGAATGAATCAGAAACTTAAACATGTTACTGTATTGGAGGAAGCACATAATCTTTTGAGAAATACACAGGGAAAAATTAGTTCTTCAGAAGGTGGTGGAGATATAGCAGGAAAGTCTGTAGAGATGCTTTCTAATGCAATAGCGGAAATGAGGACCTATGGAGAAGGTTTTATTATCGTCGATCAGTCTCCAAATGCAATTGATATTTCGGCAATTAGAAATACCAATACCAAAATAATAATGAGATTACCGGAGGAAAGTGATCGGCATCAGGCAGGAAAATCGGCAGCAATGAAGGAAAATCAAATTTCGGAGTTGGCAAAACTTCCAAAAGGTGTTGCTGTAGTGTATCAGAATAATTGGTTAGATCCTGTATTATGCAAGATAAATAAAGCAAATGTAGTGGAACAGGTT
The DNA here is from genome assembly GCA_017408735.1 of Lachnospiraceae bacterium. Classification (GTDB taxonomy): domain Bacteria; phylum Bacillota; class Clostridia; order Lachnospirales; family Lachnospiraceae; genus RUG11237. The sequence goes on from JAFQUB010000040.1 coordinate 23,060, forward strand.
TACGAATACTGTCATAAAAAGACAACAAACGATAATGAAAAAAATGTTCGAAAAATGATTACCCAGTTGCTGATTGGAAATAGAGTAGATGAATGCTTAGAGATATCTCCTAATGTAATACGCCATGGTATTGAATATTTGAATATTTCAACGGAAAGTAAGATTATAATTCTGAATGTATTGGAGAGGATGGAGAACGATGAAGAACCTGGTATTTTAAAGGAAAATTCTTTTGTAAATTTAAGTAAGTTAGTTTGTGAGGTTATTCAGTATGATTCTATGAAAGATATTCTTAGCAATGTAGGAGAGGTGGAGGACGTTCAGAAAATAATTCACGAAGGCTTAAAGAATAAATTGGGACAGCTCTCAAAGGAATCAGAGTATGCAATTGCACAATGCGTGATTAGAAATATGGTAGAAGAGGATAAGGGAAAAATTGAATTATATGCTCGTTGGAAAGAGTATTCATTACAACAGAGAAAGTATTTTTTTGGGGTTATTTGAAATAAAGGAGAGAAAGAATATGGTATCATTGCAAAAGGGTGGAAAGGTAAATTTAAAGAAAGAAGATTATAGTTTAAAGGTAATAGAAGTTGGTTTAGGTTGGGATACAAAGACTGACTTGGATAGTATGGCATTTTTATTTGATGTATCTGGGAAATTGCGCAAAACAGTTTGTTTTACCAGTAAAAATCACACAGGAATATTTTTGAATGGTGATAATTTAACAGGTGAGGGAGATGATGAGATTATTACGGTTACCTTGGAGGAATTGCCTTCGTGGGTTAAGAGAATTAGTTTTGGTGCAAATATTTTTGCTGCCAAATGGAAGTTGTGGGGAGTGAAAGATTTCTCACAAGTAAATGGGGCCTATATTCGAATTGTAAATTCTGTGACAAAACGAGAAATTTGTAGGTATGATTTAAAAGAAGTCGGAAAGGGATTTGATGCTTTTCATTTTGCTGATTTAGTACGATTAGATAATGATGAATGGGAATTTGTAAGCATAGGAAAAGGTATGAAAGGTTCTATTGATAGTCTAGGACAACAAATTGAAAAGAGTAATGTTTAAACACCAAGGGGGGATTTAGATGCTAGAAACATTTGGCATTGTGGATGACAAAATAATTCCTATTTGTGTAATGGCAACAATGAGTTCTGGAAAATCAACATTTATTAATGCAATACTAGGGGAAGAAATACTTCCTGAAAAAAATGAAGCGTGTACATCAAGGGCATTGGCTGTTATTAATAATCAATATACTCAGGAAACAAGGGCATATTTACATAAAAAAGATGGAACGAAAGGTGTTGTTGAGATATTTAATCAAGGAATAGTGTCAAGAATAAATGCAGATGAAAATGTAGAAAGTGTTTTGATTGAAAAAAACATATTATCACTCTCAAATTTGAAGAAACAGATAGTTTTAATTGACACACCTGGAGTTAATAATTCAGAAGATATACGTCATGCAAAAAGAACAGAGGATATTCTTAAGCGAATTCGGAAAGGGATTATTATTTATTTACTTAACGTAACACAATTAGCAACAAATGATGATGAAATATTGTTGCAGATGGTTCTGGATAATCTTAGAAAGAAACCAGATGTAAGAATAATTTTTGTTTTGAACAAAATTGATATGCTGGATGAGGAAAAAGAAAGTATTAGTAATGTAATTTGTGTTGCAAAACAATATATTAAATCTCATGGAGTAGAAAATATAAAAATTTTTCCTATTTCTGCACTTTCTGCGAAAACATTTCGTATGAAACTGTACGGAAACTGTATGACTAAAAATGAAGAAAAACATTTGGAACAGAATTTTCCAGAGTACTATTGTACAACGAAAAGTATGTTGCAATATGCAGATTCCTATAATCAGTATAGAGAGGAATATAAGATTGGTGATTTGAAGGTCACTGAGTATGAACTTAGAAGAGCTATAGAAAATACCGGAATTGTGGAAATAGAAAAACAGCTACAAGAATTTATCTTACAACAAGAAATAGAGCAAATAAATTTGGATTCGTATTCTATACTTGAAGGATATAAAGATTTAGAAGGCGTGTATTCGCGTAAGCGAAAGTCTAAAAATATAAAAAACTATGAAGGCGAAGTGAAGTGGATTTGTAAATCGTGTAAGCAGATAAATGGGGAATATGATAATTGCATAAATTGTGGAGAATCAAATGTAAGGTTATCTTTGATTTGAAGTTTTTAAAATAATGAGAGTAAGAGGAATATGTACTGGGATTTCTTAATTTTAATGTGGGGGTAAACGAGCATATGAATTGAAAAATGGCGAAAAGGAAAAGGTGGAGGTATATGCAATTAGTTAAAGAAAGCGGGGGATTTAATGCCAATAGAAACAATAACAAAAGCTGTTGCAGAAACGACGAAAGAAATAATGAAAGAGGAGGCAAAGAAAAAATCTGAAATTGTTAAAATATTAGATAAACCTTTGAATATATCCGAATTGAAAGAGACAATGTCAAAAGATATTTCATCAAAAGGTGAGTTAAATGTGCTCGACAGACCACTCAATAGTAAAGAAATTGGTAAAGAGATTAAGCCAGAAGGACAGGAGTCTACAGATGATGCTAAGTCATTTTGGGATGATATGCTTGATGGTGAAAATGATGAGCCATCGGCGCTGAGCGAAGATGATAACTCTGAAAAGGATAATGAAGTTGATGAGAAAAAGGATGCAGGCGAATCGGATGATTATTTTAGTACATATGAGGAACGTTTGAAACAGACCCCAAAAGAAGATAGTGAACGTGGAGAATGGGAAGGAGAACGTGGAGAATCAAAATTTATTCCAAATGACCAAGAAGTAAAGGATATACTGGCTGGATATGGATTAGATGGTATAACTTATAAAGATGGAATACCTGATTTCTCAAATGTGTCTGAATCCACGGTAGAAATTGATAACATGACCGAGAATCGTGCTGAGAATTTTAAACAATGTGATGAGAAGTGTGCAGAACAATGGAATAAGGAGGCATGTGATGGAAGAACAGATTGGACAGCAAGAGATGTTGCTCACTGGAGAAAAGAAACAGGTTATTCGTGGCATGAGCGAAATGATATGAAGACATGTGATCTCGTTCCCACTAAGATAAATGATTATTTCGGGCATCTTGGTGGAGTTTCCGAGTGCAGGAAGAGGGATGAAGCCAATGAGGGAGGTGATTTCGATGAATAAGATTAAAGTATCAATATGGGGAAGAGAATTTGAATTGAATATAACCTATGATTGCTACAGTGATGAGGAAGTACTTAATTCACAAGAAGATGCAGTTAAGGCATTTGTTAAAGCTGATGAATCCATTTCTATATCTTTAGATGAGGTCAAAAAGTATTGTTTGGCTATGAATCATAAGGAAATAGGCTCAAACGTCATTGAAAATATTTTTAAGTATGTTGTGCCAAAGTATCTTTATGTTTCTAGGGAAGATGAAAAGCGTATAGTTTCAATAATGTGTAATTATAGATTTGATCAGGAAAATGGAATTGCAGTAGTATTTGAAAATGAAAAATTCGCCAAGATAGGAAAGCAAGACATTATTCTTTAAGTTCAAGAATTTTGCGAATTGTTGCAAATCTGAGTACAAAGTATTATTTTACACTGATGATGATTAATGTCAGAGCAGTGTGGAAGAAGATAAGGTTACACAACTGGCATTAGAGGAAACGGTGGAAGTTGCTGAAATAACAGAAGCCTAGGTGGAACAGCAGGAAGTAGGCGGCATCTATGTACAAGAAAAGGACTGGATTGAAAATTATTATGAGTATGTATTTCCAAACAGTGACAGCCAGTACCTTACAGAAAACGATTTTGCAGGTCTTACCAAAGAGGACTGTCGTATTGCCAGAAATGAGATTTATGCCCGTCACGGCAGAACATTTTCTGATGAAGTTTTGCAGGCATATTTCGAAATATGTAGCTGGTATAATGGCTGGATTGCTCCGGAGGCGTTTGATGATAATCTGTTGAACGATGTGGAAAGGTATAATTTGGAAATGATTCGGAGTTATGAGGCAGGATAGGCATAATTGTGATTGTATTAGAAGAACAAAGAGAAAGTTAGAAGTTTAGGAGAATGTGGGAAATTTTAGTACCACATTCTTTTTATGTCTATCCGTATTGCTACAATAAGAGTAAAGACAGATAATGTCCATCAAATTCATTATAATTATTTAGAAAAATGATTTGGAGGTAAATAAAATGGCAGATTTAGAACAAGTTACAAAAAACGGGTTTTATATCAGAAACATAGAGAATCCATCGGAAGAATTGCAGCTTGCAGCAGTAAATTTCAATCCAATGGCAATAAAATTTATTAAATATCCTACAGAGAAGGTGTGTATTGAAGCTGTGACTCATAATGGGAAAGCGTTGAAGTATGTTGAAAACCAGACAGTGGAATTATGTATAGCTGCCGTCATGAATGATAGGAGAGCTATATATTATGTAAATGAAGACTGCTTGACAGAAGAATTTTACAGGCGTGTGTTGAGGGAAAGTGAAATTTGGGAGAGTGGAATATTTAATTTTATGCCGCATGAGTATTGTGAAAAATTACTGAAAGAAATGTGGGAAGGGGAAGAAGATGATAATTTAAAAAGAATAATTGAAAAAAAAATTGGAGAACAAAAAAATATATGAAAATGCCATAGAAATGTTTGGTTCTGTTATTGAAGATATGGTCATGGATAGAATTTGGAAGGGCAAAAATATATTTTTAGCACATATACCATCTTGGGGAAAAGTTTACCTTGTAGGATTCGAACATATAGAATCCAGGATAGAAGCAAAGATTGTTGGGGTAGCAGGAATATGGGGAATTGAGCTTGTGTTAATTCTGTGTCCGGTAGAAAAAGATTTTTCTAAAGAAGAAATATTGGGCATGTTGCGCCATAAAAGGGCTGAATTGCAGGGCATGTATATTGACAAAACGCTTGAATAGTAAGTTGTTTTTACAATTGAATTTTTTCAGGAAAATCTTTGCAAAGGCTTATGTTATATGTTAAACTAAAACTACGCTAATACTTCATATCAATCGATATGAAGCATTTCCCAAAACAGATAAAACAAAAATTAAAAAAGCGAAAGCCAATGCAAGATTTTCTTGAAAAGCAAAACAAATTTTCGTAATATATTACTATAAAAAAATACTACAAAACAATTTCTGAAAAATACTTGCCAACAGCTTTCGCTTTAAGAAAAGGAGAGGTAAGTATGGCAAAAGCAGACAACGCATTACAGGAATATTGGGATGATGAAGAAAAATTTGCAGATTTATTTAATGCAAAGCTGTTCGGCGGAGAAAAAGTGATTCTTCCGGAACACTTGACAGAAGCAGATTCCCGAAGCACAACAACAATCATAAATAAAACCGGAAAGAAATCCGGAACAACCTCCATGTATCGTGACCTGATTAAAGTGGCGAAAATATGTCAGGAATATGGCGTGGAGTTAGTTATTTTAGGTCTGGAAAAT
>JAFQUB010000041.1 GCA_017408735.1 Lachnospiraceae bacterium
TCTCTCCTAAAGAAAAGGAGGATATAAAATGATAAAAGAACTAAATCCCAAAGACACAACAAGGGCGATGGCTTATGAATTATGGATGAAAGCACCTAATCCAATGGTGACTTTTTTTAAGACGTTAGATGTGACAAATCTGATAAGAATCAGTAAAAGAAAAGGTATGAAATTTAATATGCTTCTTGATTATTGCATCGGTAAGGCTGCAGTAAGTGTAAAAGAGTTTTACATTCTTCCTGTCGGTGAAAAACTTATGCAATATGATAAGATTGCAGTAAATACAATTGTGAAGAATAAAGATGGCGAAGTCAGTTCTTGTGACATTTTGTATGTAGAAAATTTGGAGGAATACAATAAGCAGTATTTGAATTATACCATTCAAGTTGCAGAAAGCTGTCAGGACAGAGATTTGTCAAGCGATAGTATGGTAATAGGGACATCAGCAATTATTGACACAGAAATTGACGGTGCTGTTGGTATGAACAGTGGTATTTTCAATAATCCGTTTATCATTTGGGGCAGATACCAAAAGAAATGGTTTCGATATTATTTAACGCTTTCTTTTCAATTTCATCATACGCAAATGGACGGTGCTCATGCGGGCAGATTTTTGGCGAATTTACAGAGAGAAATTGAAAGTCTAAAATAGTAAGAGTGTAGTGCCAAGAGTAAAAATCAGTTTGTCGGAGACTTGATTCTAAAAGCATAGAGATTGAGTGGTTTTTATAGGAGGTGGTTGATTTGGGCGAAGTTCTCATTTTGCATCTGAGTCATGGAGACGAGAACTTATGGGATAAGTTGGTTGACTTGTTAGATGAGAATGGATACAAAATCAACCACTTTGAAAGAAGTGATAAGACATTAACTTCGTTAAAGTTTGAGGATTTGAAGATAATACCAGAACAACATCAGGTATTTGTGAATGATAAGGAAGTTATTTTAACAGGAAAAGAATTTCAAATACTTATGTTGTTAGCTAAAAACCGAGGACGTGTGTTTAGTAAAGAGCAGATATATGATATGGTTTGGAACAATGAGTATGTATATGACGGAAGAAATATGACAGCATATATCAATAAAATTAGAAGAAAAATAGAACCAAATCCAGCAAGACCAAGGTATATTCTGACGGTGTGGGGAGTGGGATATAAATTTAATGGGGAAATAGAACCAGCAGATAATGTGGAATGAAATACGCAATATCTGCTTATTTTTTATGTAGAAAATGGAATAATATTGGTAGGAGGAATGGCGATGAGTAATGAAGTATGGGAAAAAGTTGCAGACTTTTTACAGGAGTTGAGATGTTCAGATATGCAGAGGACTGGATTGGTACATCTGGATAATTGCATTGTAGAGAAAGAAAAAATGAAATTATCGAAGGCGCAATATGTTAAGTGCTTAGATAATATTTCAGCACAGGAGCAGAAAATAATAGAAGAGTATGTGATGCGGCTTCAGCAGGTGGCGTTTGAAGAACAGCAGGAAGCATATTGCCAAGGGATTGTAGATACATTGCAAATTATGTCAGGTTTGCAGTTGATACCAATGAATGAAAACATACAAAAGTTAATTAAAAAGTTGCAATAAGAAGCTGGCTCATTTCTTTGCGGATATGAGCCAGCTTTTGAAATTCATTCTATAAATGGCAATAGAAAAACTATAAAAAGACTAGGAAAAAATTAGATTAGACTATTTTTTAGATACAGAAACACTATATATTTTCTGTATCCTTTTTAATAGGAGCATTCATGATAAGAGCCCTGCCAGTTGCTAAAAGAACGGAACGCTGATATGTATCACATTGATTAAAGATATGTATCATTTCCTGATAATCAGGATCACTCTGGTCGTTATTGGGTGTGATGTAAGAATCAGCGGACATATTTAATGCACGCATAATTTTACAAAAAAGTGGAATGCTTGGATTCCCTTTACCATTTTCGAGGTTTTTGTAATATTGCGGGTGGCAGTCTATGAGTTCAGCAACCTGTTCCTGTGTGAGCTGGAGTCTGTTACGGTGTTCTTTCATAAGCTCACCCAAGGTTTTAGTAGTATTAGCCATTCTATTCACCTCCGATACTTCTTCGTAAGTAGTGTATCGCGATACCTTAAAAATGTGAAAAGTGTTAGAGGTTAAAAATAAGTAGTGTAATAGACTACTAATGATATGAGTCCCCTGTGGATTGTAAAAAAAATGCAATCTGCAAGGGATTTTTTGAGTGTCTTATTTTCTCTGCGGATTGTGTGGAGATTATTCATGCGACAAATAGAGATTACGAGGTACAAAACGATAGAGTTGTTAAAAAAATAGCGTTTTACAGTAATATCAAATGCACCCTTGCGGGTAGTGTAAAAGATTACACAAAGGTAAGTTCATATTATTCTGATGAAGAACGTCCGACAGGCAGATTGTCTGTATGGGCGTTTTTTATATATAAATTTTTTTAAAAAAAGTTTTCGTGGTTTCGACGAAGCCGGAATTTCCATTCGTGCTACGGAGTGAAAGGGAGATGTTTCACTCTGTTCCAGTGGGTACGGAAGGAGGTGAACTCTTATGGAGCAATCTTCTTCCGAAAAGCAGTCGAGGATAAGAAAGCAGTTTGACAGCTTTTGCAAGACCTTACTGAAGAATGAAATGATTGATTATGAACGGGAGAGAAGTTATCGGCTGAAGCATGAGGTTTCTTTCTCGGAATTAACACAGGAGGAGTTGAGTCGAATGACAAATACGGATGAGTACATAGTGGAGTCAGAGGTGTTTCGTGTTCTTGATTATGATGTTGAAGTCAAGGACGAGCTGATTGGCGAAGCGTTAAAGTATTTGCCGGAAAAGAAGCGGAATGTAATACTACTATCGTTTTTCATGGATATGACAGATACGGAAATAGCCAAGCACATGAACCTTGTCAGAAGCACTATTCATCATCATCGGGTCAGCTCACTTCAAGCATTAAAAAAGATTATGGAGGGTATCAGGAATGGCGAAAACAAGTAAATGTTCAAAATTGCTGCCTTACCATATCATTGCGGCAGCGGCTTCCGGCGATGTGGAAGCAATCAATGTGGTTTTGAAGCATTATGAAGGTTATATTGCAGCTCTGGCTACAAGAAAACTCTATGATGAGTATGGTAATCCGCACTATTGCGTTGATGAAACCTTGCGTCGCAGATTAGAAACAAAGCTGATTACGAAGATATTAGCTTTTAAAGTAGCTTAGTGGCTGGTTGAAGGTGTCCCTTTCCACGCACTGACTGGAGCTAGGCTAAGTGTACCTTGACAACTGAATATTATGTCCTGCAAGACATGTGGAGCAGTTGAGCTGTCCGGCAAGTACGCCATGACTACCTACCGATATTATTTCCGTGGTAATAGCGAACAATACTGATGTCGAAAATGGAGTAGGGGTATTCCATAGCGATGATGCTGCTTTTAATAATGATACTTCCGCAATGCGGTCTATATGTAGATGGTGCAATTCCAATGTGAGCTATTAACCTGACAGCTACTTGCAGGATATTTTTCTGCTAATCAAGGAGCATTTATAAAAGTGTGTCTTGATTAGCAGAAAACTTATATATGGAAGGAAGGGAAGATATGACACAAAACAACTCATATAGAAAATATCAAGGTTTATCTGTTCCGATTTGGGAGAAGTATATGCTGACTGTTGATGAAGCGGTTCAATATTTTGGAATTGGAGAAAAAAAGATAAGAACGTTGATTGCAGAAAACATAGATACAGAGTTTTGTTTTACTGTTCAAATAGGGAACAAATCTTTGATTAACAGGCAGAAATTTGAAGAATTCCTTAATGAAACAACATCTTTGTAGTGAATGATAAAAGCAATTTATATAATTTATACAATTTAACACGTTGAAGTGGAAAAACGAGCCCTAGTATGATACAATTAACATATCGTGCTAGGGCTTCTTCGGAAGAAAGGAGCAGAAATTGAGTAAAAGACGAGATAAGAAAGGTCGCATTTTACGAAACGGAGAAAGCCAGAGAGCAGACGGGAGATATGCGTATGTATATACAGACAGTCGAGGAAAGCAGAAGTTTATTTACAGCTGGAAATTAGAACCGACAGATCCACTTCCGGCAGGAAGAAGAAAGTGTGTTTCTTTAAGAGAAAAGGAAAAAGAACTTATGCGGGATTTGGAGGATGGTATTGTCCTTTGTGGCGGAGAGTTGACAGTTTTAATGTTGGTTCAGAAATACATTTCACAGAAAACTGGTGTTAGGCATACTACAAAAGCCGGATACAAAACGGTAGTTAATATTCTAAAGAAGGAAGCTTTTGGTTCCAAGAGGATTGATAAGGTAAAGTTATCTGATGCAAAAGGATGGCTGATACAGCTTCAAGCAAATGGAAGAGGTTATAGTTCTATTCATTCCATTCGTGGAGTGTTAAGACCTGCTTTTCAAATGGCGGTTGATGATGACCTGATACGCAAGAATCCGTTTGAATTTCAACTATGTACTGTAGTTGTCAATGATAGTGTTACAAGAGAAGCAATTACCAGAAAACAAGAGAGAATGCTGCTGGAGTTCATTAGGAACGATAAGCATTTTTGTAAGTATTATGATGGAATATATATTCTGTTTAAGACAGGACTTCGTATTTCGGAATTTGTTGGTTTGACAATGAATGACCTTGATTTTGAGGAAAGAACAATAACGATTAATCACCAATTACAGCGTAGAAGTGATATGGTGTATATCATTGAAGAAACCAAAACAACAAATGGAACGAGAGTGCTTCCGATGACAGAAGATGTATATGATTGCTTTCAGCGTATTATTAGCCAGAGGAAAAAGCCAAAGAAAGAACCGAAGATAGATGGTTATAGTGGATTTTTGTATTTGGACAAGAATGATATGCCGATGGTAGCTCTACATTGGGAAAAGTATTTTGAACATATTATAATTAAATACAACAGTATCTATAAAGAAGAATTGCCGAAAGTGACACCTCATGTGTGTAGGCACACCTATTGTAGTAACATGGCAAAGTCAGGTATGAATCCAAAAACTTTGCAATATCTTATGGGACATGCAGATATAGGAGTGACTTTGAATACTTACACACATATAGGATTAGATGATGCAAAAGAGGAACTTGAGAGAGTTACCAAGTTGGCACAGTGTAGAAATGAGGTGGAACAGGCAATTTCCTAGACAAAAAGATTTTTAGTAAAATGGAAAAATCGAGACATTTTACTAAGAATTTTACTAAATTTGAATGACAAAATATACTAATTTATGCCACGATATGCGACGAAACGGAAGAAAGTGTTCTGTTAAAAAATGCCGTGAAAGTGGCGTAAAATCAAGGAAAATGAGTGTTTTCAAGGAGTTTTGAAATTATGATAAAAATATTATTCATTTGCCACGGCAACATCTGCCGCAGCCCCATGGCAGAATTTCTACTAAAAGACCTAGTAACCCAACAATCCATCGTCCACCAGTTCCACATCCAATCTGCCGCCACCAGCACAGAAGAAATCTGGAACGGCATAGGCAACCCGGTTCATGAAGGAACCAGAAAACAACTACAAAAACACGGAATTTCCTGCGAAGGTAAACGTGCAGTACAGGTAAAGAAATCAGATTACGGAGAATACGATTACCTAATCTGCATGGATAACATGAACCTAAGAAATCTGGCCAGAATCTGCGGTCCGGATAAAGACAACAAAGTATACCGTCTGCTGGATTTCACAGACGAAAAACGTGACGTGGCGGATCCGTGGTATACGGGAAACTTTGAGAAAACCTACGAAGATATTATGTTAGGGTTAGAAGGCTTCCTACAGCATTTAAAAACAGAAGGAAAATTGCAAGAATAACCAGACACCATTGGCACCGGGCGGACTAGACAAATTTACACTTGCCAAAAGTCCGCCTTTCATTTACAATTCAATTAGTGGAACAAAATGTACAACTAATAAAAAGGAGCATACACACATGCAAATCCAAGAAAACCTGGAAAAACTAAATTTCACAAAACTAGAGGCACAAATATACATGGCACTACTGGGAGCCGAGCCTCTATCAGCATACCAACTGGCGAAAAAAATCGATATTTCAAGAACCTCCATATACAACGCCCTAGAACATATGCTGGAAAAAGGCATGGTTTTGATGGTTCCTGAGAATACAGCCCTATACACCGCCCAAGAGCCGGCAGTAATTCTAGGAAAAATGCGCTTTGAAATGACAAAGGTAATGGAAGAATCCGAAAAACAGCTACAAGAATACCGGGAATTAAAGCGGGAAAATATAAACTACGTATTGAAAGGATTTGACACAGCCATATTCAAAGCCAAAAGTATTTTGGAACATGCCCAAAAAGAAGTCTACATAAACACAGATTTTGATTTAGAATGCTTCAGCCTGGAATTCAAAAAGCTAAAAGAAAAGCAAGTGAGAGTGGTAGTCTTTTCCTTTTACGACATTAAGACCGGCGCTGATGTGGAATTCTATTCCCACTACAGAAAACAGGATAAATCCCATATACCATCCAGATTTATGCTTGTGGTGGACAATGAAATTTCCTTAATCGCAGATAGGGGAACGGGGCTTTCGGAGTGGAGCGGAACGATGAGCAACAATGGACTGACATTGAAAATATTGTCAGAGCATATTCATAATGATATCTATTTGCTTAAATTGAGAGATATCTATGGCAAAGAAATATATGGAGATAATTTGTATTTGAAAACAGCCTTTGAACAGAGGCAGAAAGGTGAGGTGGAACATGAAAATATTAGTATCGGGTCTGATGAACATTGAAACAACATTAAAGATTGAACAATTTCCAATCAATTATTATCCGGTGGGGTATCCCTTTTTCGGAATAAAATCCGATGTGTCCGGTGTGGCTTATAATGTGGCAAAAGCCCTTCTTTCCTTGAAAAATGAGATACAGCTTACCTCCTTTATCGGCAGTGATGAAGAAGGAAAACGTATACGTTCCAGACTGGATGGCGAAAACATAGGAAATCAGTATATATACGAAGAACTAAGCGAAACCCCGGTTACCGTTGCCTTGTATGATAACGAGGGAAAAAGACAGATACACTGCGATTTGAAAGATATTCAGGAGAAAACCATAGATTTTTCGAAAATAGAATCTGCTGTAATGGACAGCGATTTAGTGGTATTGTGCAATATCAATTTTAACCGTTCACTGTTAAAGCAGGTAAAAGAGGCAGGAAAATTGATTGCCAGTGATGTGCATGTAATCAGTGACATCAATGACGAATACAATCAGGATTTCATGAAATATGCCGACATACTGTTTTTCAGTGACGAACAGTTACCTTGTGAACCGTCTGAATTTCTGGGAAAAATGAAAGACAACTATTCCGCTAAAATTATGGTAATCGGTCTGGGAAAAGAAGGGGCATTAATGTATGAACGTGCTCAGAATAAAATGTACCGGCTGGGGGCTGCTTTAGTTGGGGAAGTGGTGAACACCATCGGAGCCGGGGATGCGTTATTTTCCGCGTTTATCAATTATTATCTAAAAGGATATCCGGCAGTGGAAGCTCTGAAACGTGCAGAAATTTTTGCCGCCTTAAAAATCCGTCACAACGGTGCAGCGGTAGGATTTTGCGGTGAAGATGTGGTGGAAGAATACTACCAAAAGTACAAGGTAGAAGTGTGTGAATTGTAGCTATTTTCCAAATTTTATAAAGTTTTTAGAAAATTATTAGCACTCGTTTAGAATGAGTGCTAATTTTTTCTTGACTTTTGCCAACCACCGTATTAAACTTTATTCTAGTCAAAAAATTAAAGCATCCCTCACCAAAATGGTGAAGATACATAAAAAAAATAAAAGAAGAAATGAATGGAGTGATTTAAATGGCTGCAAAACATGGTAGTCTGTCAATTAACAGTGATAATATTTTCCCTATAATCAAGAAATGGTTATATTCCGACCATGATATTTTTTATCGTGAATTAATTTCCAACGCATGTGATGCGATTACAAAGTTAAAAAAATTAGACATGATGGGTGAATATACTTTGCCGGATGATTTCGAACCAAAGGTTCAGGTACTTTTAAATCCCGAAGAAAAGACCATCAAAATTATTGATAATGGTTTAGGTCTTACAGAGCAGGAAGTAGAAGAATATATCAACCAGATTGCTTTTTCCGGAGCAACAGATTTCTTGGAAAAATATAAAGATAAAGCAAATGAAGACCAGATTATTGGTCACTTCGGGTTAGGATTCTACTCTGCATTTATGGTAGCTGACGAAGTACACATCGATTCCTTATCTTACAAAGAAGGTGCAAAGACGGTACATTGGGAATGTGACGGCGGTACAGAATTTGACATGGAAGAAGGAAACAGAACAGAAGTTGGTACACAGATTACTTTGTTCTTAAACGAAGACTGCTTAGAGTTTGCCAACGAATACAGAGCAAAAGAAGTAATCGAAAAATACTGTTCTTTCATGCCAACTGCTATTTATGTGGCGAAAGAAAATGCAGAACCGGAATATGAAACCATCTTGCCGGAAGAAAAGACAGAAAAGGATACTGTCGTAGAAACCATCATTGAAGAAGCAAAGACAGAAGAACGTGAAAACGAAAACGGTGAAAAAGAAATCGTTGAAATTTCACCAAAGCAGGAAAAATTAAAAATTATCAAAAGACCGGTTGCAATCAACGATACCAACCCACTGTGGAACAAACATCCAAACGAATGTAGTGAAGAAGAATACAAAGCATTCTACCGCAAAGTATTCCGTGATTACAAAGAGCCATTGTTCTGGATTCACTTAAATATGGATTATCCATTTAATTTAAAAGGTATTTTATACTTCCCTAAGATTAATACAGAGTACGAATCCATTGAAGGAACTATTAAATTATATAACAATCAGGTATTTATTGCAGACAACATCAAAGAAGTAATTCCGGAATTCTTAATGTTGTTAAAAGGTGTGATTGACTGCCCTGATTTACCATTGAATGTATCCAGAAGTGCTTTACAGAACGACGGATTTGTAAAGAAAATTTCTGATTACATTACAAAGAAGGTTGCAGATAAGTTATCCGGAATGTGCAAAACAGATAAAGAAACTTATGAAAAGTACTGGGATGACATTTCTCCGTTTATCAAATTTGGATGTTTGAAAGATGATAAATTCTGCGATAAGATGAACGACTATATTCTCTTTAAGAATTTAGATGATAAATACTTAACTATGGCTGAATTAATCAAGCCGGCAGAAGATGCTGAAACAGAAGAAGCTACAGAAAATGCGGAAAACAAAGAACAGCAGACCATCTACTATGTAACAGACAGACAGCAGCAGAGCCAGTACATTAATATGTTCAAAGAATCCGGAATGGATGCAGTAATCTTAGAACATAACATTGACCAGCCGTTTGTTCAACAGTTGGAAGGCAAAAATGAGCAGGTACGCTTCTTAAGAATTGATGCTGATTTAACAGATAACTTAAAAGAAGAAACCAGCGAAGAAGAATTAAAAGAAATCACAGAAAGCCTGACAGAAACCTTTAAAAAGGCATTAAACAACGAAAATCTGGACGTGAAAGTAGAAAAATTAAAGAATGCATCTATCTCTTCCATGATTACTATGTCAGAAGACAGTCGCCGTATGCAGGATATGATGAGAATGTACAGCATGCAGGGCATGGATATGTCCATGTTTGGCGGAGCCGGAGAAACATTGGTATTAAATGCTAACAATGATTTAGTAAAATATATTGTAGAAAATAAAGATTCCGAAAACGTACCTATGATGTGTGAACAGTTATATGACCTTGCAGTCATTGCAAATAAGCCATTAGCACCGGAAAAAATGACAAAATTCATTGCCCGTAGCAATGAAATCTTGATGCTTCTTGCAAAATAAGCAGAACAGAAAATTGTAAAATCTTATAAAAAATATATGAGCGAAACCATAGTTGCCGGTAAGGCAGGTTATGGTTTCGCTTTGTTTATGGCAAAAAAGTCTGTAATCTATGGAAAAAATTTCTATATCCTATTTAAAATATAGGAAAAATATGATAAAATTCGAAATAGAAAAGGAGAGGAAGAAAATCATGAAAGAGAATACATTAGAAAAACTGGAAACTTTAAAGAAAGAGAAAAACGCCGTAATTCTGGCACATTATTATGTGGACGGTGAAGTGCAGGCACTGGCGGATTATGTGGGAGATTCCTATTACCTGGCAAAACTTGCCACAACACTGCCACAGGAAACAATTATTTTATGTGGTGTTAACTTTATGGGAGAGAGTGCAAAACTATTGAATCCTGAGAAAAACGTGATTCTGGCAGACGAATTTGCAGACTGTCCGATGGCTCATATGGTAGAGATTGAAAAGATAGAAGAAGTAAGAAAGGCGCACCCGGACATTGCAGTGGTGTGCTACGTGAATTCCACAGCAGAAATCAAAGCTCATTCAGACGTATGTGTTACTTCTTCCAATGCACTGCGGGTAGTGAAAAATTTGCCAAATCAGCAGATATTTTTCATACCGGACAACAATTTAGGAAGATATATTGCAAAGCAGGTCCCGGAAAAGCAGTTTATCTTTCATGATGGCTTCTGCCATGTACATAAGAGCATTACCAAAGAAAATGTTTTGGTAGCCAAAGCAGTAAATCCGGATGCTTACGTGTTAGCACATCCGGAATGTACCGGTGATGTGCTGGAACTGGCAGATTTTATTGGAAGTACTTCCGAGATAATCGACTATGCAACGAAAAGCAAGCAAGAAAAATTTATTATCTGTACAGAAATGGGGATTTTTTACGAACTGGGCCAGAAAAATCCGGAGAAAAAGTTTTATTCCGTAGGTCACAGACAATTTTGCCCTAATATGAAGCGGATTACCGTGGAAAAGGTAATAAAAGCCTTAGAAATCATGGAACCTGCTGTAAAGGTCGATGAAACAATTGCACAAAAAGCGTCCATACCATTGCAAAAAATGATGGAATTTGCACAATAATTACCTCTCCTCTCATTGCCAATCTTGCCGGGATTTGGTAAAATAGAAAAGTACCATGAAAAAAGAAAGAGAGGGAAACTATGAGAGTGGGAAGAAAAAAGAAAGTCTTTCGTAAGGGGATATCCATGGTGCTGTTAAGCTTAATGGTTATGACCAGTGTCCTAGGAATGTTTGAAACAACTTTTCAGGTGAAAGCAGCAGGAACCACCTTAATCGTGCATTATGGTGGAAGGGAAGACAGCAATTATGACAATTGGAACTTATGGATTTGGGAGGACGGTGCAAACGGTCAGACGGTAACCTTCCGGGCAGAAGATGATTTTGGCAAAATTGCAGTTTACCAGAGCACCAATACACCGGAAAAAATTGGATTTATTGTGAAAAAAGGTGATTGGGAAGCCAAAGATGTGGAAACAGACCGTTTTGTGGAAATGAACGGCGCAACTACAGAAATCTGGGTAACTTCTGCTAAGGAAGAATTTGTTTACGAAGCACCGGAGGGCTACAGCTCTTATGACTTTGAAGCTCAGGAAAAGGAACGACTTGCCATCTATGATAAAGAAGATGCATTAAAGTTAAATGTTCATTATTTCAGAGAAGATGGCTCATATGAGTCAAGTGAAGTTTTGGGATGGAAAAATGAAAATTCTCCGGGAAGCTATCCAATGGTGGAAACAGATGATTTTGGTGAGGGAACCACAAAACAAGTGGATGTTACTTTATCCAAGGCAATTGATACAAAAGATGAAAGCACAGTAGCCAAGTTTAAGGTAACAGATGAAACCGGCAAAGAATATGCCATTATGAAATTGTGGAATGATGCACCGGGAATAGTTACATCCACCAAAATTGTTCTAGAAGAAGAACTTTCCATGGAACACACTTATACTCTGTCATGCGAAGGTTATATTGCAAAGCAGGTAAGCATCAGAAAAGCCTTTTCATCTGAAGCTTTTGAACAGCAATACACTTATGAAGGCGATGATTTAGGGGCACTTTACAGCCCTGAAAAAACAAATTTCCGTGTGTGGGCTCCAACAGCAGAAAAGGTAGTAATTAACTTTTATGAAGCAGGAGATGGGGAATGTTTAATCGAATCCGCAGACATGACAGCCTCCGAAAAAGGAACTTGGGTGTATGAAAAGTCTGGAGATGCCAATGGAATTTACTATACGTATAGTGTTACTGTAAATGGAAACACCAAAGAAGCGGTAGATCCATATGCGAAAGCAGTGGGAGTCAATGGAAACCGCGGTATGATTATTGACTTGGACGCTACTGATCCGGAAGGATTTGAGGAAGATACCAAGCCGGAACTTATCAATATGACAGATGCGGTAATTTATGAATTACATGTGAGAGATTTGTCATCTGATGCATCTTCCGGTATTGAAAATACTGGGAAATTCTTAGGATTGACAGAGGTGGGAACCACAAACAGTGGAGAGCTTTCCACAGGTTTGGACCATATGAAAGAGCTTGGTGTTACTCACGTACAACTTATGCCATCCTATGATTATGCAACTGTAGATGAAAGTAATTTGAACAGTGGACAGTTTAATTGGGGCTATGATCCAAAGAACTATAATGTGCCGGAAGGCTCTTATTCTACCGATCCAAACAACGGTGCAGTTCGTGTGGAAGAATATAAAAAAATGGTACAGACACTGCATGAAAATGGAATCGGGGTAATTATGGATGTAGTTTACAATCATAACTTTAGCGCAGACGACTCCAACTTTCAGAAAATCGTACCGGATTATTACTACCGCATGAATGGCGAGTTGTATTCCGACGCATCCGGATGCGGAAATGAAACAGCATCCGAGCGTTCTATGATGAGAAAATTTATGATAGACTCTGTAGTGTACTGGGTAAAAGAATATCATGTGGATGGATTCAGATTTGATTTAATGGGAATCCATGACATGGAAACCATGAAAGAAATCAGAGCAGCTTTGGATGAAATTGATCCTTCTATTATAATATATGGAGAAGGCTGGACTGGTGGAGATTCAACACTTCCGGAAACAGAACGTGCTGTGAAAGCAAATACTTATTTAATAGAAGGAGTAGGAGCTTTTAGTGATGATATCAGAGATGGTATCAAAGGAAATGTATTTGATGGGTTGGATAAAGGTTTTGTCAATGGCGGAGAAAATATGGAAGAAGCCATCAAATATAGCGTGGTAGGTGCCACAGAAAACGCACAAATTGATTATGATTCATATGAAAAGAGCAATGGCTGGTGGGCAGGTTCTCCGGAACAGACCATAAACTATGTGTCCTGCCATGACAATTTAACACTGTGGGATAAGTTAGCAACATCTAATAGTGATGACAGCGAAGAAGACAGAATAAAAATGAATAAGTTATCCAGTGCCATTGTATTTACTTCTCAGGGAATTCCGTTTTTACAGGCGGGAGAAGAAATGATGCGAAGTAAAGTGCAGGAAGATGGAACCTTTTCAGAAAACAGTTACAATCTGCCTGACAGTGTAAATTCCATTAAGTGGGATAACAAAGAAAATACAATGGAAGTGTATGATTATTACAAAGGATTAATTGACCTGCGAAAAGCACATCCGGCCTTTCGTATGACAACCACAGAAGAAGTGCAGAACAATATTACATTTCAGGATGTGGCTCAGGCAAATGTAGTGGCATATACCATTGATAACAGTCCAAATGGAGAAAGTGCAGAAAGTATATTTGTCGCATTTAATGCCAATAAAGAAGATGTAACATTGCAGTTACCGGAAGGTGAATGGGATGTGTATGTGGACGGCGAAGCTGCCAGAACAGAAATAATATCTTCTGTAAAAGGAACTGTTACCGTAAGTCCTATTTCCGCAGTTGTTTTAATGAAAGAAGCAGGCGGAGCAGGTTACATGGGTAGTGTAACAGTAATTATAGGAATCGTGGCAGCCGTTGTAGTATGTGCAGTTGTCGTTGTAGTATTAGTAAAAAACAACAAGAGAAGAAAGACTAATAAAAATTAATGTTTCGTGTCTGCCTTTTGGGCAGACACAACTTTTAAACGAATGTTTATTTTAAAATAATGGTATACTTAGATAAGAAAGTGTATTATTATTTTAGAGTAAAATAGTAAGAAAAGAGGAAGAAACATGGCAGAACAGATTGTGAGACAACGAGAAGACGTAAGCAGTGAATATAAATGGGCAATAGAAGATTTGTATAGAAACGATGAAGCTTGGGAAAAGGATTACAATAAAGTATTGAAAATGGCAGAAAAAATAAAATCCTTTCAGGGCAGGCTTTCCGAAAGTGCAGGCGTATTGTATAAATTTATGGAAAAATATGAAGAAATGCAAAAACTTGCAGAAAAAGTTTATGTGTATGCCAGTCAGAAATTGCACGAAAATACAGGAAATGGAACGTATCAGGGGCTGGCGGCAAAAGCGCAGGGAATGTTAGTTGCCACTGGAGAGGCAGTTTCCTTTTTTGAACCTGAGTTTTTGGCTATCCCGGAAGATACTTATGAAACCATGATGGAAAATGCAAATTTAAAGCCATACAGACATTATTTTGAAGAAACCAGAAGGCAGCGAGCTCATATCCTTACTAAAGAGATGGAAGAACTGATGGCGATGGCAGGAGAAGTAATGGAGGGACCAAGTGATATCTTTTCCATGTTTAACAATGCTGACATAAGATTTCCGGAGGTGAAGGGGGTAAAGGGCGAATTATTGCCATTGACTCACGGAACGTATATTGCTTTGTTAGAAAACACTAACCGTACCATCCGGGAACAGGCATTTAAAAATCTTTATGGAGTCTATGAGAAAAATAAAAATACGCTGGCTGCAGTATATCAGGCAAGCGTGAAAGCTGATGTTTTTCAGGCAAAGGCGAGAAAATACAATTCTGCCAGAGAAATGGCGCTGGAGGGAAGCAACATTCCATTGTCTGTTTATGACAATTTAATTAACAGCGTTCACAACCATCTTCCGGCAATGTATCGTTATATAGATATCCGTAGTGAAGCTTTGGGAATAAAGCAGTTGCATATGTATGATTTATATGCGCCAATGGTAGATGATATCGATATGAAAAAGGATTTTGAGGAAGCCAAGAAAATAGTGACAAAAGGACTGGAACCTTTAGGTGGCGAATATATTACCATTTTAAAGGAGGGCTTCGAAAACCGGTGGATAGATATTTATGAGAACGTAGGCAAACGAAGTGGTGCCTATTCCTGGGGAGCTTATGGAACCCATCCATATGTGCTGATGAATTATAATGGAACCTTAAACCATGTGTTTACTTTGGCTCACGAAATGGGGCATGCCCTTCATTCCTTCTATTCGGATGCAAATCAAGATTATATCTATGCAGGATATAAAATTTTTGTGGCAGAAGTGGCATCTACGGTAAATGAATCCCTGTTAATTCATTACCTGATTGACCATGCCAAAAGTGCCAAAGAAAAAGCGTATTTGATAAATCATTTTCTGGAACAGTTCCGTGGAACGTTGTTCCGTCAGACCATGTTCGCAGAGTTTGAAAAAATGACCCATGAAATGGTGGAAAATTCAGAAGCATTAACACCGGACGGTTTGTGTGAAATCTATTATAATTTAAATAAAAAGTATTTTGGCGAAAACATTCATGTGGATGAGGAAATTGCCATGGAATGGGCAAGAATCCCCCATTTTTACAATGCTTTTTATGTGTATCAGTATGCTACCGGCTTTTCGGCGGCAATCGCCATCAGCAAGGCAATTCTTGCTGGTAATAACGAAGTAAAAGAAGGATATTTTAAATTTTTAAAGAGCGGAAGTTCCATGTATCCAATTGATTTGTTAAAATTGTGCAACGTGGATATGACAACAACAAAGCCTGTGGAAGATGCATTAAAAGTATTTGAAGGATTGTTAGATGAATTTCAGGAAGTAATGAACGAATTTAAATAAAGAAATAAACAAAAGAGAGGATGAGGATAATATGGAGAAATATATACTTGCGATTGACCAGGGGACTACAAGTACCAGAGCCGTTTTATATGACAAGTGTGGAAAAATGAAAGCATTTTCCCAGAAAGAATTCAGGCAATATTATCCAAAACCGGGCTGGGTAGAGCAGGATGCCAATGAAATCTGGATTAGTGTGATGTATGTGGTGATGGATTTGGTAACCAGTAATGACATTGCACCGGAAAGTATAGCAGCTATTGGAATCACAAACCAGCGGGAAACTACAGTAGTGTGGGATAAATACACAGGAATCCCAATATACAATGCCATTGTCTGGCAGTCTGCCCAGAGTGCAGAAATTTGTCATGAGTTAAAAGAAGCAGGCTACGAACAAATGATTCAGGAAAAAACAGGTCTGGTGTTAAATCCTTACTTCTCTGCCAGCAAAATCAAATGGATTCTGGATCATGTAGAAGGAGCAAGAGACCGGGCTGAAAAAGGCGAGCTGGTGTTTGGAACCATGGATTCCTGGCTGGTGTATCGTATGACAGGAGAGCATGCCCACGTAACAGATTACTCCAATGCCTCCAGGACCATGCTTTATAACATACATGAACTGAAATGGGATCAGGAACTGCTGGACTTATTTCAGGTGCCAAGAAAAATGCTTCCAACAGTAAAGAATTCATCAGAAGTCTACGGTTGCACAGCGCCATTTCATTTCTTTGGTCTGGAAATACCGGTGGCAGGAATTGCCGGTGATCAGCAGGCAGCCTTGTTTGGACAAAAATGTTTCGAGAAAGGAAATGTTAAGAACACTTATGGTACCGGCTGTTTCATGTTGATGAATACCGGTCAGGAACCAATCCGGTCAAAACACGGCCTTCTAAGCACCATAGCCTGGGGAATCAATGGAAAAATAGAGTATGCTTTAGAAGGAAGTGTGTTCTCTGCCGGAAGTGCCATTCAGTGGCTTCGGGATGAAATGGAACTGATAGAATCGGCAAAAGAAAGTGAAACCCTGGCAGAAACAGTGGAAGATAACGGGGGGGTATACATGGTTCCGGCATTTTCCGGTATGGGAGCCCCTTACTGGGATGATGCTATGAAATGTACTTTGGTAGGTATTACCAGAGGAACCAAGAAAGCCAATGTGGTGAGAGCAGCATTGGAAGCCATTGCATATCAGACAAAGGACGTAATCGATGCAATGAGCCGTGACACCGGAATGAACGTAAAATATTTAAGGGTAGACGGCGGAGCAGCAGAAAACAACCTTCTGCTGCAATTCCAGAGTGATATATTAAATGCACATGTAGAACGTGCCTCCAGTGTGGAAGCAACCTCTCTGGGAGCAGCTTTCCTTGCCGGGTTGGCAGTGGGCTTCTGGAAAGATGAAAAGGAACTGGCAAGTTTGGATGTATTAGAAATGGTATTCCGCCCCAAAATGACGGAAGAAGAAAGAAAAAAACTGTATGGACAGTGGAAGAAGGCTGTGGAAGCGGCTGGAATGTACAAAATAAAAATATAGAAAAGGAACTGACGTCCCACTAAGTGGGAAACGTCAGTTCCTTTTTGAATATATCAAATATATTTAGTTTCTAGAAGCTCTCTTTCTCATAGTAGGATCCAGAATCTTCTTACGAATACGAAGATTTTCCGGAGTAACCTCTAAAAGTTCATCTGTATCAATAAAATCTAAAGCCTGTTCCAGACTTAAAACTCTAGGCGGTGTCAGACGTAAAGCCTCGTCGGCACTGGAAGAACGTGTGTTTGTAAGCTGTTTCTTTTTGCAGACATTTAACTCGATGTCTTCCGCCTTACCATTCTGTCCAATAACCATACCTGCATATACCTTTTCGCCAGGTCCGATAAATAAAGTACCACGTTCCTGAGCGTTGTATAATCCGTAAGTGATAGCTTCACCTGCTTCGAAAGCAATTAGAGAGCCTTGCTTTCTATACTGGATATCGCCCTTATATGGACCATAGCCGTCAAAAATAGTATTGATGATACCGTTACCCTTAGTATCTGTCATAAATTCTCCACGATAACCAATCAAACCACGAGAAGGAATAGAGAATTCTAATCTTGTATAACCGCCATTGGATGCACCCATGTTGCGGAGTTCACCCTTACGCTGGCTTAATTTTTCGATAACAGCACCGGAGAATTCATCCGGAACATCGATATAAGCAAGTTCCATCGGCTCTAATAATTTACCGTTTTCATCATTTTTATAAAGAACCTCCGCTTTACTTACTGCAAATTCAAAGCCTTCACGACGCATATTTTCAATTAAAACAGATAAGTGAAGCTCTCCACGACCGGATACCTTGAAGCTTTCCGCAGAATCGGTTTCTTCTACACGTAAGCTGACATCTGTATTCAATTCGCGGAACAGACGGTCACGAAGATGTCTGGAAGTTACAAACTTACCTTCCTTACCTGCCAATGGGCTGTCATTTACAATGAAAGTCATAGCAATGGTAGGCTCTGAAATCTTCTGGAAAGGAATAGCAACCGGATTATCTGTGGCACAGATAGTATCACCGATGTGAATGTCAGCAATACCGGAAATCGCAACAATAGCACCGATGCGGGCTTCGTTTACTTCCACCTTCTTTAAACCGTCAAATTCATAAAGTTTGCTGATTTTTACTTTTTTGCATAGGCTTTCGTCATGAGCATTTACTAAAACAGCATCCTGATTTACCTTTAAAGAACCGTTATCTATTTTACCTACACCAATACGGCCAACGTATTCGTTGTAGTCAATGGTACTGATTAATACCTGTGTGCTGGCATCCGGGTCACCCTCTGGAGCTGGAATGTAGTCGATAATAGTTTCGAATAAAGGATGCATATCCTTTGGTTCGTCATCCAATTCTCTCATAGCATAACCATTTTTTGCAGATGCATAGATGAAAGGACAATCTAACTGTTCGTCAGAAGCATCCAAATCCATAAATAATTCCAGGATTTCATCGATTACTTCGTCAGGACGAGCTTCCGGACGGTCAATTTTGTTGATACAAACGATAACCGGAAGTTCCATTTCCAAAGCTTTCTTTAACACGAATTTTGTCTGAGGCATGGCACCTTCGAAAGCATCTACCACCAGAACAACACCGTTTACCATCTTAAGAACACGTTCTACTTCACCACCGAAGTCAGCATGTCCAGGAGTGTCAATAATATTTATTTTTGTATCTTTATAGAAGACAGCAGTGTTTTTGGCAAGTATTGTGATACCTCTTTCACGTTCAATGTCGTTGGAGTCCATGACACGTTCTGCAACGTCCTGATTGGAACGGAAAACACCACTTTGTTTTAAAAGTTCATCTACCAGAGTAGTTTTACCGTGGTCTACATGGGCGATAATGGCAATATTACGAATGTCATCACGTTTCATTTTCATAGTTTTAAGTCCTTCTTTCTTTGAATACAAATGTATAGCACAATGTGTTTCTTCTATATTAATAGTTCTTATGTCGAATTTTTTCCTAGAAAAAACAGCCATTAATCAGTTTATCATATTTTGGGCATATTACAAGCAAAATTGTACAAATTCGCCATTTTACTTGAAAACCCAAATTAAATTAAGAATATTTTAGGAATTTTAATCAAAATTATTCAGAAATGTATGATATGATTTCTAATCTAAATGGGAGATTTTTTGACAAAGAAACGGGCACTGTCGAGAAAAGTCGCACGATTTTCTTTGATATTTGGTATAAAATCATAAATAATGGAATAGATATATTTATGCAAAGATTACTGTTAGAAGAAGGGAGAAAAAAATTATGACAGATAAGGTAATTGAAAACAATCAGGTAACTATGATGGGTGAAATCGCAAGTGATTTCACATTCAGCCATGAGATTTTTGGTGAAGGATTCTATATGGTGGATTTAAAAGTGAAACGTTTAAGTGACTCTTCAGATATTATCCCACTTATGATTTCGGACCGCCTGATTAATGTGAAGGAAAGTTATGAAGGACAGAATGTATGTGTTATCGGGCAATTCCGCTCTTACAACAGACATGAAGAAAAGAAAAATCGTCTGGTACTTTCCGTATTTGTAAGAGAAATCGAATTTGTGGAAGAAGCAGGAGAAGGAACCAAAACAAATCAGATTTTTCTGGATGGGTACATATGTAAACCTCCTGTTTACAGAAAAACACCTCTTGGCAGAGAAATAGCGGATTTACTGGTAGCAGTAAACAGACCATATGGAAAATCGGATTATATTCCATGTATCTGCTGGGGAAGAAATGCAAGATTTGCAGCAGATTTTACTGTGGGCGGACATATTCAAATCTGGGGAAGAATCCAGAGTAGGGAATATGTGAAGAAAATCAGTGAAGACGAGATGGAGAAGCGCGTTGCATATGAAGTTTCTGTGAGCAAATTAGAATATCTGGAATAAAGGATTGATTAACCGCCTCAATTATGGTAATATTTTTATAGATATGAGTAATACTAAAAGAGGTGTGTTATGAAAACAGGACTGATACAGATTTATTGTGGTGATGGACGTGGCAAGACCACAGCAGCCATTGGGCAGGCAATACGTGCTGCCAGCCAGGGGAAGACAGTCACTATCATTCAGTTTTTGAAGGGACGAAACGAAGAAGAACTTAATTTTATTAAACGGTTAGAGCCGGAAATAAAATTGTTTCGTTTTGAAAAATCAGATGAGTTTTATGATCAACTGACCCAGACACAGCAATCAGAAGAAGTCATGAATATAAGAAATGGGATTAATTTTGCAAGGAAGGTAGTTCAGACCGGAGGATGTGAAGTACTGATTCTGGATGAACTATTAGGGCTTTTGGATAATAAAATTATTACTATGGAAGATATCCGTGAAATAGTGGAACATAAAAGTGAAGATATGGAACTTATTTTTACGGGACGTTTTATCAATGATGAACTTATGGAGATTGCGGACAGTGTTTCAAAAGTAGAAACAATGAAATAAGCAGGTTGACAAGAAGAAGTAATAATGCTATATTCAATGTAGT
This sequence comes from Lachnospiraceae bacterium, assembly GCA_017408735.1. GTDB lineage: Bacteria > Bacillota > Clostridia > Lachnospirales > Lachnospiraceae > RUG11237. The sequence continues at coordinate 20,982 of JAFQUB010000041.1, forward strand.
AAAGCTTTATGAAAACAATTGAATAGTGAAGATAGAGGTTGCATTGTTTAAAAGTACATTGTCTGATGTTGCAGGAACATAAGAGGGCAATGGAAAGGAAACCGTGCCGAAAGATGAATTTTCTGCGGAATTTGTCTTGGGCATGCAGTTAAGAACTGTATGACTGTCATCTTAAAAAAAGATGGTGCGCTATCGATGAATAGAAGAATAGGTAATTCTATAGGAATCGGCAGGCTTGTCGGTTCCTATTTTAATATTAAGGAGGAATGAACATGGCAATTTTTAAAGGTGCAGGTGTAGCGATTATTACACCTTTTCATGAGGATGGTTCCGTGAATTTTGAAAAATTAGGGGAACTGATTGAATTTCAGATTGAAAACAAAACAGATGCAATTATTATTTGTGGTACTACAGGAGAAGCTTCCACATTAACGCATGAAGAACACTTAGAATGTATAAAATATACTATTGATAAGGTGGCAGGAAGAATTCCGGTAGTGGCAGGAACAGGTTCTAACTGTACAGAAACAGCAATTTATTTGTCAAAGGAAGCAGAAAAATATGGTGCAGATGGATTATTAGTGGTAACACCATATTATAACAAAGCGACTCAAAAAGGCTTAATTGCACACTATACAGCAGTGGCAAATTCTGTAAAAATTCCAATTATCATGTACAATGTACCATCCAGAACTGGATGCAACATTTTACCGGAAACAGCAGTAGCTCTCGCTAAAAATGTGGAAAACATTGTGGCAATCAAAGAAGCTACCGGAAATATTTCACAGGTTGCAAAATTAATGCAGCTTGCAGACGGTTGTATTGATTTATATTCCGGAAATGATGAACAGATCGTACCATTACTTTCCTTAGGCGGATTTGGCGTAATTTCTGTATTATCCAATGTGGCACCAAAGGAAACACATGATATTGTTGAAAAATTCATGAATGGAGATGTGCAGGGAAGCAGAGAATTACAATTAAAGGCAGTTCCATTAATAGACCAGTTATTCTGTGAAGTAAATCCAATTCCTGTAAAGGCAGCAGTAAATATGATGGGAATGGAAGCAGGTCCACTTCGTATGCCATTGACTGAAATGGAAGATGCTCACAAAGAAAACTTAAAGAAAGCAATGAACGATTTTGGAATTAAAGTAAAATAAGATACCTTTTGTGTGATGGAGGATAAAATGGTTAAAATAATTATGCATGGCTGTAACGGCAAAATGGGCCAGGTAATCAGCGGAATTGTAAAAGAAGACGAAAACGCAGAAATTGTAGCAGGAATCGATGTGTCTGACCACATTAAAAATGATTATCCTGTGTTTAAAAGTATCAGTGAATGTGATGTAGAAGCAGATGTTGTTATTGACTTTGCAGCAGCACCGGCAGTAGAGGCTTTGTTAGACTATTGTGAAGAAAAGAAACTTCCGGTAGTTTTATGTACTACCGGACTTTCCGAAGAACAGTTAAACAGAGTTCCGGAAGCGGCAAAAAAGACAGCAGTTTTAAAATCTGCCAACATGTCACTGGGTATCAATATGCTTTTAAAATTATTAAAAGAGGTAACCGGAATTCTGGCGCCGGCAGGCTATGACATTGAAATCGTGGAAAAACATCATAATCAGAAAGTGGATGCGCCAAGCGGAACAGCATTAGCCTTGGCAGATTCCATCAATGAAACTTTAAATAATGAATATGCATATAACTATGACAGAAGTCAAGAACGCAAAAAAAGAGAAAAGAAAGAAATCGGCTTAAGTGCTGTAAGGGGCGGCACCATTGTAGGGGAGCACGAAGTGATTTTTGCGGGAATTGATGAAGTTATCGAATTTAAGCATACAGCATACTCCAAGGCAGTATTTGCAAAGGGAGCTGTTCAGGCGGCAAAATTCTTAAGTGGAAAACCGGCCGGGATGTATGATATGGCAGACGTCATTGATGCAGAAAGTTAAAAATTAAAATGAATTAAGTATAAAACACTTCTTTTCGGGAAATATTAAGACAAAGAGCAGGGCTCTTAATAGATTAGAAAAAGGAGTGTTTTATATTATGATGAAGTTGAAAAAAATGTGTGCAGGAACATTGCTTGTTCTTAGTATGTGTGCTATGACAGCCTGTGGTAATAACAAGAATGATACCAACACAACTACTGGGAACAACACAGCAACACCAACTACAACTGTTGATGACAATGGAGCGGTAAATGACACTGGCGTCATGGATAACAACGGAACAGTCGATGATAATGTTGGTGGGAATGGAACTGCTGCCGGAGAAAATAATGGGGCGAATGCAGACGAGCAGAACAACAGCGATAATATTATTAACGGTGTAGAAAACGCAGGAGAAGATGTAATCGATGGTGTCGGAGATGCTGCAGAAGATGTGATTGATGGTGTCACAGGTGATGATACAAATAACAATGACAATAATAACATCAATGACAATACCACAGACAACAATACAAACAACAACAAGACAAATACAACCAACGACAATAACAAAGCAAGATAATAATGTAGTAGAATAATACAGGCAAATCGACTTGTCGGTTTGCTGTACATAGGAGATTAGAATGAAATTTAGACCATGTATAGATATTCATAACGGAAAGGTAAAGCAGATTGTGGGCGGAAGTCTGTTAGATCAGGGAAATCAGGCCCAAGAAAATTTTGTATCAGAACAAAGCGCTGCGTTTTATGCAGAGTGTTATAAAAAACGTGGAATTCGGGGTGGGCATATTATTTTATTAAATCCTCCCTCCTCAGAGTACTATGAAGCTACAAAAAATCAGGCATTGGAAGCATTGCGGGCTTATCCGGGCGGAATGCAGATTGGTGGTGGTATTACCAATGAAAATGCCATGGAATACATAGAAAATGGAGCAAGTCACGTAATAGTTACCTCCTTTGTATTTAAGGATGGTAAAGTAAACTGGGATAACTTAGACAAACTGGTAAAAGCTGTGGGAAAAGAACGAGTAGTTTTAGATTTGAGCTGCCGAAAAAAAGATGGAGCGTATTATGTGGTTACTGACCGTTGGCAGAAATTTACGGCTGAAGTGTTGAATGTGAATACTCTGGAACGTTTTCAGCAGTATTGTGATGAATTTCTTATTCATGCAGTGGATGTGGAAGGAAAATCATCCGGCGTAGAAAAAGAATTGGCAGAAATGTTGGGGAATTATGGAAAACTTCCGGTTACTTATGCAGGTGGGATTGGAAGTTATGACGATATTGAGATATTAAAGAAACTAGGAAAAAATAAATTGGATATCACCATAGGAAGTGCCTTGGATTTATTTGGGGGTATATTGGAGTTTGAAAAGGTGTTATCTTACATGGATTAGGAGGTATTTATGGCAGTATTAGACATGGAACCAAAAGAAGTATTTCGCTATTTTGAGGAGATATGCGCAATTCCTCATGGCTCATCCCACACAGAATTAATCAGCGATTATCTGGTGAATTTTGCGAAGGAGCATCAATTGAAATACATTCAGGAGGAATGTGGAAATGTAATTATTTATAAACAGGCATCAGCAGGGTACGAGAATGCTCCTACAGTGATTTTGCAGGGACATATGGATATGGTTTGTGAAAAGGATGCTGAGGCAGAAATTAACTTTTTGAAAGATGGATTGAAGTTACAGGTAAAAGATGATTATATTTTTGCAGACCATACAACTCTTGGAGGAGATGACGGGATTGCACTTGCTTATGCTTTGGCAATTCTGGCATCTTCGGATTCGGAAGAAATTAAGCATCCGGAATTGGAAGTGGTATTTACCGTAGATGAAGAAATTGGAATGTTAGGAGCCACAGCACTGGATGCTTCTGTATTAAAGGGAAGAATGCTGTTGAATATTGATTCGGAAGAAGAAGGTATTTTAACCACCAGCTGTGCCGGGGGTGTGTTAGGAGAAGTAACACTACCATTTCGACCGGCAGAGGTGGAAGGAGTTTGTTATGAAATATTGCTGGAAGGCTTACAGGGAGGCCATTCGGGGGTAGAAATCCATAAGGAACGTGGCAATGCCAATATTCTTATGGGAAGACTGCTGTTTGAACTTTCAGAGGAGATGGGATTTGGAATTTCTGCCATCAGCGGAGGTCTGAAGGATAACGCCATTCCAAGAGCGGCAAGAGCTGTAATCTGGCTGGATGAAGAAAATCAGGATACCTTAAAAGTGATTGTAGAAAAGTTTGAAGAAACCATTCGCAAAGAGTATCGTGCCAGTGATGGGGCAGTGACTGTGAATGTTCATAAGCTGGAAGAAACGGAAGGCATAATGATTCATCCGGGGCAAAAAGAAATGTTGATTTATATTCTGCGAAATCTTCCGAACGGTGTGCAGAAAATGAGCATGGATATTCCTGGGCTGGTGGAAACTTCCTGTAATTTAGGAATTGTAAAAACATTGGAGGATTCTGTACAGTTACAGGTATCCATTCGAAGCTCTGTGGAAAGCGAAAAGCGGGAATTGAGCGATAAAATCAGATACCTGACGGAGTTTTTGGGATGCGATTATCAGGAAAGCGGAGATTATGCCGGCTGGGAATACAACCCGGATTCCAAATTACAGAAAATTATGGTAGATGTTTATGAAAAAATGTATGGTAAGCAGCCAAAGGTAGAAGCGGTGCATGCTGGATTGGAATGTGGTATTTTATCCGCAAAAATGCCGGGATTACAGTGCATTTCCATAGGACCGGATATTATGGACATTCACACACCGAAAGAGCGTTTAAGTATATCTTCAACTAAAAGAGTATGGGAATATGTGAAAGCGGTGCTTCGAGAAATAAAATAATAGAAAAAAGACAACAAAAAAGTGCGGTTTCCCGCACTTTTTCGTTAACCCGTTGTTTATAAATGTAATTCTTTATTCCTAATAAAAATCGGTCAAATCTGATGAAATTTATATTATAGAAAAAGGTACATTGATAAATAATGATTAAAGCTTAGTTACGTTTGTAGCCTGTGGTCCTTTAGCGCCATCAACGATTTCGAATTCTACTGCCTGGCCTTCTTCTAAAGATTTGAATCCTTCCATGTTTAAGCCTGAATAATGTACGAATACATCATTTCCAGCTTCGTCAGAAATAAATCCATATCCTTTCTGATTATTGAACCACTTTACTGTACCCTTGTTCATGCTGATACCTCCAAAAAATTTATAAGGACTGCATTTAAACAATCCTCTATAAGAATATCACAAAAGCAGTTTATTGTAAAGTTGTTTTTTTGTGTATATTCTGTTATTCTAGAGAGGTCTGTGGATAGGAAAAAGGTAGGAAAAGAAAGGGAAAGATATGAGAATATTATTAACGGGAGCCACGGGTTTTCTGGGAAGTAAAATATTAAAAAGACTGGTTCAGCAAAAAGAACAGGTGGCAGTTTTGAAAAGAAGTACTTCTGACACCAAAAGAATTAAAGATTGTTTGGAACAGTGCAGTTTGTATGATATAGATAAAGTTACCTTAGAGTCGATTTTTGAGAAAGAGCATCCTGAAGTGATTATTCACTGTGCAGCGGCTTATGGAAGAAGCGGAAAAGAGACAGCACAGGTGGCAGAAACCAATCTGCTGTTTGGTATTCAGCTGCTATCTTTGGCAGAACAGTACCAGTGCAGCCATTTTATTAATACGGGAACCTTTGCTTTTAAGCAGATTGAACCGGAAGGAAAAATTGACAAGCCTATTTATATGGCAGATTATACGTTGTCAAAATACCAGTTTGTACGCTGGGGAGAGGCCTTTGCTGTCCGTGGGAACCTATGCTTCATTACCATGGATTTAGAACATATTTTTGGAGAGGATGATGATGAGGGGAAATTTATTCTGATGCTGGAACAAAAATTCATCTCAGGAGAGCCGTCCATAGATTTGTCAGATGGAATGCAATTAAGAGATTACATATATACAGACAATGTAGTGGATGCCTACATGTGTGTGTTGGAGCACCACAGAGAACTGGAGGGCTTTCAGCAATTTCAGGTAGGCATGGGAGAACCGATTGCTTTAAAGGATTTCGTGATTATGATGAAAGAGGTTTCAGAAAGCAATATTTCTTTGGAATTTGGAAAAAGACCACGAAATGATAACGAGCCGGCATGCTCTGTTGCGGATATCAGTGGGTTGGAACAACTGGGTTGGAAACCTGGAATTAGCAGAAAAGAAGGAATCCGGGAAATGCTGCGACGCGACCGGGAGGCTGGAAGAATTTAATGTATGGATTTATGACAAAGTAGAGGAATGACTGTATGGAAAGAAGAATTGTGAAATTAAGCATAGAAGAGGGAAAAAAGGTTTATTGTGAAAGACTGGTGGAAGATTTCCCAGCCTGCGAAGTGAAGCCCTGGGAGAAAATAGAGCAGTTTACAGAAGCCGGTTTGTATGACATGTTTGGCATGTGGGAAGAAGGCGTTTTGCTTGCATACGCTTTTGTGGCAATGGACGTGAGCAAAAAACATTTGCTGATGGATTATTTTGCGGTTAGTAATGACTGGCGTGGTAAGGGATATGGACAATATTTTTTGGCACATTTGTGGGAATTGTACCCAAATACCACAGGAGTTATTTTTGAAGTGGAAGATGTGGAAGAGGCGGTAAATGAACAGGAAAGAGTACTGCGAAAGCGAAGAATACATTTCTATGAAAAAGTGGGGCTGCAGATGTATCCGGTTTGTGCAAGGGTATATGACGCCTGCTATCAGCTTATGTTTTTTTCAAATACAGAAAATATGCCGGATACAGAGCAGATAATAGAAGGATACAAAGCTTTGTATCGGGTGATTCTAGGGGTGGAAAAAATGGAAAAACACATGGAAATTATAGAAAAAAAAGGTAATTTGTGCTAAGTGACGAAAAAGGGCAAAAAAATATTGTGACTATAGTACTAAAAGTTAAATATGTATTATAAGAAATTACTAAAGTATATGACGTGAAACAGGGAACGAAAGTGAAAAAATTACAAAATAAATAGTAAATTTCTACAGCCTTAAAAGGGAAGGTGAACAAATCAACCTTGACAAATTCTGTGCAAGCTGATACAATGGACAAGTGTTAATGGGAAGTTAACATTTGCGTAACAAGTAGTAATAGACAAGTGAGAACATATTCAGGAGGTTCTGATGAAGAATACAATGAAGAAAGTTACAACTGGGATTTGTATGCTTGGTACAGCGGTATTAATTAATCAGGCATTGCTTGCACCGAATGTGCTGACAGTAGAAGCAGCGCAGACAGAAATCGCAATTAGCGTGGGAAGTGCAACAGTTTTAGGAAGTGACAGAAGCACTGAAGTAAGTGTTGAAACAGCAGAGGAAGTAACAACAGCAGAAGCTGCAGATACAACTATTGCTGGATATACAAATTTAGGTATTGCACATGTAGACAATTATTTGAATGTACGCGAATCCGCAGGAGAAGACGGAAAGTTAATCGGTAAGATGAACAAAAACGCAGGCTGTGAGATTCTTGGCGTAGAAGGCGAATGGACAAAAATTAAGTCTGGTAAAGTGGAAGGATATGTAAAGTCTGAGTATCTTTATACAGGTGAAGAAGCAAAACAGGTAGCAACAGAAGCTATCACTATGATGGCTACAGTTACCAATACACAGAGTTTACGAGTAAGAACCGGCCCAAGTATGGACAGTTCTACTGTGGATTTGATTCCGTTAGGTGAAAAGTTAGAAGTTTTGGAAGATATGGGCGAATGGGTAAAAGTAACATTCGACTCCGATGAAGGATATATTTCTTCAGAATATGTGGAAATTTCAGAAGAATTAGAAACAGCGGTGACTATTACAGAATTACAGTATGGCGAAGGAATTTCTGATGCCAGAGTATCTATTGTACAGTATGCAAAACAGTTCTTGGGAAATCCGTATGTATGGGGTGGTACCAGCCTTACAAATGGTGCTGACTGTTCCGGATTTGTTATGAGTCTGTATGCAAAATATGGCATTTCACTGCCACATTCTTCTCGTGCCCAGGCAAACTGTGGTACAAGAATTGATCCGGCAAACGCAAGACCGGGAGATTTGTTCTTCTATGGTAATGGTTCTGGTATTAACCATGTAGCTATGTATATTGGTGGAGGACAGGTTATTCATGCAAGTACTGAGAGAACGGGTATCCGTATCTCTAATGCATATTATCGTACACCGGTATGTGTAGTAAGTTTATTAAATTAATTTAATCACAGGGAATAGGTCCCCTACCATGCTTATGCTTTTACAGCAGAAAAGTGATGGTAGGGGATTTGCTGTTTTTCCGAAAAGAACTATTGCAAATGCAGACAAGATGTGGGAAAATAAAGATATTGTGTGAATGAAAGAATTTTATGAAAAGGAGAATGGCCATATGGGTTATCGTGAAATATATGAAGAGTGGCTGAGTGATACCTACTTTGATGAAGCTACAAAACTGGAATTAAAAGCAATAAGTGGAAATGAAAAAGAAATAGAAGATAGATTTTACAAAGAGTTAGAATTTGGTACAGGCGGTCTGCGAGGTGTGATTGGTGCAGGAACCAACCGTATGAATATTTACACAGTGAGAAAAGCGACACAGGGACTTGCAAATTACATTATTGCATGTAAAGGTCAGGAAAAAGGTGTTGCTATTGCATATGATTCCAGAAGAATGTCACCGGAATTTGCAAGAGAAGCAGCTCTTTGCTTGAATGCCAATGGAATTAAGGCCTATGTGTTTGAAAGTTTGCGTCCTACACCAGAGCTTTCTTTTGCGGTGAGAGAATTGAAATGTATTGCCGGAATTGTTGTTACGGCAAGCCATAATCCAAGAGAATACAATGGCTATAAAGTGTACTGGGAGGATGGAGCCCAGATTACACCGCCACATGATAAGAATATTTTAGCTGAGGTGGCAAAAGTAACCAGCTACAGTGATGTGTATACCATGGAAATGGACAAGGCAGTGTCAGAAGGCTTGTATCATGTGATTCCAGATGAAATTGATGACAAATATATGGAAGAATTAAAGAAGCAGAGTATTCATCCGGAAATGATCCGTGAAATGTCAAAAGACATTAAAATCGTGTATACACCACTTCATGGAACCGGAAATCTGCCGGTACGTCGTGTACTGAAAGAATTGGGCTTTGAAAATGTATATGTGGTAAAAGAACAGGAACTGCCGGATGGTAATTTCCCAACGGTGGCTTATCCAAATCCGGAAGATGCCAAAGCTTTTGAACTGGCATTAAAACTTGCAAAAGAAAAGGATGCCGATATTGTATTGGCAACAGATCCGGATGCTGACCGTCTTGGTGTGTACTGTAAGGACAGTAAAACCGGAGAGTATGTAAGCTTTACCGGAAATATGTCCGGAATGCTGATTGGAGAATATATTTTAAGAGAGCGTAAAGTGGCGGGAAATCTTCCAAAGAATGGTGCATTGGTAAAAACTATTGTTACTACCAATATGGCAGATGCCATTGCTGAAGATTATCAGGTAAAGCTCATTGAAGTTTTAACAGGATTCAAATATATTGGTGAACAGATTCGTCTGTTTGAAGAACAGAAAACATATGAATATGTTTTTGGGTTGGAAGAGAGTTATGGCTGTCTGGCAGGAACTTATGCAAGAGATAAAGATGCCTGCGTGGCAGTGATGATGCTTTGCGAAGTGGCTGCATATTGTAAAAAGCATGGAAAAACTTTGTGGGATGAAATGCTTGAAATGTATGAAAAATACGGATATTACCGCGAAGGGCTTTCTACCATTACTTTAAAGGGTATTGATGGAGCTGCTCAGATTCAGGCAATGATGGAGAATTTAAGAAAGAATCCACCAAAGAATTTTGGCCGTTTTAACGTAAAGGCAGTGAGAGATTATAACAGTGATGAACGGTTAGACATGACTACCGGAGAAAAGACAAGTACAAATCTGCCAAAATCCAATGTTATGTATTATGAACTGGATCAGGATGCATGGTGCTGCGCCCGTCCATCCGGTACAGAACCTAAAATCAAATTCTACATGGGTGTGAAAGGTTCTACCTTAGAAGAAGCAGAAGCATTGTTGGCAGAATTAACAGATGAATTGATGAAACTGGCAAACTAAATAGGAAGCGCCTTTGGTGAGTTTTCTGTTGCTACGAATATTAGAACGAAACGAGGAAGAAAAATGAGTAAAAAAGTAAGAACAAGATTTGCGCCGAGTCCAACTGGACGTATGCATGTGGGAAATTTGAGAACAGCATTGTATGCGTATTTGATTGCGAAACATGAAGGAGGAGATTTCCTTCTTAGAATAGAAGATACAGATCAGGAACGTTTTGTAGAAGGAGCGGTAGAAATTATTTACAGAACTCTGGAAAAGACAGGTCTGATTCATGATGAAGGGCCGGACAAAGATGGTGGCGTAGGACCATATGTACAGAGTGAAAGACAGGAAGCTGGTATTTATCTTAAATATGCCAAAGAATTGGTGGAAAAAGGAGAAGCTTATTACTGCTTCTGTGATAAAGAAAGATTAGAAAGCTTAAAGAGCGAAGTGGCAGGAAAAGAGATTACCACATATGATAAACATTGTTTGCACCTTTCCAAAGAAGAAGTGGAAGAAAAATTAAAACAGGGGATTCCATATGTAATTCGTCAGAATAACCCTACAGAAGGAACTACAACGTTTCATGATGAAATTTATGGCGATATTACAGTGGATAATTCCGAGTTGGACGATATGGTTCTGATTAAATCAGACGGATATCCTACCTATAATTTTGCCAATGTAGTAGATGACCATTTAATGGGAATTACTCATGTAGTCAGAGGAAATGAATATTTATCTTCTTCTCCAAAATACAACCGTTTGTACGAAGCTTTCGGCTGGGAAGTTCCTGTATATGTGCACTGTCCGTTGATTACCAACGAAGAACATAAGAAATTAAGTAAGAGAAGTGGGCATTCTTCCTATGAAGATTTGATTGAACAGGGATTTTTGACAGAAGCAGTAGTGAACTTTGTTGCATTACTTGGATGGTGTCCGGAAGATAATACAGAAGTATTTAGTTTGGAAGAATTGGTGAAAGCCTTTGATTACAAACATATGAGTAAGTCACCGGCAGTGTTTGACGTGGTAAAATTAAAGTGGTTAAATGGTGAATATATGAAAGCTATGGATTTTGATAAGTTCTATGAAATGGCTCTTCCATATATCAAAGAAGTAATCAGCAAAGAACTTGACTTTAAGAAGATTGCGTCAATGGTAAAAACAAGAATTGAAGTGTTCCCTGATATTAAAGAACATATTGATTTCTTTGAAGCAGTGCCGGAATACGATGCATCTATGTACTGTCATAAGAAAATGAAAACCAATGAAGAATCTTCTTTACAGGTGTTAAAGGAAATTCTTCCGGTATTGGAAAAACAGGAAGATTACAGCAATGATGCATTATATCAGATGTTAGTAGATTTTGCGGCAGAGCATGAGTATAAGAATGGATATGTAATGTGGCCGGTACGTACTGCTGTTTCAGGAAAACAGATGACACCGGGTGGTGCTACGGAACTGATGGAAATTCTCGGAAAAGAAGAATCCATTGCACGTATTCAGGCGGCTATTGCAAAATTAGAAGGATAGTTATGAATGTAAACGAATCTCAATACAGAGCAATTACACACAAAGAGGGGCCTATGCTAGTCTTGGCAGGCCCCGGCTCTGGTAAAACTCTTACAATTACCTCCAGAACAAAATATTTAATTGAAGAATGTGGAATTCAGCCGGAGCGTATTCTGGTTATCACTTTTACCAAAGCGGCGGCATTGGAAATGAAAGAACGTTTCTTTCGTATGATGGAGGGACAACGTCCCAATGTAACTTTTGGGACATTTCATGCGGTGTATTTTACCATTTTAAAATACGCTTATGGACTGCGGGCAGAAAATATATTAAGAGATGAGCAGAGAATTGATTTTTTGCGGGAATTGATTCACCGATATGAAATGGAAGTGGAAGATGAGAATGATTATATCGGTGAATTGACGTCAGAAATCAGCAAGGTAAAAAGCGAGAAGATTGAACTTGGAAATTATTATTCTGTAAATTGTCCGGCGGATATTTTTCGGAAAATCTATCTGGGGTATGATGCGAAATTAAAACACGCAAGACTGATTGACTTTGATGATATGTTAATTATGTGTAATGATTTGCTTCGGCAAAGAGAGGATGTGCGAAAATTTTGGCAGGCACGATATACATATATCTTAATTGATGAATTTCAGGATATTAATAAAGTTCAGTACGACAATATCCGGATTCTTGCAGAACCGGAAAATAATTTGTTTATTGTAGGAGATGATGACCAGAGTATTTATCGGTTTCGCGGTGCAAAACCTGAGATTATGCTTGGGTTTGAACAGGATTATAAAAATGCAGAACGGGTTGTGTTGGACTATAACTATCGTTCCACTAGAAATATTGTGGAGGCAGCGGGGTTAGTGATCAAAAATAATACGAAACGTTTTGAAAAAAATATAAAAACCATTCACGAGGATGGAGAAAAAATCAAAGTTAAACATTTTAAAACTCAAAAACAAGAAGTAGAAGCGGTCATAGCAGACATTCTTCAGGAAAAACAGCAGGGTAGAGCTTTGGAAGAAATAGCTGTGTTGTTTCGCACCAATACCCAGCCAAGACTTTTGGCGCAAAAGATGGTGGAATATAATATTCCTTTTCGAATGCGGGATGAAGTACCGAATCTTTACAATCACTGGATTGCTAAAAATATATTTACTTATATTAAAATGGCAACGGGAGAAGTACTTCGAAGCGACTTTTTGCAGGTGATGAATCGTCCTAAAAGATATATTAGCAGGGATTCTCTGGAAGCAGAAGTGGTAGATTTTGATAAGCTAAAATCCTATTATCAGGATAAATCCTGGATGGTGGAACGGTTGGAAAAGCTTCAATACGACTTGGCGATGTTGAAGAACATGGCACCTTATGCGGCCATTCGGTACATTCAAAACGCAGTAGGGTATGGTGACTACTTGAAAGAGTACAGCGAATATCGCAGAATGAGTTTGACGGAACTAACTGATATACTTGATGAAATGGCAGAAGGTGCAAAGGATTTTAAAGATTATGAATCTTGGTTTGAACATATCCGCAATTACACAGAAGAAATGAAGAAGCAGGTGGCAAAATCCAAGAATATTTCCAATGCAGTGACTTTTACCACTATGCACAGTTCCAAAGGATTGGAATACGAAAGTGTGTATATTATTGATGCAAATGAAACGATTGTTCCTCACAAGAAATCTGTGACAGATGCAGATATTGAAGAAGAACGAAGAATGTTTTATGTGGCGATGACACGGGCGAAGAAGCGGTTGGCGATTTATTCCACAGCAGAAAGATATAACAAGGAATTAAGTGTGTCCAGATTTGTAAATGAAATGTTATATGATGTGGAAAAATTAAAAGAGGGTGCGAAAGTTTGTCACAAAAAATACAAACATGGCATCGTGCAGAAATGCGACGGCGATAAGATTACCGTATATTTTGAAGAAAGTAAAAGAACGTTTGTATTTAGTAAATCTTATTGCATAGGAAACCATATTTTGGAATTTTAGATTGCAATGTGGTTCTATATGCGTTATAATTAACATACCGAAGATAAGTTCGGTATGTTTTTTATTCTGAAATTTGAAATGGCAGTTCGCCAAGAATTCCTAGAGAGAAGAAACTGAAAGATAGGAGGTATTTTGTTTAGTACAATTTTATCGGGAGCAATGAACGGCATGGAGTGTAGAGATGTCCATGTAGAAGCGGATGTTAGCATGGGGATGCCGACTTTTTCTATGGTAGGCTTTTTGGGAAGTGAAGTAAAGGAAGCGGCAGAAAGGGTAAAAAATGCCATACGAAATACAGGTGTTCAGATTCCGGCAAAAAGAATCACCGTGAATTTGTCACCGGCAGATATGCGAAAGTCAGGAACGGCTTTTGACCTGCCCATTGCGGCAGCGGTGCTGGCATCGCTGGGAGAAATTGAAGCGAACAATCTGCAAGGTGTGTTTATGGCAGGTGAGTTGAGTCTTAATGGGGAAGTGAATGGGATTTGTGGAGTGTTAGCAATGACTCTTCACGCCAGAGAACAGGGGATGGAATATTGTGTGTTTCCAAGAGAAAATGCAAAAGAAGGTGCTGTGGTAGAAGGGATTAAGGTAATCGGTGTGGGGCATATTACGGAAATGTTAGCGTTTTTAAAACAGAAGGAAAGGATGAAGCCAGAGCGGATAGATATGGCAGACGTGTTTAGCCAGAGTAAGAGATACGAATACGATTATTCTGATATTAGGGGACAAAAAAGAGGGAAACGTGCTATGGAAATTGCGGCAGCAGGAAGACATAATATATTGTTAATTGGACCGCCGGGAACAGGGAAATCCATGCTTGCAAAAAGATTACCGGATATTTTACCGCCTTTGACTATGGAAGAAAGCTTTTCTATCACTAAAATACACAGTATTGCAGGTGTATTGCCAAAAGATACGCCACTGTTGGCTACCAGACCATTTTTGCAGCCCCATCACACCAGTTCCCCTTATGCCCTTGCGGGTGGTGGGAAGATTCCAAAGCCTGGAATGATTAGCCTGGCTCATCGTGGGGTGCTGTTTTTGGATGAATTGCCGGAATTTAAGAGGGAAACCTTGGAAATATTGCGACAACCCTTGGAGGATAAAGTAATACATATATCCAGAGTGGGCGGAAACTATGAATTTCCGGCAGAGTTGATGGTAGTAGCTGCTATGAACCCTTGCAAATGTGGATTTTATCCGGATAGAAATCGTTGTAGATGCACGGTGGCGGAAATTAATCAATATCAGGGGAAATTATCCAAGCCATTATTGGATAGAATTGATTTGTATGTAGAAGTAGAAGGCTTGGGATATGAGGAAATCAGTGGAGAAGGTCCAAAGACAGAAAATGAGAGTGAAAGAATGCGAAACAGAGTGATAGCTGCTGGAGAAATTCAAAAAGAGAGATATCGGGGGCGGCCTTATCAGTTTAATTCAGAATTGGATGCTGAGGGAGTGTATGAATTCTGTACATTGGATAGAAAAGAAAAACAGTTGATGGAGAAAATCTTTCATAAAATGAAATTGTCTGCAAGGGGGTACCATAGAATGTTGAAGGTGGCAAGGACAATTGCAGATTTAGACGAGGAAAAACAGATTCGGGAAAAGCATTTGAAAGAAGCGATTTCCTATCGGAGAAATTATATGTTGGAGTAATATTATATGGAAGAAAAAATTTATGATTACTGGTTCTATTCATTGGAAGGATTAAGATATGAGCAAAGAGAAACACTGCTTGCACGGTTACAAAGTACAAAAGAGATTTATGAAAGTCCTATGGAAAGAATTATAGAAGCAATCGCTCCTAATCCCTGGGTAACAGAACGCATATATAATAGTAGAAACACTTTCAAACTGAAACAGGAATACGAAAATATGCAGAAAATGGGAGTGCGCTTCATATGCTGTAAAGACATAGAATATCCGGAAAAATTAAGGAATATGAAGGAGATGCCGGGCGGTTTGTTTGTAAAGGGAGAACTTCCTTTGGGGAAAGAAAAGACGGTGGCGGTGATAGGGGCTAGGGAATGTAGTTGTTATGGAAAATTTGTAGCACAGGAAATAGGAAAAGCGCTTGCGGAACAAGGGGTGGAATTAATCAGTGGAATGGCAAGAGGAGTTGATGGATATGCCCAAATGGCGGCCATAGAAGCTGGAGGAAAGAGTTTTGGAGTTCTTGGATGCGGTGTAGATATATGTTATCCAAGAGAAAACTATAATTTATACAGAAAACTGCCGGAAAACGGAGGGATTCTTTCGGAATATAGAATCGGCGTGCCAGCAATAGGGAGAAATTTTCCGAGGAGAAACAGAATTATCAGTGGGCTGGCAGATGTGATTATTGTAGTGGAGGCGAAAAAACGCAGTGGAACATCGATTACAGTTTCTTATGCATTAGAACAAGGGAAAGATGTTATGGCAGTTCCGGGCAGAATTACAGACTGTCTTAGTGAAGGGTGTAACTACTTGATTTCGCAAGGGGCTTACCCCGTAAATAGCCTGGAAGAAATGATGGAAGATTTGGGTTTTCCACGTAAAAAAAATATAAAAAAACGCAAAAATGTAAAAAATCCTCTTGAAAGTGACGCAAATTTGGTGTATGCTGTACTGGATTTTGTACCTAAGACGATTACTGCTATTGGAAAAGAATTAGGTGAAAATGATATGGAAAAAATAAATCGTCTATTATTTGATTTGGAGATAGAGGATAAAATAGAACAGGTAACAACGGGATATTATGTGCGTAAGCAGTGATAGTTACCAGAGGAGGAGCATATGGCGAAGTATTTGGTAATCGTGGAATCACCGGCAAAAGTAAAGACAATAAAAAAGTTTTTGGGCAGCAATTATGAAGTTGCAGCATCCAATGGGCATGTAAGAGACTTGCCTAAAAGCCAGCTGGGGATTGATATTGAAAATGATTATGAACCAAAGTATATTACAATTAGAGGAAAAGGGGACATTCTGGCAGACCTTAGAAAAAAAGCAAAAAAAGCAGAAAAAGTATATCTTGCAACTGACCCTGACCGTGAGGGAGAAGCTATTTCCTGGCATCTGGCTCATGCATTAAAGACAGATGAAAAGAAACTGTATCGTATCAGTTTTAATGAAATTACTAAAAATGCAGTGAAAGAATCTATCAAACATGCAAGAGAAATAGACATGGGTCTTGTAGATGCACAGCAGGCAAGACGAATGCTGGATAGAATGGTGGGATATAAAATCAGTCCGTTGCTTTGGGTGAAGGTAAAAAGAGGACTGAGTGCCGGAAGAGTACAGTCTGTGGCATTGCGAATTATTTGCGATAGGGAAGAAGAAATCAATTCTTTTATTCCGGAAGAATACTGGACTTTGGAAGAAGATTTTCACATACCAGGTAGCAAAAAGAATATTAAGGCAAAGTTTTATGGAAAAGACAGAAAGATTAATATTTCATCCAAGGAACAGCTGGACGAAATTCTCGCAGAGTTAGAAGATGCAGTGTATACCGTGGAAGAAGTGAAAAAGGGACAGAGAATTAAAAACTCTCCAAGACCATTTACAACCAGTACATTACAGCAGGAAGCTGCAAAAGTGCTGAATTTTTCAACACAGAAAACCATGCGACTTGCACAGCAGTTATATGAAGGAATTGAAATTGCCGGAGCGGGTACAGTGGGTATTATTACCTATCTGCGTACGGATTCTACCAGAATTTCAGAAGAAGCAGAAGAAAGCGCAAGAGAATATATTGGTACCCAGTATGGGCAGGAATATATTTCCGAAACAATTAAGGCACTGAAAGGTAATAAGAAAATTCAGGATGCCCACGAAGCAATTCGCCCTACAGATATTGCTAGAAGTCCGGTGATGATTAAAGAGTCTTTGTCAAGAGATCAGTTCCGCCTGTATCAGCTGATTTGGAAACGATTTGTGGCAAGTCAGATGTCAGAAGCGGTTTATGATACGGTCAGTGTGAAAATTGAAGCTAATGGCTATCGGTTTACTGCTTCCGGCTCCAAACTTTCTTTTGACGGTTTTATGTCTGTATATGCAACGGATGAACAGGAAAAAGAAAGTAGCAATATTCCAGTGGAATTACTGGAAAAAGGGAAAGTGCTGGAATATAAAGACCAGGAGGCAAAACAGCATTTTACACAGCCGCCGGCCCATTATACAGAAGCAGCGCTTGTTAAAACCTTGGAAGAGTTGGGCGTTGGTCGTCCAAGTACGTATGCGCCTACCATTACTACGATCATTGCCAGAAGATATGTTGCAAAAGAAAATAAAAATCTATATGTAACGGAAATTGGCGAAGTGGTAAATGCTATTATGAAAGAAGCGTTTCCGAGTATTGTAGACTTGAGCTTTACTGCCAACGTGGAAATGTTATTGGATAAAGTGGAAGAAGGTAGTGTAAACTTCAAAACAGTTATCCGTAACTTCTATCCGGATTTGGCAGAAGCAGTGGAAACAGCAGAACGGGAATTGGAAAAAGTTAAGATTGAAGATGAAGTGACAGATGTAATTTGTGAGGAATGTGGTAAGAATATGGTGGTTAAGTATGGACCTCATGGAAAATTCCTCGCATGTCCAGGTTTCCCGGATTGCCGTAATACAAAACCTTATTTGGAAAAAATAGGTGTATCTTGTCCATTCTGTCAAAAGGAAGTAGTTATCCGAAAAACGAAAAAGGGTAGAAAATATTATGGATGCGAGGATAATCCAAACTGTGAATTTATGTCATGGCAAAAACCAAGTGCTCATAAATGTGATAAATGTGGAAAGTATATGGTGGAAAAAGGAAGTCGTCTTGTATGTTCTGATGAACAGTGTGGATATGTAATTATGAAGAAAGAATTAGAAAATTCTGAAAATTAATAAAATTGATAGAAATTAAGAATGAAATTGATTGATTTTTCGAGAAAATCGTGATAAAATACGAATAGAGTATGTGATTGTGCCAAAATTGGCATGCTTAACAAGGTGGATTAATTTTGACGATGGAAGTCAGGAGGCATAAGGGATGAGTGTACAATTATTAGATAAAACAAGGAAAATCAATAAATTGTTGCATAACAACAGTTCTCACAAGGTCGTATTCAACGATATTTGCAGTGTGTTGACTAGTATATTAGATTCCAACATTTTGGTGATTAGTAAAAAAGGAAAAGTGCTCGGAATTGGCGAATGCGCAGGCGTAGATGAAATAAAAGAGTTGATAAAAGACGAAGTTGGCGGTTTTATTGATGCTATGCTGAACGAACGACTGTTGGGAGTGCTTTCTACAAAAGAGAATGTGAATTTGCAGACACTTGGATTTGAAGCGGATGATGTGAGAAAATATCAGGCAATCATTACACCAATCGATATTGCCGGCGAAAGATTGGGAACATTGTTTATTTACAAATGTGATAAACAGTATGAGATTGATGATATTATTTTAAGCGAGTATGCTACTACAGTAGTGGGGCTTGAAATGATGCGTTCGGTTAATGAGGAAAATGCTGAAGAAACAAGAAAAGTACAGATTGTACGTTCTGCCATCGGAACCTTATCATTTTCGGAATTTGAAGCCATTACACATATTTTTGAAGAACTCAATGGTAATGAGGGCATTCTTGTGGCTAGCAAAATCGCTGACAGAGTAGGAATTACCCGTTCTGTTATTGTAAATGCGCTTCGAAAATTTGAAAGTGCCGGTGTTATTGAATCCAGATCTTCCGGCATGAAAGGAACCTACATTAAAGTAGTGAATGACGTGGTCTTTGACGAAATTGCTAGAATTAAAAGTGAAAAGAAATAGAAAATGAATGGATAAAAAGAGCAACTTGGTTGCTCTTTTTTGACTTTAATAATCGAGAATGGCATTGAAGTGTTTGTACATTAGTGTTTTTGCGGAGATAATTTGCTGTGGAAAAAATAAAACTTTTACAAAAAGAATAATAAAATTGTCGAAAACAATGCAAAAGTGTTAAGAAAATATTACAAGGAATGTCGAAAATAAACAAAAAGAAAAATGGGTTTTGGGAACAAAGTACCGAATTGGAGTAAAAATGGAGGAAAATGCAAAAAAAAACACGTATTTTAGGTAAAAATGCAAAAAAATGTCTTGTACCATCTTGGAAAATCCGATATAATGTTAAATAGTTGAATGAGGAGTAATGAGAAATAAAATGATGAGGAAGGATGCGGTATAATGATTAGTTCAAGTGCGTTTAATTATATTAATATATTAGACAAAGCAGCAGACGCAAGTTCTTTAAGACAACAAGCGATTGCAAACAATCTTGCAAATTCAGATACGCCAAATTACAAAAGACAGGATGTAGATTTTGAGAGTGCCTTGATTCGTGAGATGGGGGCGTACCAATCGAAATATAAAACCGGTTCAGCAAAAGTAAAAAGAATCAACCAGAACCTGCGTCAGTTGGATGTTGGAACGTATACGGATGCTGTTGGATATTCCTACCGAATTGATGGTAATAATGTGGATCCGGATAATGAAAATGTAGAATTAGCGGCTAATACAGAAAAATATAACGGTCTGATTGACAGTATGACAGCGGAATTTGAAAGATTAAAATCAGTTATGAAATAATTTAGGGGAGGAAAGTGAATATGTCTATTTTTAATTCTTTTGATATCAGTGCGTCTGGTATGACATCACAGAGATTTAGATCTGATATTATCATGCAGAATATTGCGAATGCCACAACAACAAGAACTGAAGATGGAACGCCATACAGAAGACGTGTTGTAACTTTTGCGGAAAAGGAAACCACGCCTTTTAGCAATGTGCTTGCGAGAACTAGCGCAGATGCAGTGGGATCTGGCGTAAAAGTAACAAGAGTTTCCGAAGATTACGAAACGGAAATGGTTCGTTCTTATGATCCTTCGCATCCGGATGCGGATGAAGATGGTTATGTTACTTATCCCAATGTAAATATTATAACAGAAATGACAAACCTGATTGATGCAACGCGTTCTTATGAAGCGAACACAACAGCGTTTGAGGCGAGTAAATCGATGATTACTAAGGGATTGAGTATGGGTAAATAATTAAGAGGAGGTAATGAGAGGTGGATATTTCATCATTATATAGCGTTGGCTCTGCTTATATGCAGGAAGCGTTAAAGTCAACAACGAATGTGCAGGAGACAACAGAAAGCGGTTTTTCACAGATTTATCAGGCGGCGGTGAATATGCTGAATGAAACAAGTGAACTGGAGAATAATGCAAATACAGAAGAAATGAAGTGGGCGATGGGACTTACAGAAAATGCACATGATCTTACTATAGCGCAGAACAAAGCCAGTTCGGCATTGACTTATACAATTGCAGTACGCGATAAAGTGTTGGAGGCGTATAAAGAAATAATTAATATGCAGATGTAAAAGGAAACGTGCAGATAGAGTAATTGTAGACTAGGAGACAACCAATGGGTGAGAAAGTAAGAGAGATTCAGAAACTTATACTGGATTTTTGGAATAAATATGATACAAAACAAAAGACGATTATAATTAGCGTTGTGGCGGTAGTGATTGTAACAATGGCAATTCTTTGGGCTGTGTTCAGCCGCACAACATATGTGGATTTGGGTACATTTGAAAGTACAAGCGAAACATCGCAGGTAAAAGAGCTACTGGAAGCAGAAGGGATAGAATATCAGATTAAATCGGATAATCTGACAGTGCAGGTGGAAAAGAGCAGAGCTACTGATGCGGCACTGATACTTGGATCTAATAATATTCCTGCTGCTGGATATAGTATTGATGATGCTTTAGGTGGTGGGTTTAGTACCACAGAAAGTGATAAACAGAAAAAATATAAGCTTTACAATGAAGGTGAAATTGCCGAAGTGTTGGAAAGCATGGATGTTGTAAAAAGCGCCAAAGTAAAAATGTATGTGCCGGAAGATGATGGAACAATTCTTTCGAAGAAACAGGACACATCAGTCAGTGTAATGCTGGAAACTAATGGTGAGGTGGATGCTGAAACAGCGGGAATTATGGCGAGGTTTTTGCAGACTGCTGTAGGGAATGATTCTACAGAAGAAATTACCATTATGGATGCGAATGGCGATATGATATTTTCTGGGGCAGATGCTGCTACGGTTACAGGCAATGCAAGTACTCAGTTGTCTGTGAAAGCACAGGCGGAGAATCTGATGAAAGCAGATGTACAGCAGGCAGTGCTTAGTACAAAGATGTATGACAATGTTCAGGTGTCGCCGAACATTATCATGGATTTTAATGAAAGTAGTGAGACACAACAAGAATTCTGGGCTCCGGATGGAAGAACAGAAGGAATGATTACACATCAGGATAATTATGAATCAGAAACAACTAACGGAACGGCAGGAATTCCGGGAACAGATTCTAACGATGACGAAACCTATGTGATTCAGGATAACGAAGGAAGTTCTTCTACAGTGACGGATACTTCCACAGACTATTCACCGAATCAGAAAGTTACAAATACAACACAGACACCGGGAGCGATTAAGTATGATGAATCGACCATCTCTCTGGTTCTTACAAAACATATTATTTATAAAGAAGAAGATTTGGAAAGTCAGGGACTGCTGGATGGAATTAGTTTTGAACAATATCAGCAGGAAAATAATCAGCCGATAGCAACAGAAGTGGATAATTCCTTCTATACATTGGTGTCCAAGGCTACGGGAATTGCAGAAAGCAATATTTCAATTGTGGCATATGATGTTCCGATGTTTGTTGAAAAGGATGCTTCCGCGAAGAGCGTGATGGATTATCTGAATATTATTATTGTAGTCCTCATTCTTGGATTGTTAGGCTTTGTGGTGTACAGAAGTACAAGACCAGTGGAAATTACAGAATTGGAACCGGAATTGTCTGTAGACCAGCTGTTACAGGATACTAGAGAAAATCTGGAAGAAATTGACTTTGATGATAGATCAGAAGCGAGAAAGATGATCGAAAAATTTGTGGACGAAAAGCCAGATGCAGTTGCACAGCTGTTGAGAAACTGGCTAAACGAAGATTGGGAGTGATAAAGTATGGCAAAGGATACAGGAATCAATGGTCTTCAGAAAGCGGCAATACTTTTAATTGCTCTTGGACCGGAAAAATCAGCATCGGTATTTAAACATCTAAAAGAAGATGAAATAGAATCACTGACACTGGAGATTGCGAATACCAGAAGTGTTTCGCCGAAGGTGAAAGAAGACGTTATAAATGAGTTTTATGAAGTGTGTCTTGCACAGCAATATATTGCAGAAGGCGGTATTACATACGCAAAAGACTTGCTGGAAAAAGCGCTTGGTTCAGAAAAAGCTGTGGATGTTATTAATAAGCTTACAGCTTCCTTACAGGTACGTCCTTTCGAATTTGTGAGAAAGACAGATGCCAGTCAGCTGTTAAACTTTATTCAGGATGAACATCCACAGACCATTGCACTTATTCTTGCGTATCTTCCTTCGGGACAGGCGGCTTCTATTGTGGCCTCCCTGCCACCGGAAAAACAGGCGGATGTTGCAAAGCGTATCGCGGTAATGGATAGAACATCTCCGGATGTTATTAAGGAAGTGGAAAGAGTATTGGAAAGAAAGTTATCTTCTTTGGTAAATCAAGACTACACAATTATCGGTGGTGTAGATGCCATTGTTGACATTTTGAACACTGTTGATAGAGGAACTGAAAAACATATTATGGAAACGCTTGAAATTGACGAACCGGAACTTGCGGATGAAATCAGACGTAAGATGTTCGTATTCGAAGATATTATGTCCTTGGATGACAGAGCGATTCAGCGTGTACTTAGAGATGTGGATAATAACGACCTGGCTACTGCTCTTAAAGGTGCCAATGAAGAAGTGCAGGGTGTTATCTTTAGAAATATGTCCAAACGTCTTGCGGCAATGATACAGGAAGACATGGAATTCATGGGACCTGTACGTTTGAAAGATGTAGAAGAAGCACAGCAGAAAATTGTTAATATTATAAGAAAACTGGAAGATTCTGCTGAAATCGTTATTTCCAGAGGTGGAGGTGACGAAATCATTGTCTAATTTATTGAAAGGTGGATATATTGTCCACAAACAAGATTCAAGAGTAATAGATTATAATGATTTGGTCGCATCAAAGTTAGAAAAGCTTTCAGAAGAAACGACATTCGTTCCGGTGAGAGAATTTGAACCGGTAGCCCCGGGAGAAGGGGAGAATGGTTTTGTTGAAGGGTTGAATGCGGATGAACTGGAAATTATTATGGAAGAAGAACCAGAAGAAGAACCACAACTTTCGGCAGATGAGTTATATGAAGAAGCCCAAAAAGAAGTAGAAAGACTTTTGGAAGAAGCCAAAACAGAAGCGGAAATGATTCGTAATGAAGCTTACGAGATGGCAAGAAAAAAAGGCTATGAGGCTGGATATAGCGAAGGTATGAATGAAGTTGAAACTATGAAACAGGAAGTGCAGCAGAAAGAAGAAGCACTTATGCAAGATTACAATGCGAAACTGGAAGAATTAGAACCATTGGTGGTAGAGAAAGTTGCAGATTTAATGGAATATGTATTTCGTGTACAGTTTTCAACGTCCAGAGCAATGATAATGCATATTCTTTCGGGGGCTCTCGGGAAAATCAATAACAGTAAGGAATTTATTGTGCATGTATCTCATGAGGATGTGGCTGTAGTAAAGGCTAACCATGACAGATTATTAGCAATGGTTCCGAATGCAGTTTCTGTGGAAGTGGCAGAAGATCCTACACTGGTAAAAAATCAGTGTATGGTAGAAACAGACGGTGGTGTATATGACTGCAGTCTGGATGTACAGATGGAAAAACTGATTAAGTCTATTAAGACCTTGTCCTATACACCATAGGCGAAAATGAGGAAAGTGAGAAACAGTTGTTATGATCAATTTGAAAAAATACGATATATTAAAAGAAAAGACGTATTTTAAAAAACTGGGAAAAGTAGTTAAAATTGTAGGATTAACAATTGAATCAGTTGGTCCGGATGCAAAGTTGAATGATTTGTGTATGATTATATCCGGCGATGAAGACGAACATGCGATTATGGCAGAAGTAGTAGGCTTTCGTGATAACAGAGTTCTGTTGATGCCTTATGACAATGTGGAAGGTGTAGGGATTGGATGCGTGGTTGAAAACCTTGGACATCCTCTGGCAGTTCCGGTAGGGGAGCATTTGCTTGGGAAAACCTTGGATGGCTTGGGGAGAACCTTGGATGGCGAAGAAATAGCATCCAATATTCATTATCCGATTGAAGCGATGCCACCGGACCCGATGCAAAGAGAAATTATCAAAGATGTGCTTCCGTTGGGAGTGAAGGCGGTGGATGGTTTGATTACCGTTGGAAAAGGTCAGCGAATTGGCATCTTTGCAGGTAGTGGTGTTGGTAAGAGTACGTTGCTTGGTATGTTTGCAAGAAATACAAAGGCAGATATTAATGTAATAGCACTGATTGGAGAACGAGGCAGAGAAGTAAGAGAATTTATAGAACGAGATTTAGGGGAAGAGGGAATGAAACGTTCCGTAGTAGTAGTGGCAACTTCTGATAAACCGGCTCTTATTCGAAATAAGGCTGCGAAGACGGCTACAGCGATCGCAGAGTACTTTAGGGCTCAAGGGAAAGATGTCTTGCTTATGATGGACTCCTTAACTCGTTTTTCCATGGCACAGCGAGAAATTGGTTTGGCATCCGGTGAACCGCCGGTTACCAGAGGTTATCCGCCCAGTGTATATTCAGAAATGCCGAAATTGTTAGAAAGAGCCGGAACGGCTGAAAAAGGTTCTATTACGGGGCTGTATACAGTTCTTGTAGATGGTGATGATTTTAATGAACCGATTACAGATACCGCAAGAAGTATCTTGGATGGACATATTATGTTGTCCAGAAAACTGGCACATAAAAATCACTATCCGGCTATTGATGTACTGCAAAGTATATCCCGTGTTATGAGCCAGATTGCTACAAAAGAACATAAACAGATGGCTGGAAAGCTTAAAAATACTTTGTCTACATATAACGAAGCGGAAGATTTGATTAATATTGGAGCTTACAAAGAAGGTTCTAATAAGAATATTGATTATGCGGTAAGTAAAATCGATGCAGTAAACGAATTTTTGTGTCAGGATGTGGACGATAAATATAATTTTGAGGAAATTTTAATGCAATTAGATTCTATTTTTGCAGAATAGGGTGATGGGGAATGGCAAAGTTCACATATAAAATGCAGAATATATTGGAAATAAAATTCAAACTGGAAAATCAGGCGAAAACGGTGTTTGCCAATGCTATGGCAAAGGTGGATGAAGAAAAAGCAAAGCTTGAAAGGCTGCAATTAAAGAAAGCGGCTTATGAGGCGGAATATAAACGCATTTTAAGCGGAGTATTAGATATCCGGGAATTGAATTTTTGTTTGCAAGGCATAGAACAAACAAAAGATGCCATAAAACAGCAGATTATTGCCATAGATGTGGCAGAAAGAAACCTTGAGGCGGCAAGACAACGATTGCAAGAGGTTATGCAGGAAAGAAAAACCCATGAAAAGTTGAAAGAATATGCCTTTGATGAATTTGTGAAAGAGGAAAATGCAGCAGAAGGCAAAGTAATAGATGAGTTAGTAAGTTATAATTTTAGTAAGGTGGCAGGTGAATAGGAAATGGCAGAAGAATTAGAAAATTCAGCAGAATTGGAAGAAACTAAAAAAGGCAAAAAAAAGAAAAAAGATAAACAAATAGATACTGCCCTTAACAGTGAGTATGAGTTAGATGAACGAGGTGGTGGGATGTCCACGGTAGTGGTAACCATAGCAATCGTTATTATATGGTTGGCGGTGTTTGCAATACTAATCAAGTGGGATGTGGGACATTTTGGTTCCACTGTATTGTATCCGGTGTTAAAAGATGTACCGGTGATTAATATGATACTTCCGGAAGTGGAAGAAAGCACAGAAGAAACAGATGGTCAGTATGGTTATGCTACATTAGCAGAAGCCGTTGCAGAAATAAAACGCTTAGAAAATGAATTAGAAGAAAGCAAAACTGCTAATTCAGCAGATGATGAAGTGGTACAGGAATTAAGTGCAGAAATTGAGCGTTTGAAGAAATTTGAGCAGAATCAGGTGCAGTTTGAAAAAACAAAAACACAGTTTTATGAAGATGTGGTATTTAGTGATAATGCACCGGATATTGCAAATTATCAGCAGTATTATGAATTAATCGAGCCTGAACAGGCAGCAGAATTGTATAAACAGGTAGTACAGCAAGAAACTTATGATGCACAGGTTGAAGAATATGCAAAAGCATATGGGGAAATGAAACCTGCGCAGGCAGCAGGCATTTTTGAAGCAATGACAGATGACCTGCAATTAGCAGCATCAATTCTTGAAAATATTGATGCTACACAGCGAGGTAAGATTCTAGGAGCCATGGACCCGGAAGTAGCGGCAAGAATTA
This sequence comes from Lachnospiraceae bacterium, assembly GCA_017408735.1. Taxonomy (GTDB): domain Bacteria; phylum Bacillota; class Clostridia; order Lachnospirales; family Lachnospiraceae; genus RUG11237. Next base: position 48,037 of record JAFQUB010000041.1, read on the forward strand.
CAAAAGTAATGGAGCCATAGAATTTTACATAAATAAACTATGAAATAAATGGGAAAGGAGGAGAAACATGGTAGGAACAGACATGAATGCAGTGGTATCATTGATGCAGGATACGATTCAGACGCAGCAGAATTCACTTATGCAGGGGCTTGCTTCTACAGCAGCATCTTCTGGTAAAACAGGCGCAGACTTTGAAGAATACATGAAAGCTAGTGTATCCACGACAGAAGAATCAAAGAGCAGTAGAAGTATAGAAAAAAATATAACATCAGAAACAGAAGAAGTAAAAAAAGCAGAAGTGACAGAAGCGACTAAAAGCGAACAGCCAATGGTAGAAAAAACAGTTAAAAATCAGTCGCAGGAAGTAGAAGGTGACATTGATTTAACAGGTGAAACAAAAGAATCGGTTTCAGAAGAGACATTAAAGGTTTTGTTACCGCAAAACATACAGGGCTTGTTGGAAATAACAGAAAACTCAACAGAAGTTGCAGAAAATATGCCGGAAGATTTGCAGGAAGCATTGGTAGAAATAGAAACAGAACTGATGCAGAAAATTATGGAAAGTTTTGATGTGACAGAAGAAGAACTGAAGGAAGCGATGGAAGTGCTTGCAATCAGTATTGTGGACTTGCTTCAGACGGATAAGCTGAAAGAACTGGCAGTTTATGTAAGTGGCGAAGAAAGTCTTGTATCCCTGGTTACAAACGCAGATATGTACAATGCTTACAAAGAAGTGGCAGTTGGTATTGAAGAAATAAGTGCTACACTTATGGATAAATTTTCTGTAACACCAGAAGAACTGCAACAAATTGTAAGTCAGCTGAAAGAAACAACAATAGAAACCACACAAAATATAATGGAATCTGTAAATATGGATGTGGTTTCTGAGGAGGCATCATTGCTGGAAGGTGCAGAACAACCGGAAGAATTAGGAACAGAAGAAAAACAGCCTCAGATTCTAGTTGAAGTTTCAAAAACAGTGGGAACCTCAGAAAAACAGAATGCAGATAGTAATGTGTTTGTACAAGAAAATGGTGAAATACAGACAGAAATAACATCTCAGGATGCAGGAACACAGCAGCAAGGCAACTTTGCATCAACTGAAAATGGGGAAGAAACTGAACCAACGCAAAAGAGCAATGAAAATTCAGCAATTCAGACAAATACCAGCTATTCTACTGTTGTAACTGAAAATGAAGTTCAGACAGTAGTGAAAACACAGCAAGCGGATTTTGATGGAATTGTAAGACAGATTGTGGAACAGATTAAGGTACAGATTAAACCTGATGTAACATCCATGGAATTACAGTTAAATCCGGAAAATTTGGGAAAAGTTAATTTGCAGGTAACATCCAAAGAAGGTGCTGTTACAGCGCAGCTGTTCGTTCAGAATGAGACAGTGAAAGCGATGATTGAAAGTCAGCTTATGGTTCTTCGAGAGGCAATGAATGAGCAGGGAGTGAAGGTGGAAGCGGTAGAAGTTACTGTGGAAACAGGCCAATTTGGCAGAAGTTTGGAACAACATTCTGAACAACAAAAACAAGAAGCAGAAAAACAGGCAAAATCATATCAGCACAGAGCAATTAATCTTTTGGCTGGAATAGAGGAAGAATCTATGGATGCAGAAGAATTGTTGAGAGCGCATATTATGCGTGAAAGTGGAAATAGCGTGGATATGAATGCTTAAAAAGGAGATGAGTATATGGCAATTTCAGTATCCGTTGTAGACGGAAAAGTTCAGGAAACAGCATCATCGGGAAGCTCTATATCGAACAGTGCTGATTCCGGAAATGGTTTGGGAAAAGATGCGTTTTTGCAACTACTGGTAACGCAGATGAAATATCAGGATCCGCTGAGTCCTATGGATAACACAGAATACATATCACAGTTGGCAACTTTTTCGCAGTTAGAAGAGTTACAGAATGTGTCAAACACAGTACAGCTTTCACAGGCGTCCTCTTTGACCGGTGAAACTGTAATTATGAAAACAAAATCTTCGACTACCGGTGAGATGATGTATGTAACAGGAACGGTAGATTATGTAGTGGTTGAAAACAGTAAAGCGTATCTGTGTATTAATGGCGGAAGATATTCGATTGATGATCTGGATACTATAATTGATGAAAATTATTGGGAAGAATACAAGAACACTATTTTAGGTGGAAATACCTCTTCCGGCGGTACACAAGGAAGCGGCTCTACTACAGAAAGCGGTTCTGCGGGAGGAACGGATTCAGATAATAAAGATGATTCTTCTTCCGGTGAAACTGATAATTCCACAGATAACAATAATTCTATAGGTACAGTTTAGAAAGAAAACAGTAGTCTGAAAATGCAGGGAAGCGGATTTTTCCATGGAGAGGAAGATGTAGAATGAAGATTAATAATCAATTTTCATCTATTGAACAGGTTGCTGGCCAGTATTTAAACAAGAAAAGAACAACGGTTGATACTGCGAATCAGAATATTTCCTTTACAGAAGTGCTGAAAAGCAAGCAGACGGAAGCAGATACAGAACTGAAGTTTTCGAAACATGCAGCCAGTCGTTTGGCGGACAGACAAATTGATTTGACAGAAGAGCAAATGAGGCGTTTGGAGAATGGGACGAAGAAAGCATCCGAGAAAGGAATACAGGAATCATTGGTATTAATCGATCAGCTGGCATTTATTGTAAGTGTAAAAAACAATACAGTAATCACAGCAATGGATCAAAAAGAAGCAAACGATAACATATTTACAAATATTGATGGCGCCGTAATTATGTAACCGGACCATTACGGAGGTTACTGTTTTGGAATGACAGAAAAAACAGTTGGCGCAATGAGGATTAGGAGGGTATATCACTATGATGAGATCATTATACTCTGGTGTATCAGGGTTAAAAACACACCAGACAAGAATGGATGTAATTGGTAACAATATCGCAAACGTAAACACTGTTGCTTATAAGGCAAGTACGATGAGTTTTCAGGATTTAATGTATCAGACAACATCAGCTGCATCCGGTGCAGATGCAACCACAGGACGTGGTGGTGTAAATGCGAAGCAGATTGGTCTTGGTGTTGCTACAGGTGCAATTTCAAACAGTATTACAACACAGGGTGCTGCACAGACTACAAATGATGCGTTTGATTTAAGAATCGAAGGAAACAGCTTCTTTGTTGTAAATAATGGCTCTGAAAATTTATATACAAGAGCAGGTGCGTTTTACGTAGATGGAGTAGGTAACCTGGCAATGAAAACTACCGGTTATAATGTTATGGGTTGGGCGGCAGATGAAACAGGAAAGCTTTCAGATGAGCTTACAGCATTGAAAATCATGTCAGCTGAAAATCAGGTATCCAATCCGGAAGCAACAGAACTTGCCAGAATTACAGGTATTCTTGATAAAAATGGTTCTAAGCTGAATAATGGCGGACAGAGCATTTCACTGCAAATTTATGACGATTTGGGATATTCATACACATGTAATTATAATATTACGCCGGTTACAGATGACAATGGAAATGTCGTTGAGGGAAAATACAAAATAGCGCTGGAAAAAATGGTGGATTCTAAAGGAGAGACCTTGGGAGCGGCAAATTACTTGAAACAGTATGATGCTAATGGAAATCTTCCGGCAGAATATGAACCAACCAACAATGCGTTTAAAGCAGAAGAAGTCACCTTTGGTAATACAGTTATTGGGAAACAGGAGTACAGTATCACAACCAGCATTACAAATGCGGGTACTTCAAGTGAAGCGACTACATATGTTGTGAAAAATTATGATGGAACAACAAAGAATTTTACTGTGAAAGATGAAGCGGTTGCATACTATAATCAGCTTACTGGATTAGAAATTAAAAGTGACGAAGTGATTGATGTGGATGCTGCAGTAATAGAAAGCAGTTTTGCAGTTTATGGGTTTGATTTGGAGTATGATACAGCAAATGGTTCTTTGAAGAGCATTGGTGGAAATGATTCCAAAGTAAAAATGAACCTTAACAATGTAAAACCTAGTATGAAAACTGTAACCATTGATTTTTCCGGTTCTTCTAACAAGGCAAACGGTGGTGTTGCAACTATCGAAGGAAAAGCGGGAGATGCAGAAGGAAATAAAGCCGGTAAGAAGGTTGGTAAGATGACATCACTTTCTGTTGATGGAAACGGATACATCAATGCAACATACGATAATGGTAATTCCAGAGTATTAGGTTTGATTGCTATCGCTACTTTTGCAAATGCATCCGGTCTTGAAAAACAGGGTGAAAATCTTTATTCAGCTTCCTTGAACTCTGGTGAAGCATCCATCGGTGAAATTGCAGGACAGGGCGAAAAAATGACAAATGGTACATTGGAAATGTCAAACGTTGACTTATCCGCAGAATTTACTGAAATGATTACAACTCAGAGAGGTTTCCAGGCAAACAGCAGAATTATTACAACATCTGACAGCCTTCTGGAAGAATTAGTAAATCTTAAGAGATAATTTTAAGTGACAGGCGGCTTAAAGCCGCCTGCCCATAAAGAGGAAAAACTATGATAGAAGTAACAAAACTTAATGGTAAAAAGCTTATTGTAAATGCCGAATTGATTGAAACAATCGAAGAAACGCCTGACACGGTAATTTCTTTTTTGACAGGAAAAAAAATAATTGTAAAAGAAAGTAGACAAGAAGTGAAAAATTTAGTAATATTATATAAAAAGGAACTTTTAATTAGGCGGGAAAATCAGTAAATTGTTACTATTATATAGATAAAAACTAAAATGAGGAAAATCAGTTAGGAGTGGGTGAGTAATGGATTTAGCTACATTAATAGGCTTGATAGCCGGTATGGCATTGATGATTTTCGGTATTGTAACCGGGGATCAAGGGATTTCGGCTCTTGGGAACTTTGTCGATCCGGCATCGATATTGATTACGTTTGGTGGTGCCTTCATGGCGGTAATGGCCAGTTCAAGTATGAAGGATTTTGTTGCGGGGTTAAAGAGTATTGCAATGACCTTTAAACCACCGGAATTGGATGAAGCCGGAACTATTAAAACGGTAATGGATTTATCCAATATTGCACGTAAGGAAGGGTTACTTGCTTTGGAAGAAGCGGCAAACAATCTGGAAGATGAGTTTTTGAAGAAAGGTATTCTTCTTGTAGTAGATGGTACCGATCCGGAGTTGGTAAGAGTAATCATGGAAACAGAATTGGACTGTATGGAAAGCCGTCATAAGAAGAATATGAACTTCTGGGACAATGTTGCTTCCATGGGTCCGGCGTGGGGGATGATCGGTACCTTGATTGGGTTGATTAACATGTTAAAGAAACTGGATGATCCATCCAGTATCGGTCCTTCCATGGCCACAGCACTTGTTACAACCTTTTATGGTTCCGTATTGGCAAACTGGCTTGCAACACCGGCTTCTAATAAGTTGAAAGTGAATCATGAAGCGGAATTCCGGGTAAAGATAGTAATTATTGAAGGACTTTTATCTATTCAGGCAGGGGAAAACCCACGTGTTATTGGTGAAAAACTGAAATCATTCTTATCACCGACACAGAGAGCAGCCTTCGAGCAGGAAGAAGGTGGAGGTGAAGCTGATGGCTAAAAAGAGGCAGGAAGACCCACCAAAAGGGCTGGCGCCGTGGATGGCCACCTTTAGTGATTTGATGAATCTTCTGCTGTGTTTCTTCGTTCTTTTGTTCTCTATGTCAACTATCGATGCAGAGAAGTTTGAACAGCTGGCGGCTTCCTTGGCAAGTAGTTTTAGCATATTGCCAAATGGTGCTTCTGCTATTGGTGATGGTGTACTGGTATCCAATGGGGTAAGTCAGTTGAATGAGCTTGCTGAGTATGTGAACAATATGGGATACGAAGCTGAGGAACAGGAACAGGATGATGCGATTACTGAGGTGAAGCAGGAACAGCTTGCAGAAACAGAGAAAATTGCAGAACAGATAGAAGAATTAACAGCAGCAAACAATATAGGAGAACAGGTAGAAGTAGACTTTAATGGTCAGTATGTATCTCTTACCTTAAATGGTGCGTTGTTATTTGATTCGGGAAGTGCAGAGGTGAAAGAAGAATCCAAACCAGTATTAGACAAGGTGGCAATGATTCTTACAAAATATAATGACCATACAATCGAAATTGAAGGTCATACTGATAATGTACCAATTCATACAGCGTCATTTAAAGATAATAATGAATTATCAAGCTTTCGTGCATTATCAGTGTTTAACTATTTACTAGAGGTGTCTGATTTGGACCCTGCAACATTAAAGCATTCCGGACGTGGTGAATACATTCCGGTGGCGGATAATGGAACAGCAGAAGGTAGAATGAGGAATAGACGAGTAGAAATCAAAATATACAGTAATTTACTGGATGAATAAAAGGGGATTGTGACATATGAAGAAAAATTTATTTAGTATTTTAATTCTGGCACTTGTGCTTGTGAATCTTGTGTTAAATGTAGTTATGATATTTAGTGTTCTTCCGGCAGCGAAGAAAACAAACAAAATGGTGACACAGATTTGCAGTATTTTGGATATTGAGCTGGCACCGGATGAAGAAGAAACGCAGAAGGTATCTATGGATAAGCTGGCGGTATATGAACTTTCTGAAGGAGAAACCATGACAATGAATTTCAAAGGCGGTGAAGATGGTAAGTCACATTATCTTGTAACTGCTGTCAGTATCTCCATGAATACAGAAAGTGACGGTTACAAAAAGTATGGCGAAACAATTTCTGAAAAAGAAAGTATCATAAAAGGTGAAGTTAGTAATATAGTATCCCAGTATACTATGGAAGAATATCAGGTAGATGCAGCTGGTATTCGTTCAGAGATTGTTAAAGGTCTTCAGGAAATGTTCGAATCAGACTTTATTGTCGATGTAACATTTAGTGAACCAATCTACCAATAATTCGCAAAGCTAAAATAAGTCACGGAGGTGGTGAATAGATGAGCGATATATTGTCTCAGGAAGAAATAGATAATCTAATGAAAGCACTGAGCAGTGGCGAATTAGATGTAGATGATATGAAAGATACTAAGGAGAAGCAGGTGAAAGATTATGACTTTGCAAGACCTGCCAAGTTCTCGAAAGAACATCTTAGAACTCTTGAGATTATTTTTGAACACTATGGAAGATTGTTGGCAACAAATCTTCCGGTATATTTAAGAAAGAATGTTCAAGTAGAAGTGATGAATTCAGAAGCGTTAACGTATTCTGAATTCTCCAATGCGTTGTCAAACCCGGTGGTGTTAGGGATTACTAATTTTGCACCATTGGCAGGTAATATAGTACTGGAACTTGCTCCTAATTTAGCGTATGCAATGATTGACCGAATGTTGGGAGGTCAGGGCGCACCGTTGGATAAGCCAAGAGAGTTTTCAGAAATAGAATTAGCTATTATGGAACGAGTATTTAGTACTTGCGTAGAACTTTTAAGGGTTCCGTGGGAAAATGTAGTAGAAATCTCGCCTCGACTGGAAAGAATTGAAACAAATTCCCAGTTTGCGCAGATAATTTCACCGAGTGAAATGATAGCTTTGGTAACTTTGAGCATTACCATTGGCGATGTAGATGGATTGATGAACATCTGTCTTCCGTATGTGTCTCTGGAGGAGATCATAGATAAATTGAACACCAAGTATTGGTTCTCAACTATGCAGGATAAAGAGGATGGAAGCTATGAAGAAGCGGTTGAAATGCTTATTTCAAAAGCCGAAATTCCAGTTAAAGCGTTGCTTGGAAAAAGTTCGATTTCTGTTAGTGATTTTGCAAGTATACAAATTGGTGATGTAATTCGTTTGGATACAAAAGTGGAAGACGAATTAAGTATATATGTAGGTAATATTAGGAAGTTTACTGCATTACCGGGTTCTACTGGCGATAAATATGCCGTTAGAATTACATCAGTCATAAGAGAGGAGCAGTGAGTTTATGGAGGGAATGTTATCGCAGGAAGAAATAAACGCCTTACTTAACGGTGATGCAGATAACACAGACTCTGGAAATGGAAGTGTAAGTGAAGAACCGTTGACGGAGGAGGAAAAAGATGCCGTTGGTGAAATTGCCAATATCAGCATGGGAACTGCGGCTACAACGTTGTATTCTTTGGTAAATCAAAGAGTTACAATCACAACGCCAACCGTATCCTGTACTAATTGGGATATGGTAGCGCAAGAATATGATAGACCATGTGTCTTCATACAGCTTTCTTATACAGAAGGTTTGGATGGAAAAAATATTTTAGTGTTAAAGGAACAGGATGTTAAGATAATTGCTGACTTAATGATGGGTGGAGATGGTACTAACACTGATGTTGAACTGGGTGAATTACACCTCAGTGCTATCAGTGAAGCAATGAATCAGATGATGGGGTCATCAGCAACATCATTATCTAATATGTTAAATATGATGATTGACATCAGTCCGCCAGTGGCAAGTCTGGTTGATTTAAATGACAACTTTGATGAAGATGCTGTGGCAGGGTTCTTAAAGGGTACATTTGTAAAAGTAGCATTTAGAATGGAAATTGGGGATTTAGTAGACAGTACAATCATGCAGTTGTATCCGGTGGATTTTGCAAAAATGCTTTATGAGTCATTTATTTCGGGTAACCTTGATTTGGCGGGTGGTTCAGAAACAACGCCAGAACCGGAACCACAACCGGCGGCACCTGCGGCACAACAACCGATGCAGCAGGCACCGCAGATGGATATGGGGATGCAGGGAATGCCAATGGGAATGCCGATGCAGGGAATGCCAATGGGAATGCCGATGCAAGGGATGCCAATGGGAATGCCGATGCAGAATGTCAATGTACAGCCGGCACAATTCCAGCCATTTGCAAATAATATTGGCATGTTGAACCAGCAGGAAAATATTGATTTGATTATGGATGTTCCGTTAGATGTTACAGTAGAACTGGGACGAACAGCAAAATCCATTCATGATATTTTGGAGTTTGCACCGGGTACCATTATTGAATTAAACAAAATCGCAGGGGAGCCTATAGATGTACTTGTTAATGGTAAGTATGTTGCTAAGGGTGAAGTTGTTGTAATTGAGGAAAGCTTTGGTATTAGAATTACAGAAATTATTCATTAAGAATACTAAAGAAATAATAAGATAATAGGAGTGAAAACGTATGGCTAAAAATATTTTAATTTGTGATGATGCAGCATTTATGAGAATGATGATTAAAGATATCCTTTCAAAGAATGGATATAATGTAGTAGGAGAAGCTGAAAACGGGGCGAAAGCTGTTGAAAAGTATAATGAATTGAAACCTGATTTGGTGCTTATGGATATTACAATGCCGGAAATGGATGGTATCCAGGCGTTGAAGAAAATCAAAGAAGGTGATGCAGGCGCAACAGTTATTATGTGTTCCGCGATGGGACAGCAGGCAATGGTTATTGAGTCCATTCAGTCAGGGGCAAAAGACTTTATTGTAAAGCCGTTCCAGGCAGACCGTGTATTAGAAGCGGTAAAGAAGGTTATTGGATAAATGAATGTGTTGATGACAAGCTACTCTAGATTGAGTAGCTTTGCACAGTTAATTACACTATTAATTGTGTTTGTTTTTGTGTTGGCACTTACTTTTTATGCCACCAAGTGGATGGCAAAGATTCAAAAAAACCAATTTAAGAATTCTAATATTAGAGTAATTGAAACCTTCCGTTTGAACAATACAAAATACATTCAGATAGTTAAACTGGGTGAAAAATATGTAGCGATTGCTGTTGGGAAAGACACAGTGACATATCTTACAGAGTTAGATGAATCAGAGTTGGATTTAACCAAGGCAATGGAAGGGACAAGTAATTTAGAATTTCACGAAATATTGAAAAAAGTAAAAGATATAAACAGAAAGAAGTAAGCGGGTAGGTAACATGATTAAAAAAGTAATGAGAAAGAAAACGGTAATCCGTTTACTGGTTTTTCTATGGGTTGCAATGGTAGCTTGCTTTCAACTGAATCCTATTTCAGTGAAAGCAGCTGCTACCACAGGTACGACAACAAGTTCTACAGATGGGACAACAAGCACAGAGGAAACAAGTACAACAAATAGTTCTGAGAATACGACAGGGAGTTCAAGAGCAGGAAGTGGACTGAATATTTCGTATACAAATGGAAATGGTGAGTTTTCAAGTACCATACAGATTCTTGTAGTGCTCACTCTGATTGCATTAGCTCCGACTTTGTTGATTATGCTCACATCTTTTACAAGAATTATTATTGTACTTCATTTTACAAGATCTGCTTTGAATACGCAGACTGCACCTCCAAATCAGGTTCTTATTGGTCTTGCGTTGTTCCTTACCATTTTTATTATGAGTCCGATTCTAAATCAGATTAACGAAGAAGCAGTTAAGCCTTTTAACAATGGTGAGATAACACAGGAACAGGCGGTGGAAATTGGAATGCAGCCATTGCGTGAGTTTATGTATGGGCAGACACAGAGAAAAGATGTTCAGTTATTTATGGATATTTCCGGTGAAATAGATAAAGTGGAAAATCCAAATGAATTTACCGAAGACGATGTTCCTACATATGTGTTAGTTCCAAGCTTTATTATAAGTGAGTTGCGTACAGCATTTATTATAGGATTTTTAATTTATATTCCGTTTATTGTAATCGATATGGTAGTGGCATCTGTTCTTATGTCAATGGGTATGATGATGCTTCCACCGACAACCATATCGTTGCCATTTAAAATATTATTATTTGTATTGGCAGATGGTTGGAATTTGGTAATTGGCAGTCTGGTGAAGACGTTTTATTAGTGTAAGAAGGAGTGGAAACGGTGACAGTAGATGTTGTTGTGGATATTGCAAAAGCCACACTTTGGAACATTATAATTACATCAGCGCCGGTACTGCTGATTTCATTGGTAGTGGGGCTGATTATTAGTATTTTTCAGACGGCTACGTCAATACAGGAGCAAACATTAACTTTTGTTCCAAAGATTTTGGCAATTTTCTTGGCTCTGATGCTTTTAGGAGGTTGGATGCTAGATAATATGTCAGGATTTATGGTACAACTTTGGTCAGATTTTAGTATATATATAGGTTAAGCGATGGTGAATTTTAGTTTTACATTACAGGACTTTGAATATTTTTTCTTGATTCTTGTACGAATATCTGCATTTATTGCAGTGGCACCATACTTTTCTATGTCACAGGTTCCAAATAGAGTTAAGTCAGGCTTATCCCTTGCCATATCTGTGCTATTATGGTTTATGGTTCCTAGTGGAACAATTGCATATGAAACAGTTATTGATTATGCGATTATTGTGCTTAAGGAAGCAATTGTTGGTTTGTTGATAGGATTTGCAGCAAGTATTTGTAATTACATTATTCTGTTTGCAGGAAGAATTATTGATATGGATATGGGATTCTCCATGGTTAACGTGTTTGACCCGGTAACAAAAGAGCAGGTCAGTATTTCAGGAACATTGTATAATTATCTGGTTATGCTTTGTCTTGTGTGTAGCGGTTTGCATACTTATGTTTTGCGCGCATTAATTGATTCCTACCAGGTGATACCCATTAATGAAGCGGTATTTAATTTAAATGGATTATATCAGGGAATGGTAGAGTTTTTAGGTGACTATGTAATTATCGGCTTTCGAATCTGCCTTCCAATTTTTATGTCTATTATGGTATTGAATGTAGTACTTGGAGTTTTGGCAAAGGTTGCGCCACAGATGAATATGTTTGTTATAGGTATGCAGTTGAAAATACTTGTAGGATTAGTGGTTATGTTTGTGACAGTTTATTTGCTGCCAAGCATTTCAAATTTTATTTATAGTGAAACAAAGAAAATGTTGGTGACATTCATTGAGAATATGTATTGATAATACAAACAGAACAAAACAGCAGGAAGCAGAATCCCTGTATATAGAGATAAACTTGCAGTTCTTTGCAGGCGGAGATGACAAAACAGAACCGGCTACACCTAAGAAATTAGAAGATGCCAGGAAAGAAGGTCAGGTCTCTAAAAGTAGGGAAGTTGGAATGGGTTTATCTCTCTTGGGGCTGTTTGTAGCATTAAAATTTTATATTGGGACATTAGGTGAGCGATTTGTTGGAACATTCCAATCAATTTATACCAGAATACCAGAGTTCGTTGGAACAGAAGGGACGCATGATTCAGGGGCTTTTTTAATGCTTCTTAAGGACTGTATTGTGGACATGCTTATCATGATGGCACCATTTTTACTGGTGGGGGTTGTTATTGCTTTTGTTGCAGATGTAGTTCAGGTGAAGTGGAAATTCACCACAAAGCCTTTAATGCCCAAATTTGATAAGATGAATCCGATCAAGGGAATGAAAAAAATTATTTCGGCCCAGTCTGTATTTGAATTACTGAAGGCGGTATTAAAAGTTTTTTTTCTTTCTTATTTGGCAATTAGTACTGTAAAGGATAAATTGCTTTTGATTTATGGATTGTATGATATTACCCTAATGTCTGCACTGGGAGCTGTCGGAGAGGTTATTATTGATTTGGGAATTAAAATCAGTGCATGGTATATGGTAATTGCTGCTGTGGATTTTGTTTACCAGAAAATGAAGTTCAAAAAAGACATGCGAATGTCGAAACAGGAAGTAAAAGATGAATATAAGAATGCGGAAGGTGATCCTAAAGTAAAGTCGCAGCAGAAACAGAGAATGCGACAGGCATCGCAAAGACGTATGATGCAGTCCATACCTACCGCAGATGTTGTTATTACAAACCCGACTCATTTTGCAGTAGCGTTGAAATACGATGCAGATTCGGGACGAGCACCCATTGTTGTAGCAAAGGGTGAAGATTTTTTGGCTAAGAGAATAAAGGAAATTGCAAAAGAAAACAAAGTAGAAATTGTGGAAAACAAACCTTTGGCGCGAATGCTTTACCATAATGTGGATTTAGGAGAAGAAATTCCGCCGGAATTATATCAGGCGGTTGCCGAGGTTCTTGCTTTTGTATATGGACTTAAGAATAAATAATTACCGAGTATGAAAATTAAGAGAGGAATGGAGGTAGAGGAAGGTGAAAATGAAAAAGGCGGATATTGGCGTAGGTTTGTATTTGTTAGCAGCCTTTGTATTCTTTATTATTTCAATACCTTCTGGAGTATTAGATTTCTTGTTGGCGTTTAATATTGCCATTGCGTTGGTTGTTTTATTCCAATGTTTGTATGTGAAGGAAGTACTGGATATGTCTTTCTTCCCATCGTTATTGTTATTTACAACAATTTTTAGAATAGCTTTGAATGTTTCATCTACAAAACTGATTTTAGCTACCGGTGATCCTGGTATTGTAGTGGAAACATTTGGTAAATTCGTAGGTGGAAATAACCTTGTAATTGGTGTCATTGTCTTTGTTATTTTGATTCTGATTCAGTTTATGGTAATTAATAAGGGGTCTGAACGTGTAGCTGAAGTAACAGCACGTTTCACCTTAGATGCGATGCCTGGTAAGCAGATGGCGATTGATGCGGATTTGAATACCGGTGCAATTAGTGATGAAGAAGCAAGGATAAGACGAGAAAAGATTCAGCGTGAGTCAAGTTTCTTTGGTTCCATGGATGGTGCGGTTAAGTATGTAAAAGGTGATGCTATTGCCGGTTTGATTATTACTGCAGTCAATGTGGTTGGCGGTATTGTCATGGGCGTAATGTATCGTGATATGGAAATAGGAGATGCTTTACAGCAGTATGTAATTCTTACTATTGGTGATGGTCTGGTATCTCAGATTCCATCTCTGTTAATTTCATTATCTACTGGTCTGTTGGTAACCAAGGGATCTGACAACAGAGATATTGGAGATACAATGCTGAATCAGCTGTTTGGCACTCCAAAGGTCATGTATATGGTAGGTGCAGCCATGTGTATACTGGGGATTGGAACACCGCTTCCTACCGTTATTTTCCTTGCATTTGGTATAGGATTAATTTTCATCGGATATAACACTCAGAGTAAGAAGGAAGTTGCTGCCATTGAAAGTGAAGTGGAAACAGCAGATTCAGATGCAGAAGAAATACGTCGTCCGGAAAATGTGGTATCCTTATTACAGGTAGATCCAATTGAACTGGAATTTGGATATGGTATTATTCCACTGGCAGATGTAAATCAGGGTGGTGACTTGTTAGACCGAGTGGTTATGATAAGACGTCAGATTGCGTTAGAACTTGGTACGGTAGTTCCAATTATTCGTTTGCGTGATAATATTCAGCTGAATCCAAACCAGTATATTATTAAAATCAAGGGAATTCAGTTAAGTGAAGGAGAGATTCTCTTCGATCATTATATGGCAATGAATCCGGGATATGTAGAGGAAGAAATCACAGGTATTCCAACCTTTGAACCATCTTTCCATCTGCCTGCTATCTGGATTACAGAGAGTCAGCGAGAAAGGGCAGAAAGCTTAGGATATACAGTAGTTGATCCACCATCAATTATTGCTACGCATTTAACAGAAGTAATCAGAAAGCATATTGATGAACTTCTGACAAGACAGGATGTACAGCAGTTGATGGACAATTTAAAAGAAAACAACCCATCACTGGTGGAAGAACTTGTTCCGAAGCTTCTTGGAATTGGAGAGATTCAGAAAGTATTGCAGAATCTTTTGCGAGAAGGAATATCTATCAGAGATTTGCTTACAATCTGTGAAACACTTGCAGATCATGCAACTGCAACAAGAGATACGGATGTATTGACAGAGTATGTAAGACAGAGCTTAAAGAGAGCAATTTCTTCAAAATATTTTTCTGCCAATGAAACGACCAGTGTTGTAACATTGGATCCAAAGATTGAGCAGGAAATTATGAACTCTGTAAAACAGACAGAACAGGGTGCATATCTTACACTGGAACCGGAAAAGACAAAGAATATTATCAATTCGGTTCAGGAAGAAGTGAATAAATTAGAGAATTTGGGAAAGAATCCTATCGTTATCACATCACCTATTGTAAGAATGTATTTTAAAAAGCTTACAGAAGATTATTTTAGTGATTTGGTGGTTGTTTCTTACAATGAAATTGAATCAAATGTAGAATTACAGTCAGTTGGGATGGTGACAGGTTAAAATGGTAATCAAGAAATTTCAGGCATCTTCGGAAAGTGAAGCCATGATGCAGGTGAAAGAAGAAATGGGCAGCGATGCTGTCATTATGAATATAAAAAAAACAAAACATAAGGGTGTAATGAAGTTGTTCAAGCCTACAATGGTGGAAGTAACAGCAGCTTTGGAAGAAGCAAATGATGCTCCGATTGTTCCTAAAAAGCAGGAAAATGTAGATTTAGTGGCGGATGAGCCGGTGAAGTTTGCAGTAGAAACAGCAACGAAACCAGTGGTACAGGAAGCGTCAAAACCACAGGTACAGATATCGCAGAATACAGCCCAAAACGAAACTGCGATAGAAGCAAAGCTGGATAATCTTCAGAATTTGCTGGAAAAGCAGATGGGCAAGGAAGTTGTAAATGAAACAGAAGAAATGGAAGAAAAAGATGAAAATATGAAGTTTCTTCAGTTAATTTACAATACATTGTTGGATAATGAAGTGCAGGAAAAATATGCAAATCAGATTATTGATGAAATTTCAGCATCAGGAAAAGAAAATGTAAGTGTTGATACTTTACTTGCAAATGTTTATCAGAAAATGATATTGAAATTTGGAGAGCCGGCACCGGTAAAGGAAAATAAGAAGGGAACGAAAATTATATTCTTTATTGGTCCTACAGGAGTTGGAAAAACAACAACAGTAGCTAAAATTGCATCCAAATTAAAATTAGAACAAAAGAAAAAAATCGCATTACTGACAACAGACACATATCGTATTGCAGCAACAGAACAGCTTCATACTTATGCAGAAATATTAGATGTTCCATTTCAGGTAATATATACACCGGAAGAATTGAAAGAAACAAAAGAAGAATGGAAAGATTACGATATTATTCTGGCGGATACTGCAGGACATTCGCCAAGTAATCAGGAACAGCATGATGACTTGAAACATTTTGTGGATTCTGTAGATGATGCAGAAAAGGACTTGTATTTGGTAGTCAGTGCTACTACAAAATATAGAGATTTATTGAAGATAGTAGATTCTTATAAGGACTTTAAACAGGTTAAGATTATTTTTACAAAACTGGATGAAACTACAACATTTGGAAATATATTGAATGTGCGAATGTATACAAATGCAAAACTATCTTATGTTACAAGCGGACAGAATGTTCCTGATGATATCAGCCTTTTAGATGCACAGAAAATAGTAAGAAAACTTTTAGGAGGCCATTAATGGATCAGGCAGAGCAGCTTCGAAATATTATAAAAATGAATCACATCAGGCAAAAATCAACTGCCAGAGTGATTACAATTACCAGTGGTAAAGGTGGCGTTGGAAAATCAAATGTTGCCATTAATCTGGGAATTCAGTTGAAGAAAATGGGGCTGAAGGTAATAATTTTAGATGCTGATTTTGGCCTAGCCAATATTGAAGTTATGTTTGGTACCATTCCTAAGTATAACCTTAGGGATGCTATTGAAGGAAAGAAAAAATTAAAAGATATTATCACCGAAGGGCCTATGGGTGTGCAGTTTATTTCGGGTGGTAATGGTGTGGAAGGATTAGCGAATTTAAATAAGATACAGTTGTCTAATTTGCTTAGGGGAATGGAGCAGTTAGATGAACTGGCAGATGTGATTTTGATTGATACCGCAGCAGGTATTTCTGATAATGTTATGGAGTTTGTAGCATCCGGAAGCGAGGTTTTGCTGGTGACAACGCCGGAACCCACTTCTCTTACAGATTCTTATTCATTATTGAAGGCGTTGAATAATTACTCTGGATTTTCTAAGGAGAATACAGAGGTTAAAATAATAGCAAATAAAGTTTCTAATATGGTGGAAGGCAGAAATCTATTTACAAAATTGAACCTTGTAACAGAAAAATTTTTGAATATGTCACTTGGATTTTCGGGAGCGATTCCTATGGACGAGCAGATTATTAAAGCAGTCATGAAACAATCCCCAATTTCTATAAGTTATCCTAATGCAAAAGCATCCAAAGCTTTTGAACGACTGGCAGCACAGTTGACCGGAACACAGATGACAGGAAATAAGAGAAGTCTTGCAGAAGTATTCTCAAATTATTTCCACAGGAAATCAGATAAGTGAGAGTGATTAGTATGGTAACAAAAGTTATTAGAGTAGGTGACAAGATTGACTTGGTAGAAAGTAATACCGCTGTTAATAACAAGGAAGAAAAAAAGGTTTACAGAAGTCAGGTATATGATGTTGTAGGAGAAGAACAGCTGAAAATTGCCATGCCTCAAGAAAAAGGAAAGCTTCTTTTATTAAATTTAGAGGCAGTATATCGACTTCAGTTTTATACAGAAACAGGATTGTATGAATGTAAGGGAAAGGTGATTGACCGATATAAAACAGATAATGTTTATGTAGTAGTGGTGGATATTATATCTGCTTTAAAAAAGATTCAAAGACGAGAATTTTATCGTTTGAATTGTCTTTTGGATGGGCAGATACATAGTTTAGATGAAGAAGAGCTGATGGCGGGGGATTTAAAGCGGATTTTGCGAATGCATGAGTCTAACTGGCCAGTGTATGAGGATGCCGTTATTGTGGACATCAGCGGAGGAGGTGCCAGAATCGCTACCAATTATCAGGTAGAAGAAGATAGTTATATTATATTAAAATTCCAAGTGAATTTTAAAGAAGATTTCCGGGAGTACAGACTTTTAGCCCATGTGGTAATGGTGAAGAAACTGGAAAACAAAAAGAAGGATTATGAACTGCGAATCGAGTTTGAGCAGATCGATAATAATGTTAGGGAATCACTGATAAAATATATCTTTGAGGAAGAACGCAAAAAAAGAAAAAGTGAAAAGAGTTGATTATAATGGATGGGAAGAAAAAAATATTAGTTGTAGATGACTCTGCACTTATGAGAAGGGTAGTCTGTGATATAATAAACTCAGATGAAAACTTCGTGGTAGCTGATATAGCCAAAGATGGTGTGGAGGCGTTTGCATTATTAACAGATAACCAATATGATGTGGTGGTTCTGGATATTAATATGCCACGAATGTCCGGGCTTGAATTGCTTGAAAAAATGCATAAGCTGAAAATGAGGGCGAATATCATCATGAATAGCACTTTGACAAAAGAAGGTGCATCAGAAACCATCAGAGCCTTAGAATTAGGTGCGGTTGATTTTGTGACAAAACCGGATAATTTTATAGCTGCTAAGGGTAATGATTTTAGGGTGGCTTTGTTGAATACAATCAAAGTAGTATCCCAAGTGAGAACACCAAGAAAGTTTGGGGTCAGCAGACCGGCAATGGGGGCTGGGACTGTAACATCAGCACCGAGGCAGACAGTAAAGACACAAATACATAGTCAAAGCATAGAAAAAGAAGTTAAGACAAGGCAGGGGAACAAGCCTGTTGGAAACAAAAAAAATAAAATTATTGCGCTGGCTTGTTCAACCGGGGGACCAAAATCATTGCAGAGTGTAGTGCCATTGCTGCCAGCGGATTTACCTTATCCGATGTTAATTGTACAGCATATGCCTGCCGGATTCACAAAATCTTTGGCAGACAGATTAAATGATGTTAGTAAAATAGAAGTAAAAGAGGCAGCAGAAGGGGATGTTTTGAAAGCCGGATGTGTATATATTGCGCCGGGTGGAAAACATATGCAGGTGAAGGAAGTAGGCGGTCAGCATAAGATTACGCTTACAGATGAACCGCCAAGAGAAGGTGTAAAACCATGTGCCAACTACATGTATGAGTCTTTGGCAAAAAGCTCGTATGAAGAAGTGATTTGTGTAGTTTTGACAGGCATGGGAGCAGATGGGACAAAAGGTATTAAGTATTTGGATGAAAGAAAAAAAACGTATGTAATCTCTCAGGATGAAGCGTCCTGTGTAGTTTATGGAATGCCAAAGGCAATAGCAGAAACGGGTCTTGTAGATGAAGTAGTAACATTGACCAAGATTACAGAAACAATTTTAAAGAATTTGGGGGTATGACAAAATGGATACAAGTCAATATTTGGAGATTTTTATCGACGAAACAAAAGAGCATTTACAGAATCTGAATGAGCAATTGTTAGTTCTTGAAAAGGAACCGGATAATGCAGATACAATTAATGAAATCTTCCGTGCAGCCCATTCACTGAAAGGTATGGCAGGTACCATGGGATATAAACGTATGCAACGTTTAACACATGATACTGAAAATGTTTTTTCAGAAATCAGAAATGGTAAAATGAAGGTTTCAGCGGGACTGATTGATACATTGTTTCAGAGTCTGGATGCGTTGGAAGGCTATTTGGAAAATATTCAGCAGACAGCAGATGAAGGGACAGATGATCATGAGCCTATTATCAAGCAGTTGAATGAAATTCTGGCAAGTGCAACAGGTGCAGCACCGGTTACGCCAACAACAGCACCGGTTGCAGAAGAAAAGAAACAGGAAACAGAAGCCGATGAAAAGTTGGCAAGAAAATACAAAAAAATGAAGCTGGAAGAACATGAACTTACTGCGATGAGTGAAGCTTATAAGAAAAATATGAGCGTATATGGTATGACTGTTCATATACAGGAATCTTGTATCTTAAAAGCAGCAAGAGCATTTTTGGTATTTAAGGCATTGGAAGAAATTGGGGAAATTATTGTATCTGAGCCAAGCGTACAGGATATTGAAGATGAAAAATTTGATTTTGACTTTAGTCTATATCTGATTACACAAGCAGAACAGGAAAAAGTAAAAACCGTAGTAAAATCTGTTTCTGAAATTGAAGATGTAGTAATGGAGAAGATTGAAAATACAGAGTCACTTTCAGATTCTGTAGAGACAAAAACAGAAGAAAAACCAGAAATAAAAGAAGAAAAACCTGCACAGGCAGCAGCACAGGCAGCACCTACAAAACAGGCAGCACCTGCAAAGCAACCGGCAAAACCAGTAGTAAACAGAACGGTTCGTGTGGATATTGAAAAGCTGGATGCATTGATGAATCAGGTTAGTGAGCTTATTATTGCTAAGAACAGTCTTGTTTCTATCAGTTCAACAGAAAGTGCAGAAGCAACTTTGCAGGGATTGCACGAACAGATTGAATATTTGGAAAGAATTACAACCAATCTTCATGAATCAGTAATGAAAGTACGAATGGTACCAATTGAAAGTGTTGTAAGCCGTTTCCCGAGAATGATTCGTGACATTTCCAAGAAACTGAATAAGAAGATGGAATTGTATATGACTGGTGAAGATACAGAACTTGACAGAACTGTTATCGATGAAATCGGAGATCCGCTGATGCATTTACTTCGTAACTCAGCAGACCATGGTTTGGAAGCAAACGATGTGCGAGTTCAGAGAGGAAAAGAAGAAGTTGGTTCTATTTTCTTAAATGCATACCAGGAAGGAAATAATGTTATCATTGAAGTTGGTGATGATGGTAATGGTATTGATGTGGAAAGCGTTAAGGCAAAAGGTATCGAAAGAGGTATTATTACTCCGGAACAGGCTGAGACCATGACAGATAAAGATATTATCGGATTGTTGTTTATGCCAAGCTTTTCTATGGCGAAAAAGGTTTCCGACCTTTCAGGTAGAGGTGTAGGACTTGATGTTGTTAAGTCAAAGATTGAGTCCCTTGGAGGAGATGTAGAAGTTAAAACAAAGCTGGGAGAAGGAACCACCTTTGTTATCAGACTTCCGCTTACACTTGCGATTATTCAGGCATTGATGGTAGAACTTGGTGGAGAAAAATACGCAATTTCCTTAAGTACTATCCAGACCATTGAAGATATTTCTGTATCTGATATTAAATATGTACAGTCAAAAGAGGTAATTCACATCCGTGGTGCAGTTATTCCGATTATCAGACTGGATAAGATTTTGGATATCGAACCAAGAGAAGAAGAACCGGAAAATCTTACCGTAGTTATTATCAAGAAGGGTGATAAACAGGCTGGTCTTGTGGTAGATAATTTAATCGGACAGCAGGAAATTGTTATCAAATCTCTTGGTAAATATATTGATAATACAAAGATTATCAGTGGTGCAACTATTCTTGGTGATGGTGAAGTAGCATTAATTCTTGACACAAATGTATTAATTTAGGGGGTGTTTGTTGTGGAAGAAAACAAAGTAGGATTAGAAGGTATACAGTATATAGTTGTAAAAATTGGCAGTGAACAATATGGTATTGACATCAAATATGTAGATAATATTGTTCGTTTACAGAAAATTACAAGAGTGCCAAAGATTCAGAATTATTTTAAAGGGGTTATTAACCTGAGAGGTGAAATTGTTCCGGTTATGAGCTTGAGATTGAAAATGAATCAGGCAGAAAATGAATACACAAACGCAGCGAGAATTATTATTCTGAAATTGGAACCACAGGCAGCCATCGGAATGATTGTAGATGAAGTAAAAGAAGTGGTGACATTGGATGAAGATGAAATCGAAAAAGTAGTATATAATGCGAAGGAAGAAAATGCCGGATATATCATCGGAATTGGTAAACATGAAGGTGAGTTGATTTCATTACTTGATTTAAATGCAGTAATTGGTGAAAAAGAAAACGTGTAAGGTGGTGATGTCGTAATGTCAAAAGTTAATCTAAATGAGATAGATAATAAATATTACGATGTGCTACGTGAAATAGGAAATATCGGTGCAGGAAATGCAACAACAGCGCTTGCCCAGCTTCTGAATATGAAGCTGGACATGCGTGTTCCTAAAGTGGAACTGCTGGAATTCAATAAACTGGCAGAAACTATTTGTGGAGAAGAAGATATTGTTGTTGGTATTTATTTGTTCTTGGAAGGCGATATTAATGGAAGTATGATGTTTATGTTAGAAGAACAGTCTTCCCATATACTGGTAAATCATTTAATGGGAAGAGATACTACTAATATGGAACCTTTTAATGAAATGGACTTTTCTGCATTACAGGAAATAGGAAATATTATCACGGGTGCATATCTTTCATCCCTTTCGGGATTAACAGGGTTATATATTAACGCCTCAGTTCCGTACCTTACTGTAGATATGGCAGGAGCTATTTTAAGTGTTCCGGCTATTGAATTTGGAAAGTTGGGTGACAGAGCATTGTTAATTGAAACAGAGTTTGGAGATGACATTGCTATTAACGGATACTTTATTTTGATACCTGACATGCCGTCATATGATGTGATTTTGAAATCATTAGGTATATAAAGAGGTGAAGTGAATGGCTGAGATGATAAAAGTGGGAATGGCGGATTTAAAAGTATGTCCATATCCAAATGCTGTCACGACTTTAGGACTTGGCTCTTGTGTAGGAATTGCATTGTATGATCCGGTGACGAAAGTAGCGGGACTGGCTCACATTATGCTTCCAGACAGCACACAGATAAGAAATAATGAGAATAAAGCGAAATTTGCTGATACAGGTATTTTAGAACTGGTAGAGCAGATGGTGAAAGCAGGAGCGAATAAGTCAAGACTTGTGGCTAAGATAGCTGGCGGAGCGCAGATGTTTGCGTTTCAAAATGCAAATAATTCGGATATGGTTCGTGTAGGAGACAGAAATGTAGAATCCACCAAAAGAGTACTTAAGACGATGAACATCAGAATTCTTTCAGAAGATACAGGGTTAAATTATGGTCGAACGGTAGAATTTTATTCAGAAACAGGAGATTTTGTCATAAAATCTGTTGGCAAACCAATAAAAACCATATAAAATAGAAGAAAGAAAATGGTAAAGCTATAAGCAGTTTCGCTTATAGCATGTCGTGTTTATAGACATGCTTTCTCAAAAAATGTAATATATAGTGGAGGGGTTTGATGAAAACAAAGTATATATCTGCACTGGTAACTTTGACTGCAGGTGCAGTTGTAGCGGTCGCAGGGCTGATTAGCAAGGCGCCAACAGGAATATTTGTAAGAAACGTATTTATAACTTTGCTGATATCTTTGTTTTTGGGATGGATTGCGGAGCGAATTGTAGCGAAAGCCATAGCTCCGGCACCATCCAGAGATGAAGGTGAAGTCTTTGAAAATATCGAAGAAGTGATTCGGCGGGAAGAAGAATACGATGAAAAATATAACAATGGGAAAAAACACAAGAAAGAAGTAAAAAGAATTCCCGTTGGTGAAGAATAAGAAGAGAAAAAGCATTTAAGGAGCGGAGGCTAGAATGGACGAAGCAGGAAGAAAAGGATTATGGGATTTATATGCTAAAACAAAAAGTTCAGAGATTAGGGAAAAAATCATAGTAGAATATGCTCCGTTAGTAAAACTTGTGGCAGGTCGCCTGAGTATGTATTTAGGATATACGGTAGAGTATGATGATTTGGTGGGGTATGGAGTCTTTGGGTTAATAGATGCAATTGATAAATTTGACAATGAAAAGCTTGTTAAATTCGAAACGTATGCCTCTCTTAGAATTAGAGGAGCCATACTGGACCATATCAGAAAAATGGACTGGATTCCAAGAACGCTGCGTCAGAAACAAAAAAAAATTGACAATGCAATTAAGGAGATTGAAGCTGAACAGGGCAGAAATGCTACTGAAGCAGAAATAGCGAAGAATTTGGGGATTTCAGAGGAAGAACTTTTAAGCTGGCAATCTCAGATGAAAGTAACAAATTTAGTATCCTTAAACGAATATATGGATACTGAAAGCGAAAATGGCTATGGTATGGAGATTCCGGACAGAAGACAATTTGCACAGCCGGAAAAAGTATTAGAAGAAAACGAAATGAAAAAAATGCTTGTAGAAGCAATGGATTTATTGACTGAAAAAGAAAAAAAGGTAACAGTACTATACTATTATGAGGAACTTACTTTGAAAGAAATCAGTGAAATTTTGGAAGTTTCAGAATCCAGAGTGTCACAATTACATACAAGAGCATTGCAAAAAATGAAACAGAAGATGGGAAACTATGTAGGAATATTGGGGAATGTATAAGGTTTCCAAAACATAGGAGATAAGAGGTGAAGTTATGGGGAAGAAAAATGGATATTTTGAATTGGTAATACGTGAACATGGTACATTTTTAAAGTTAATTCCTCCAACAGAAGGTGGAGAAAAAATAAATGTGGCAGAAGTAGCAGCCTACCTGACAAAGCAGAAAATTAATGGATTTGATGTTAGGGAACTTAATTCCGTAATTTTAAAAATGATAGATAAGCCGGTTGACATTTTGGTCACTTCTGATAAAATTATACCAGCATCAGAAACAATTGCAGTTGATATTTCCGAGGACAAAATGACTGTGACAGCAAGATTTTATCCGCCATCTACCGATGGAAGACTGTTAGACAAAGATGGTATTATAACAGACCTTGCAATGGTGGGCGTAAAAGCCGGTGTGGACGAAAAGGCAATCGAAGAATTTTTGGGAAATAGAGAATACTGTAAATCGTATACTCTTGCAAGGGGAATTGAACCTGTTCAGGGGAAAGATGCAGAAATTACATACCATTTCAATACAGAAATTAGTTTGAAGCCTACAATAAATGAAGATGGTACTGTAGATTTCCATAATTTAAATAACATTGCGAGGGTGAATGCAGGAGACGTGCTTGCAACATTAACAAAGGAAGATTTAGGACATCCTGGAATTAATGTATGTGGCGAAGTTATTAAACCTCGTGAAGTAAAGCACAAAAAGTTGAAATACGGACGTAATATTAAAATTACTGAAGATAAGCTACAGATTATCACAGAAGTAAACGGTCATGCTTCTCTAGTGGATGATAAAGTTTTCGTATCTAATATATACGAGGTGGAAGATGTAGATGCTTCTACCGGTGATATTAATTACGATGGAAACGTTTTAGTAAAAGGTAATGTCAGAAGTGGTTACACAATCATAGCCAAAGGTAATATCGAAGTAAACGGTGTTATTGAAGGGGCTGTGTTAAGAGCCGACGGGGATATTTTATTAAAACGTGGAATTCAGGGCATGGGTAAAGCTGATGTAGAATGTGAAGGCAATCTGATAGCTAAATTTATTGAAAATGCCAGAGTAGTGGCAGGTGGATTTATTCAGACGGATTCCATTATGCACAGTAAAGTTTCCGCAAAAGGGGAAATTGAAATCAGTGGTAAAAAAGGATTTGTTACCGGGGGTGTGGTGCGATCTTCTAAAATGATTTCAGCAAAAAATATAGGTTCTCCAATGGGAACAGATACTGTGTTAGAAGTTGGGGTGGATCCGCTGATGAAAGAACGTTATCAAGTATTGCAATCAGAAATCAGAGAATCAGAAAAGATTCTTAATACCAGTAAGCCGGTACTGAGTGCTTTTGGTAAAAAGATGGGATTGGGAGAGAAATTTTCCAAGGAACAGCTTTTGAAATTGCAAGAACTGCAGAAAACAGTATCTGAAAATGAAGCGAAAATTAACTCTAATATGAAAGAAATGGAAGAAATAGAAAATCTGATGAAAGAGGAAACACATGCATGTATTAAAGCTCATGGATATGTGTATCCGGGAGTAAAAATTGTAATATCCGATTCAAGTATATTTGTTCGTGAGAATCTGACCTATTGTCGCTTCATTCGTGAAAAAGGAGAAATTAAGGGGTATACTTTATAATGTAATGACTGGGAGAAGCGCCTGTAGAGAAAGAAGGAGTTTGTTATGTCATCAATAATAAGACCGATAGATATGAGTGGAGTTGTACAACGCTCGCAGGAAGTATCTCAAATTAAACATCAAGAAAATAATAAGGCTTTTGTAGACGGCCAGAATTTTGGACAACACTTTAGCCAGGAGGTAAAGCATCAGATGAACAGCGTTACTGATTCCCAAAAAGGTGAAAAAAAGAAGGAACAGTATGATGCGAAAAATAAAGGTAATGGCAGGGAGTATGAAGACGGGCAACAAAAAAAACGTAATAAAAAACAAAATACTGACAAAACAACATTAAAAAGTCAGAGTAATTTTGATATTCGTATATAAGGAGAATTATAATGAATGCATTAGAAGTAGTTCTGGTACTTATTGGTGTCGGTGCATACGCAGCAAGCTTTGTGTTACCTGAAAAAAACAAAGAAAAAACGGAAATTAATCAGGAAGAAATCGAAAAGATAATTCGTGAGCAAATACCTGTGGCGAAAGAGCAGATTGAAGTAGAAGCAAAAGAACAAGCAGAAGAAACCGTTGATAAAATTGAACGGGAACTAGAAAAATTGTCTAATGAAAAAATAATGGCTGTAAATGAATATTCCGATACCGTTATGGAGGAAATTCAGAAAAATCATACAGAAGTTATGTTTCTTTATAGCATGCTGAATGAAAAAGAGCAGGATGTAAAAGATGCACTGAAAGTGATTAATCAGGCTAAGACGGAGTCACAGAATTTCTTTGAAAAGACAGTTTCGATTGTAGACAAAGTAGATCAGGAATTTGATCGAATTGATAAAGAGTTAAAGGAATTTGAAGAGCGTGCTTCCGATACGATTGGAGGCGTGCAGGCTCAGATTGAAGAGGTTATGAAAGAGCCATTAGTGATTCCGGAACCAATTACAGTTCAGATTCCAGAAGAAGAAGTAGATATTCAGAAAGTATTTGCTTCGCAGGAAGAAAAGGAAAAAGAAGAATTTGACAAAGGGTTGATTGACACTTTGCATACAATGATACCTGACTTTGTTTCAGAAAATCAGGAAGAAGAAAGCAATGAGCCGGAAGTTTTGGTTGAAAGAGAACCAAAGAAACAGCGTTTTAACTTCTTTAAAAATTCGGAAGGAAACAAAAATGAGCAAGTAAGAGAACTGTACAAGGAAGGTCTGTCAGAAGTAGAGATTGCAAAAAAGTTATCCATTGGCAGAGGTGAAGTCAGATTAATTATCGGTCTTATGGAACGATGAAATGTCAGAACAGAATAGAAATGGAACAATAGAAGGTTCGCATAGAGCTTTCTATTGTTTTTTGATGTTACAATATATCCGTAGAGAGCTGCCAGTGGCAGGTCCTGCAGGTTTAAGGGAGAAAGGACTAGAAAGTAATGAAACAAAAGTATTTTTTGCGAGGCTTGGCGAGTGGAATTGTGGTAACAACAGTGATTCTGACCATTTCCTTTAACGCAAGAAAAGATGATATATCAGAACAGGAAGTTATAGCACGCGCTGAAAAACTGGGTATGGTAATGGCAGAAGCCGTGGATGATACACCAGAACAAACAGAAGGGGAAGTAACCGTTACTCCAACACCGGAGCCAACAGAGGAACCGAAAGCGACAGCAACCTCTACCCCAACACTGGAGCCAACAGAGGAACCGAAAGCGACAGCAACCCCTACCCCAACACCGGAACCAATAGAGGAACCGAAAGCAACCGCCACTCCGACACCGGAAGCAGTACAGTCTTCTTCCGAAAAGAAGGTACTTACAATTGCATCCGGAATGTGGTCAGATAAGGTGGCAAGAGAGTTGCAGGCTATGGGTGTGATTGAAGATGCGGCTGATTTTGATCAGTATCTGATTCGCAATGGATATGCAGAAAGACTTGTAGTAGGAACCTTTGAAATTCCTGCCGGTGCTACTTATGAACAAATAGCACAGATTATCACCAGCAGATAGAAAAAGTGTAGGGGAATTCATATGATTTATATACGTAAGGTTTTGGAAAATTCAGAAGACAAAAACAAAAGTCCTCATGAAGTATTACATGCTGAGGTACATGAGTTATTATGTTATGCCGTACAGAAAGAATACAACGAAAAGGCAGATAAGCTTACCATGCGAAGTATGGAGCATGGTAAGCCTTATTTTGTGGAAATTGACCAGGAAAACAGAGAAATCATATCAGATATACATTTTAATTTGTCCCATAGTCAGGATATGGTTGCCTGTGTAGTAAGCTGTCAGCCGGTAGGTATTGATATAGAAAAAATACGCCGTTATAATGCAAAAGTAGCAGATAGAATTTTAAGTGATAAAGAATGGAACTATTTGCAAAGTTCGAAACAGAAGGACAAAGATTTTATACGTTTTTGGACATTGAAAGAAGCGTATGGAAAATATACCGGTAAAGGTCTGGGAACGGACTTTAAAATGGTACAATTTTGGTGGAATGATTGTGGGGATATATATTGCAATGACCATGAAGTAAAGGTATTTCAACGGGAAGTGGAAGAAGATTATATACTTTCACTCTGTATAAAAAAGTCCCCAGGGAATCATGAGTTGACGAATAAGTGGATAGATGATAAAATCTATACTTGTTAAGAAAGGGAGAACGATATGCGTTATCATAATATTACAAAGGATGATATGTTAAATGGAGATGGTTTACGTGTTGTTCTTTGGGTTGCCGGATGTAATCATTGTTGTAAAGGCTGCCAGAATCCAGTAACGTGGGATACCGAGGGCGGACTTCTTTTTGATAACGCTGCAAAACAAGAAATTTTTGCAGAATTAGAGAAGTCTTATGTGACAGGCATTACCTTTAGTGGAGGAGACCCTCTGCATACAACAAATACATATGAAGTAACAGAATTAGCCAAAGAAATTAAGGAAAAATTTCCAACGAAAACCATTTGGTTGTATACCGGTTATGACTGGGAAGCAATCAAAGATTATCCAATTACAGCATATCTTGATGTAGTAGTAGATGGAAAATTCGAATTGGAGAAAAAGGACAGTCAGCTTCGTTGGAAAGGAAGCTCTAACCAGCGTGTCATCGATGTACCAGAAACAAAAAAACTGAATAAAATAGTCATACATTGTGAAGATTATTAATGTTTCAGGATAGGAGGAGCATATGAGAAGAATTGCAAAGTTTCATAAAGTAAGTTTTGAAAGATATTTGAAAGATTGGCAGGACTTGTTTGGATACGAACCGGAATCAGTGATTGAAGAACGGTATCAGAAGATTGAGGTGCCGCGTCGTGCAACCAAGGGTTCGGCAGGATATGATTTCTTTTCACCACAGCACTTCTCTTTAGAGCCTGGAAAAACCATTACAATACCAACAGGCATTCGGGTGGAAATGGAAGAAGGCTGGGTATTAAAATGTTATCCGAGAAGCGGTTTGGGATTTAAGTTCCGTTTACAATTGAATAATACGGTAGGAATTATTGACAGTGATTATTTCTATTCAGATAACGAGGGTCATATTTTTGTAAAACTTACCAATGACAGCAATGAAGGAAAAATTGTGAACATAAATACCGGAGTTGCATTTATGCAGGGGATTTTTGTGGAATATGGAATCACCTATGATGATGAAGTGGAAGAAGTAAGGAATGGTGGCTTCGGAAGTACTACAAAAAATAGTTAAGGTTGACAAATGATTCAGAAGCGGGTATACTTTGAAAGTAAAATAGTTTGACATTCAAAATAATCAGGAGAAAATAATGACAACAAGAATTATTGGAACAGGAAGTTCAATTCCAAATAGAAAAGTGACAAATGATGATTTGGCGAAAATCATGGATACTTCCGATGAATGGATTTATTCCAGAACCGGAATCCATAGCAGACATTTAGTAGAACAGGAAACCACTACGGGTATGGCAAGCGATGCTGCTCAAAAAGCCATGGAGAATGCAGGTGTTTCACCTGAAGAAATAGACCTTATTATTGTAGGAACCGTTTCAGGAGATATGTGCTATCCAAGTACAGCTTGTTTAGTACAGGCAAAAATTGGGGCTGTAAATGCGGTGGCTTATGATATTAGTGCAGGATGTTCCGGATTTTTATTTGCTTTGAATACTGCCCATGCATATATTCAGTCAGGGATATATCAGTGTGCATTGGTAATTGGTGCAGAAACCTTATCCAAGATGATGGATTGGAACGACAGAAGTACCTGTGTACTGTTCGGTGATGGTGCCGGTGCAGCAATTGTAAAAGCTAACAATGCTGGAATACGTGCTATAACACAGCATTCAGATGGTGCCGGTGGTGATGTGTTGGTTTGTAGCAATCGTGGTTCTAACAATCCGTTTGTAACGAGTGATACAAAATTGGATTATACCAAGATGGAAGGTCAGGAAGTATTTAAGTTTGCAGTAAAAATGGTTCCGAAGTGTGTTCAGGAAGTGATAGAAAAGGCAGGACTTTCTGTAGATGATGTAGACTATTTCTTATTGCATCAGGCAAACAAACGTATTATTGAATCCGTTTCAAAGCGCTTGAAAGTGTCCTTGGATAAATTTCCAACCAACATAGAACATTACGGAAATACTTCCGCAGCGAGTATTCCGATTTTATTAGATGAATTGAATCGTAAAAATACGTTCCAGAAAGGTGACATCATTGTAATGTCCGGATTTGGTGCAGGTCTTACCTGGGGTGCAACTTTACTGGAGTGGTAATAATATGGAATAAAAAGCTTCCTTTTTGGAAAACTACTTAAGAATACTGGTGGTTTACAGAAAGGAAGTTTTTTATGAAATTTTTGGAAGAAAATATCCGGAACGACTTGAAATCCAATATAACCTACTTTAACAATGTATTAAATGTAAATAAGAATTTTGATATTGTATATCGTGTGGTTCGTTTTGGAGGGCGAGAGGCGTGTTTTTATTTTGTGGATGGTTTTTTGAAAGATGAAATGTTACAGAAGATGTTGCAGTATTTTAATTCCATTCAGCAGGAAGATATGCCCCAAGATGCCCATGAAATGTCTAAACTTTGCCTTCCGTATGGAGAAGTGGATTTATTGGCAGATTGGGAAAGCATTTTGAAAAATCTGTTATCCGGTGTGACAATTATGTTTATTGATGGTTATAGCAAGTGTCTTGCCATTGACTGTCGAACCTATCCAATGCGAAGCGTATCAGAACCGGAAAAGGATAAAGTATTGCGGGGTTCTAAAGATGGATTTGTGGAAACGCTGGTGTTTAATACCGCGTTAATCAGACGACGTATCAGAACTCCGGAACTGACTATGGAGATTAAGTCTATTGGGGAGAGTTCTAAGACGGATATTGTAATCTGTTATATGGAAAACAGAGTAAACAAAGAATTTTTAAAGGATGTGATTGACAGACTTGCTTCTATAAAAGTAGATGCTCTCACTTTAAATCAGGAGAGTCTTGTAGAATGCCTGTATCAGTACAAATGGTATAATCCATTTCCGAAATTTAAGTTTTCCGAACGACCGGATACGGCAGCGGCACAGATTTTAGAGGGAAATATCATAATTTTGGTAGATAATTCACCTTCTTGTATCATTCTTCCTACTTCTGTTTTTGATATTATTGAAGAAGCGGATGACTATTATTTTCCGCCCATAACCGGTACCTATTTGCGTATCACAAGATATGTAATAGCCATTATTACGTTGTTGTTGACACCGACGTGGTTGTTATTTGTAAATAACCCTCAATGGCTTCCGGAATGGTTGGAATTTACAGTGATCCGGGATGAGGTGAATGTGCCGGTTATTTTACAGTTGTTACTTTTGGAATTTGCAATTGACGGATTAAAGTTAGCAGCGGTGAATACGCCAAATATGTTAAGCACGCCATTGAGTGTAATTACGGCACTGGTGCTAGGGGAATTTTCAGTGAAATCAGGCTGGTTTAATTCAGAGGCTATGCTTTATATGGCATTTGTGGCAGTGGCAAACTATACTCAGCAAAGCTACGAACTGGGGTATGCATTGAAGTTTCTTCGAATGATTTTATTGGTGCTGACACAATTCTTTGGCATTTATGGATTTGTAGGCGGTATTGTATTGACGATAGTTTTATTGGCAACTAATAAGACGATTTCAGGTTCCGGTTATTTCTACCCGTTGATTCCTTTTAACTTAAAAGAATTTGGAAGACGTATGGTTCGAAAAAGATTGCGCTATGAGGAGAAATAAGAAGCATACTGGACAAAGGTAGGGAGAAATGTTAAACTTAGGAACATATGAGAAAGTGCGGAAACAGAGGAGGTATTTTAATTGGTAAGGGCAGGGCTTGTTTTAGAAGGAGGGGCAACCAGAGGAGTATTTACAGCAGGGGTGCTGGATTATCTGATGGAAAAAGATATTTATTTTAAATATGTGGTAGGAGTTTCAGCCGGTGCATGCAATGCTGTCGATTATGTTTCAAAGCAGATTGGACGTACCAGGCAGTGCATGATTATAGAAGAAAAAGAAAATCGCTATGTAGATATCAAAAAAACAATGAAAACGGGCAGTCTTTTTGATATGGATATGATTTTTGACAAATTCCCGAATGAAATTTATCCATTTGATTATGAAGAATGTTTTAATTCTAAAATGAAATGGGAGGTAGTTGTCACTAACTGCGAAACGGGAAAGGCGGAATATCTGACAGAAAAGCAGGATAAAAAACGGCTGATGCAGATATGCCGTGCTTCCAGCAGTTTACCGTTAGTGGCACCTATTGTAGAGGTGGATGGGAATTCCTATTTGGATGGTGGGCTATCCGATTCTGTACCAATTAGCCATGCGCTGCGGAAAGGATACAAAAAATGTGTAGTGGTTCTTACCAGAAGGAAAGACTACAGAAAACAGCATTCTAAGAAAGCAGATAAACTCTATATTGCAGCATTTCGAAAATATCCTAATTTAGTTAACAGCATAGTGCATCGCCCGGAAGTGTATAATAAACAAATGGATTTAATTGACCGGTTGGAGCAGGAGGGAAAAATTTTTGTGATACGTCCTACAGAACTGGAAGTGTCACGGACAGAGCAGAATGTAGAGGTGCTCAATGCTTTTTATGAACATGGATACGAAACTATGAAACAGAAGTATGTAGCTATGTTGGAGTATTTAGTGCGATAGTAAAAATAAGTAAGAAACGAGGTTTGACATGGAACTAACAAAAAAAATGAATGCCAATACATTGAAAATGATAGCGGTTATTACGATGTTTATTGATCATTTGGGAGCAACATTGGTATGGGCATATTTGCTTACATTAGAAGGGGATGCTAAACAGGATTGGAATACCATATATATGGTTATGCGTTGGATTGGAAGATTGGCATTTCCTATTTATTGTTTTTTTATAGTACAAGGATTAGAACATACAAGAAATGTGAAAAAATACATAGCAAGGCTATTGATTTTTGCACTGGTGTCAGAAATTCCTTTTGACTATGCCATTGCAGGTGGTTGGACACTGGAATATCAGAATGTTTTCTTTACGCTGGCAATCGGACTAATTTGTATCTGGGGAATTAAAGAAGTAGAAGAACATATGTCTGAAAATAAAAAGCAGATACTGATAAAAACATGTATTATAGTGTTGGGAACCTGTGTGGCATATTTAATGAACACCGATTATAGTGGATTTGGTGTTTTTGCGATTGCGTTGTTATATTTGTTTAAAGAAAAGCGCGGTATTCAGTGCACAGTGGGAGCCATTAGCTTTATGTGGGAAATAACAGCGCCGCTTTCCTTTCTGTTATTGTATTTCTATAATGGAGAAAAAGGACGGAAAATAAACAAATATTTGTTTTATGGATTTTATCCGATACATCTGCTTCTTTTGGCTGTGTTAAAAATTATTTTCTTTGGAAATTAAACCTTAAGCACAGATATATCTTTTTTACATAATATAATAGTGAACATATTTTGAAGGGAAATAGAATATGGCAGATTGCAGATGTAACAGAAATATATCTGGTAAAAACTGTTATGAAAAACAGGAAAGCTGTATAGACAAATTTCCAGTAGGTATGGCATATGTGCCGTGGCAGAATTGGAATCAAATTTACGAATTTGACAAGGCTTTGCATCAGGGAACACTCTTTCCAGAACTGGATAAACCGTTTATCGGAAGGAGGGCATGTAGATGAAAACAGCGTGCCGAATGAATAAGGAGCAATTGTTTGACTGGATTAATATGATAAGCTTTGCAGTGGTGGAAACTGCATTGTATCTGGATACGCATCCATGTGATATGGAAGCTTTAAAGTTTTATAATGAAGTGGTAGAAATGAGAAAAAATGCCATGCATGAATATTCCATGCAGTACGAACCTCTTACACTGGATTTGGCAGGGAACACGAAGGGTGAATGGGAATGGGTAATGTCCCCATGGCCTTGGGAAGGAGGTAAATGCTAAATGTGGAATTATGAAAAAAGATTGCAGTATCCGGTAAATATCAAAGAGCCGAACCC
Source organism: Lachnospiraceae bacterium (assembly GCA_017408735.1). Taxonomy (GTDB): domain Bacteria; phylum Bacillota; class Clostridia; order Lachnospirales; family Lachnospiraceae; genus RUG11237. Next base: position 82,144 of record JAFQUB010000041.1, read on the forward strand.
ACGGTTGGCACAGGTGATTATGAGCCAGTTCGGAGGTCCGAATAACGTTAGGATATAATTGTGTCATCTAAGACTTACTGGCACTTTACGGAAAGAAAAAATTGTGTTAAATTATTACAAGGAAGATGCTGAAACTATAAAAAACGGAGAGAAACTAATGAAGGACTTTTCTTTTTGGGTAGAATATGAAGGAAACTGCGAAGGAAGTGGACGAAGTGAAAAGATTTGGTTGATAAATCCGGACACAAGACAAGTTGGTTTATTTAAATATAAAAAGGATGAACTTACAACGGACCATGTATCTGAATGTTTAGCGTATCAATTAGCAAATATAATAGGAATTCCATGTGCTAAATTTGAACTGGGAACATATATGGGAAGAGAAGGTTCGATGAGCTATAATATCATTCAGAACCCCAATGAGTTATTAATCGAAGGAATTAATTATATAAATAATGCATATCCAAAGTATGACCCTGAAAAATTTAGGGATATGGGTAGTGGAGAGGTATACTCCATACAAATGATTGAAAAAGCACTTGAAAAAACTTTTTTGTTTAAGGAGTTTTTAAAAATTCCTGTATTCGATTATTTAATTGGAAACACAGACCGTCATCAGAGCAATTGGGCGGTTATCTGGGATGGAAAAAAGTTGAGAATATCACCATTATATGACAACAGTTCATCATTGTGTGCATATATTTCAGAAAAACAAGTTGCCGGATATTTGGGAAATGATTTAAACCGTTGGAGCTCATTGGTTGAAAGAAAATCAAGGTCAATAATTAGAAGAACAGTTGAAGAACAGAAACAGCCAACACATTTAGAAATGTTAAAATATATAAAAAACAATTATTACAGTGAAACCGAAGGACTTGTAGAAAAAATAATAGCAGTAGTGACGGAAGACAGAATTTCTGATATACTAAATGTATATGTAGAAAATGAATTGTCTGAAAAAAAGAAAATCATTATCAAGAAATTTTTGCTACATAAAGTAAGTGAAATGAAAAACGTTTATTTTGGAGAGGAGGAGTAAAATGTCTATTAGAGATGGAAAAGATTACTTATATCTGATTTGGAAAGACGATATCACAAGAAGACAGTATATTGTAGGTCAGCTTTCAAAAAATGGACATTATGAGTTTCAATATACCGGAGAGGTTGAAGAAGCTATAAAGGCAGGTTTTACTCCGTTAGTTCCATTTGAAGATATGAAGAAAGTATATACGAACGAAGAATTGTTTCCGGTATTTTCAAGCCGTTTACCGGATAAAAAACGAAAAGATATCAACAGGATTTTGCAAAAATATGGTTTAGAGGAATATGATGCATATAAACTATTGAAAATGAGTGGTGCGAAGTTGCCGATTGATAGCCTACAATTCATTGATCCTATTTTAGATTTTGATAGCGGATTTGAAAGAAAGTTTTATATGGCTGGTGTGCGACACTATTTAGGGTGCGATGGTGAAGAATGTGCGAAGGCAATTGAGGTAACTAGAGGGGATGAGGTTTTCTTGGAAAGAGAACCTGAGAACAAATATGATTCTAATGCCATAAAAATTATCAGTGCACAGAAATACTTGTTAGGATATCTTCCAAGATATTACAGCAGTGCATTTACAAGATTAATGGATGAAAGAAGAAAAATTTCCTGTCATGTTTGCGATGTGGACAAGAGCAAATGTTGTAGTGAGTGCATTATGCTTATGGTAAAGGTATTTTAAAGTAGAGAATAAAGAGAGCTCCCAGCCAAAAAGCTGAGAGCTTTTATGAAATATAAAAGTGAACGGTTACAGTACTGGAAGCTTTGTCGAAGATAATTTCTTTGCAAACACTCCGAAGAACTGTAGCCTTTTTTTCTAAGTCCACGTCAGGAGAGGACAGGACCTCGTAAACGTTTCTGCAGCTTTCTAACAGTTCAGCTTTCATTTCCGGAGTATCTTCCACAACAGTACTATTCTTCATAAGAGCTTCCAGTTTTTCACGCTCCTTTTTGAGAGCAAGTTTATTCTCTTTATATTCTGCAAGGGTATCGATCTCATTTATATACGCCTCTTTAATTCTTGCTTCTTTCTTATCCAGTAAAGCAAGTTGCTTTTTATATTCCGCCATATTTGAAGAGAGTTCCGACTTTGGCAGAATACTATATTCTATATTATCGAAGTTAAGGTTCTTAAACACATCAAAGACGATCTGTTCCATTTTATAAACATTAATAAAGCAGGATTGCTTATGGAATCCCTTGGCGTATTTATAACATTGAAATCCACCGTTCTTTCCGGCAGGCTGATAGTAAGTCATACTCGCACCGCAAATTCCGCACTTTAAGACACCGCAAAGCCAATGTTTAGTAAATCCTACCCCTTTACGTTTTCGAGGGCTGAAATCGGCTTCTATGCGTTTCTGAACGGTGTCAAATTGTTCTTCTGATATAATTGGCTCATGTTTTCCGTCAGCAACAATTATCTCCTCCTCCGGATTGTCTACATAAGCACTGTGCGGAGCTCTGTTCCAACGGACTTTCCCAATGTAGTAAGGATTTTTAAGAATGTATTTTATTGTACGTAATTCAAAAGGGTTGCCGCGTTTCGTTTTATAGCCCTTTTCGTTCAAATGCCTTGCAATGGTAGAAAAGTCTGTTCCGGCAATATAACTGTCAAATATATAACGGACAATAACAGCTTCTTCCGGGTTTATTTCAGGTATTCCACCGGAAGCATAGTTATATCCAAGCGGAGCATAAGACTGGTAGCCACCTCGCAGAGCTTTTTCTGTCATGCCTCGCTTAACTTCTACGGAAAGGTTAATAGAATAGAACTCGTCAAACCATTCTATAATACGCTCTATCAGAGAACCGAAAGGTCCTTCTATAATCGGTTCTGAGATACTTACCACTGATACACCATACTTAGTCAGTAGCGACTTATACACGATGCTTTCCTCTTGGTTTCTTGCAAAACGGGAGAATTTCCACACAAGAATGGCATCAAACTCTTTATTTTTCGCATGAGCAATCATTTCCTGGAACGCAGGTCGCTTGTCAGCCTTTCGTCCACTTATGCCACCTTCCAAGTAAACATGCTCCGGAAGCACATCATATCCGTTTTTCTTGGCATATTCTTTTAGAAGTCGCTTCTGCGCATCAGGGGAAAGTTCTTCCTGCTTGCTTGTGCTTACTCGAATGTAGAGGGCAGCGGTTTTTAGACTTTTCATATATCATCACCTCGTAAATTTTATGAAAAATGGGTATAAAAAATACACCTATTGCCAGAACAGGTGCTCGATGATATAATACAACTTGTCGAAGGTTAATTATACAGGCATCGTTCTGTATAGTTACATGTCTGCTCGGGTGTTGGTAGCACTCGGGCATTTAAAATTTATGGTTGAAATTATTTAGTACATTGAGTATAATATACTTAACAAGAGAACCGAAAGCTAGATGATGCCTAGCCGCCGGTAAAATAAAGTATTACAAAAATAGCGCTTAGTTTACCAGACCAGGGCGCTATTTTTTGTGTGTAAGATTAGCAACAAGAGTTATCACAGCACAAAGCATAATTACAAATTGAAATAATTCAGTATATGTAATCATTGGCACCAGCTCCCTTCAGTATCCGGCAGCTGACATATCGCCCCTTCGGTTCCCCAGTTAAGTATATTATATTGTCAATGTACATCGTTTCGTTGAACTCAACAAAAAGTAAAAAAGCTCTAGGGTTCGGTCATTCCCATATGCTGGGAGACGTACAACCTAGAGCGCTATGAACGTGTAACTATATTACACATTTATATTATACGCTTTAGGTCAAAAAGTCAACACAATTTGTGTGATTTTATAAACAAAAATTTTTAACAAAAAGCCCAAAATAATATAAATCTATTCTCGGAGCCACTCGTTACGTCTTCGGATTTCATTTGTTAAATGTGTAATACACACAATTACTAAGAAGTTATTCTAAGACATATTCAGATATAATTTTTCCAAGAGCAATTATATTGCAGTCACCCTTGAAATCAAATTTTGCCCTGAAGCCATTTGTGAAAAATAGTTCCATCTCGCAGTCCGGTATTAGTTCGGAGAACCCTGGTGTCTGGACACTGAAATACTGGATTTTTGAATATGGAAGAGTAGAGTAATCCTTGCGCTTTCCTGTGATTCCTTGAACATCAATAGTAATTATTCGTTTGTTAGTGAAAATTACTTGATCTCGGACTGTCTTAAATGCTCCAATGACATTTTCGCCAGAAACAAATAGGTTAGAAACATCGCTTTGAATTTCACTCGCGTTAATAGGTTTCAAATTAAATACAGAATTGTTTGAAAAGTTAATCATATGTTTTTTCCCTCTTTCATATAGTATTTTATAAATTTATTCTAAGAACTCCGAGTGGCTCGAAGGATACAAGGTAGTAGTGTCATAGAAGACGATAGTTAAGTATATTTTTAGCATCATTACTAAAGTCGTGTCCATTTTCAAGATAAATACGTTTGATTATTTTGCGTATATTATCCTGTCCAGAACCATACATATGGCAAAAAACAACAGAAGCTCTTATTCGCGATTCTAAGTCCCTATCTTTTTCGAGAGTATAATAAAAGCGATGCGATTTCATAATGTTATCATATGTTTGCTCCATGCTGCTATTATAAGTCCAACTTGAACTTTGCCGCCCAGCGGGTGTATTGTGTTTGAAATGTTGAATCAAATCGTATGCACCTCTAAAGTTATACTGCAAAATCAAATCAATGCAGCTATTTTCAAGTTCTAAATTTTTAGTTGCAGAATCGAAGATAGAATTTATTAACTGCTCGCCTTTTTCGGTTGGAGAAAAATAATGTTTTCTATGTCCAAAATAATGTGATAATTCAGAGTAAGGTATATTATCGTAAATTCGATTTTGCAAATCAAGTTTTTTCCCAGATAAAGGTAATGAAAAATGCCTAAGAACTTCCTTTAACTCATCTACCTTCAGTTTTTGGATATTAACATTTTCAAGCACAAGCAAATTGTTTGAAATTAGCTTTTTAATTTCATTAGAATAATTTAGATTATACTCATAGTACCAGTACTGTGCTATATCAGGCGTTTCCAACGTACGACCATCTAGATATTTCAAAAAGAAGATATCTGTAGAAGTGATATCTGAAGTTTTATGGATGATTGAAGCCAATTCATCAAAGGTTGGCAAAGCAGTATATTGCCTTTTGTTTTTATTCATCTCGTCTATATGAGATAAATCTAACATTTCAACGTTGGAAAACCCATGCTTACGCATGGCTTCTTCATAGCCTAATTGAATTAGGTACGGAACATCTTCATCTGTGATAGGAGAGTTGTCAGCATGCCTAATTCCATAATTATTGTCTTCTATATACACATCTGTTGCCGATGGTATTTCAACCTCTGGCTCATTGGTGGTCCTCTGCGAATTCGAAGGTTGACTTTGTACTGCATGAAAGTCTCTAGCAAACCTATTATCATCACTAGGAGATGATGCATTAAGGTTTTGGAACTGAGTACTGTGGTTAGTGTTCTCGATAAAATTCAACTCTGCAATACTATTCGGAGTAACATTATTCTGAATTCTGGAATTCAGCCCTTTTAATGAAAAATAAATGAGAAAAATACCGCCAACAAAAAATGATATTGTGAAAATCATGTTTAAAATAGCGGTAAAGGTATTGAGCGAATAAAAAGAAGCAATTATTCCACCGATACCACCCAGTATCAAAAAGCACCCCAGTAAAAAAGAACATATTCGAAGTATAATTTTAAGTAGTTTTTTCATAAATCCCCCTTATCTTATATAGTAAACTCACTCATGTGCAACAATCTCAAGAAACCCAACATCACATTTCTTATCGTAATCACCATTTTCTATATGATTCATTTCGTGATGGTATGAGATAAGATGTTGTTCTCTTGTCAATCGTGAATTTAATACGATTGTGTAAGTCATATCTGGATTGCAAATAGTGTATGCCTTAATAGTAGAAGGCATATTGGCGTAGATGCAATTAACAGTTGGTGTCATCTCCATCACCCCTAACTCTATCAATCATCTGTTTTACAAAGTCAATATCTTCCTTTTTGACCTTTCTGGTTGTATCGAAAAGTACTTTGTACTCTGGGTTATCATATAAAAATTGAGCTATTTCTTTTGCATCGTCATTTAAGTAGTAGCTTTCAGTTGTTTCATCTTTTTCTTCCATTAAATCGGAACGTTTACAGTTAAAAAAGACACATATTTTATCTATTTTATCCATACGTGGAGTTTTTAATCCTTTGCACCAGTTTGAAACGGTTGCTTGCGATACATTCATGTAATCAGCAAGCTCTACCTGTGTTTTATTTCTCATATTTAATAGCTTGTTGATATTATTTGCTATGATTTTATTTATTTCTGCCTCTGACATAACTAGCACCTCCGTTCGATTTAATTATAAAACAAAAGTTATAATATGACAAGAACAAAAATAAAAAAACTTAACTTTTAGTATTGACATATAACTTTAAGTTAAGTATAATGAAGTTGTAGCAAGAGAGTGACTTGCATGAGAAAGGAGTGAAAATGTGGAGAAGTTTCAAATCACTCTTGCATCAGCGAGAGTAAATGCAGGATTAACGCAGAGTGATGTTGCGAAAGAAATGCATGTTAGTAAGCAGACCATAGTGAACTGGGAAAGCGGAAAGATTAAACCTAAGCCGGCACAATTTGAAATGATGTGCAGATTGTATAAAGCTCCCAAAGATATGGTAAAGGCTTTCTAATTTTTTTTGAAAGGCACTTAACTAAAAGTTATAAAAGGAGGGCGAAAACATTGAACGGTCATTCAGTAAAAATCACACATGGATATGGAGGTGATGTTGGGGTGACTATTGATAACTTAAATCTAAAAAATGTTAGTGGTTATGCGGTAAAAGGAGAACCGGGAAGTTTGCCAGAAGTAACAATTACTTTGAGAGCATCATCGGTTGTGTATGAAACAGAACTGCATGAGAAGTAGCGACCGGTAGAAAAGGAGAGTGAAAGAGTGGAAGAAAAAATCAATGAAACAGTAGAAGTTTTATGTAGTGCTATAGGAAAGCAGGCGGAAGTCGGAGCATATGAGAGTGTAGCTGAATTGACGAATGCCCTAGCATCCTTGATAGTAGCTAGGGCAAATTTGAACATGTCTTCACGAATGTATACGAGCAAAAGGGACTAATCACAAGGCAATTTAAAACCAATACGTCTCGCTGGCTTTGTTTTATCTTCGCGTTCAACAGAAGTGATAAGAAAATTTAACTGACTTGCGTGTTGGATTAACTGTGAATCTTTTCCATTTACAAAACCGTAGAAGTATAACATATCTGGATTTTGATAGCCTATATCAGTGACAACCATAGTGACAGAAGAACCGAAGGAAGCTAATTGTAGTGCTATTTCGTGTTCTGAATCCAAAGTTTCTTCGAAGTCACGAATTTCCTCCATGATTTTTTCATACTTCCAATCGGCAAGATGATAATCTCTTATCGGTTCTATATGAGGAAAATCAAAGTCCATAATATTTCCTCCTTTCATGCGTACTCGGACATGGCAGTGTCCTGTAATCAAATTATAGAACAGGAGAAAGAGGAAAACAAGATTTAGGAGCAGAGGAAGGAGAGTGAAAACAATGGAAACAGTAATAGAAGCAATAGCGGAAACCATGGCGACAATTACAGCATTGGCAGAAGTGGCACTTGTAATTTCCATGTTGTTGAGAATCAGAAAACTGGAGAAAAAAGTGACTGCTCTCGAGAAGGAACAGCCAACAGTCGAAAAAATCGCCAGTGCTTTCGCAAAAAACTTAAGAAGAGAAGTAAATTAACAACTATATACCGGGCACTGGAAGCCATGCGGGAGAACCCCTCATTACTTCGAATTTATTATACTCCCCACAAAAAAAGATAAATGCGTTGTGCTAAAACCACACACTTCCGCATGGTGTCCAGTGCCCGGTAGTAGAAAAGGTGTGATAGGTACAAACAGAGAAAACATAACATAAAGTAAAGCAGAAAGGAGCATTTCTTATGGAATCTAATGGATATAAGGTAAAAATAAAGATGGAAATGCCTGATAAGACGGTAAAAGAAGTAAACTCCTTGGAAGAATTTAAAGAATATACACCGGCATTGAATGAACAGGGGATGAAAGCAATCGGAGCAGTTCCGGTAAGCAAAGAAAAGGTGGGGTAGTTATGGTACATATAACAGATAAAAAGCAGATGGAAGCCGTAATTCGCTTGAATGAGCGAATGCAATGGATAGAAAGCTTTAATCTTAGCAAAGAAACAAAACAGTTTAACGATAATGTAACGATTGCAATGCTGTGGTGCATAACGCAATAGTTGCACCGGTGCAACGAGAAAGGAGAAACAGTATGAAATATAGAATTACGTGCACAGACGTGCTAAACACAGCACCAGTAGGCTGTGTAATGGAATTAGGAGAGAAAGGCACAGAATTTGTTGTCGTAGCCGGGAGAGTTATAAAAGCAACAAGCCGCCTGAAAAGGAGAAGAAAATGAAACAGAAAGCATTAAAGGCATTACTTATACTTGGAGCAGCAATGGTAATAGTAACAAGTACAAAAGTAGCTGTAAAGGCAGAAAAACTCGGCCTGTTCAATTATAAAGAAATGGAAGCAACAGCCTACTGCGATGAAGGACTGTGCTATGACGAAACGATACCGACAGAAGGAATTACCTGTGCCGCGGAAAAAGAGTACATCGGCAAGACATTTGTGATTTACGACGAGAACTGGATGCTGATAGGAATTTATGAATGCCATGATACCGGTGGAGATTACCGTATCAAGAATGGATCTGTTGTGGATATTTACATGGATAGCGAAGATGAATGTTGGAAATTTGGCAGACAAAAGGTTTACGTGCAAATTGTGGATGCAAAAGGTTAGGAGGAAAGATGAAGCAACCAAAGAAATTAACAAGAGAACAAAAGGAAATTGTAAGTGCACATGGATTAGTGGCGAACAACTGGATGTTCGTGGAAGAAGTAACGGAAAGCCACATCAAAGTGATAAATAAGACATCAGGAAAGATAAAAATCTTAGACATATACAAAAAGCGGAATGCTTCCCCAATGCCGACCAAAGCAAAGAAGCATTCCAAATCTGTGTAATTAATAAATAATTACGGGACAATTATACACCAAAATAGGAAAAAGAGCAATGAAAGAAGAATTGGAGATTGCGAAGAAGGAAGCAAGAAGCTTTTCCGGACTGAAACCGCCCAATAATGCAGTTCTGCTCGGAAAAGAACAAAAGACCAACGACACAATAAACTACTACAAGGATTCTGCGGGAAATTACTATTATGATACAGAGAACGGCAGAAAATTTGAACAGGACATGCAGGAGAGGATGAAGAAGCGAGAGGAAGAAAAGAGAAGAAATAGAAGACGCGGGAAAATTGCATAGAAAAAGAACAAAGCCGGCACGAAGCCGGCTAAAAAAATATTAAAAAATAAACTATAGATAAACTATACCATGAAATGAGGAAAAAGTCAATAAAATCAAGGGGATTCAGCCCCTTAAACAGCTTGGTAAAGTAATTATCTTTAGGACCGGAGGAAGCATGCCATACATTTTAGAAACATGTATAGCAGGGAAAACGAAAGAGGTAAGTAAGTATTACAGTAGCCGCTGGAAAATAAAAGGGGAAAGAAGAAATAAAAAGAAGAAAAAAACAACCAACACACAGGAAAAGGTAAATCTAAGACTGGCGACAAAAAATCTCCGGAGGAAGATGAACCATAATTTTGAAGATGGCGATTACCTAGTAACATTCGATTTCCGGAAAGAGGAGCGGCCGAAGCACAGCACGGAAATGACAAGATGTATGAGTAATTTCTTGAAGCGATTAAGAAATCAATACAAAAAGCTTGGAGTGGAGCTGAAATATATTTATGTAAAAGAAATAGGACCAAGGGGTGCGGCTCACATACATATGATTATGAACAGGGCACCGGATGGGATTGAGATTTTAAGAAAGTGCTGGACACATGGTGGAATCCACGTAGATCCGCTTAACACAGATGGCCAATACGAAAAGATTGCTGAATACTTTGTTAAGTACGCAGATAAGACAATAAAGACAGAAGGCAAGCAGATTGGAAAGAAATATTATCCATCGCAAAATCTGAAAGAGCCAATCGTAAAAAAGAAAATAATATGGAAATCGAACACTTTTCGAACAACGGCAAAAGAAGAAAAGGGATATTACCTCGAAAAGGAAAGCGTAGTGGAAGGTGTAAACAAATGGGGCTACGAATACTTTTCCTACACCCTGCATCAGAACAAAACAATTAGAAAGGAAAGAAAACTGGAATGAGTTTCAAAGTAAACATTTACATAGCGACAACATGGACAAGCCCAAGGCAGAAAGGCGGGAAAGCCATGTGGCTAGTGGAATTTATAAAAAAAGACAACACACCGGCGACAAGGCAAGGAATTGTTGTAACAGAGGGAAAAGAAATGGAAGCAATTCTGACAGCCTTAAAAGAAGCCGTAAGCATTTTAACAAAAAGCTGTACAATTAGAGGATTTATGCGGAGAAACGGGGTTTTGAATGCCTATCAAAACAGCTGGATAAAGAAGTGGCAGAAAAATGACTTTAGAAGTTCGAAAGGAGTAGGGGTTGCGCACGAAGAAAAGTGGCGAGAGTTAATTGCTGAACTGGACAAGCACCAGTACGAATTCATAGAAGGGTTAGGAGAATACGAGCTGTATATGAGGAATGAATTAGCGAAAAGCGTTGATTTTCCTCTAAAGGAAGGAGAATAAAATCTGTGAAGAATGCGGGAAACCATTCGGGCCAAGGTCAATGAGACAACTAACTTGTTCGGAAGAATGTTCGAAATCAAGGCACAGGAGAAAATGTAAAGAAAGAAACAAAATAACGATTGAAAAGATATGCATAGAGTGCGGAGAAAAGTTTTTGACAAACAGAAGAAAAACACTTACGTGCTCTCAGCGATGTGTAAGCAAGCGTTCGGCAGCACGCAGAAAATACAATGCATCTTGCATTAGTGAAGGAAACAAAAGAAAAACAACAGAAATTGGAACAATAGAGAATATGGCACGGGAAGTAGGACTTACTTATGGCCAATACGTAGCAATGCAGTACGCAAAGGAAGGAAGATAGATATGTACGAAAAATTTGGAGAATTTAACAGTGTGGAAGAATTAAACGAAGCGGCAGCGGGATTTCTAGCAGAGGGAGATTTTAAATCTATAAGAGAACTGGCAGAAGAAAACGGACTGGACGGAGAGGATGCGGAGGATTATATTGCTGGAGATATTCCGGAACTTGCGACTGTAGTTAGCGCAGCTATGGGAAAGTTAGACCTGGAGGAAAAAGAAATTGATAAAAAGAGTGCCATCGAAAAGATGCCCCTCTTGGTAATTCACAACATGACAAAAGGGATGTGTACAGACGAAAACTTGGCAGCGGCTGTAATGGGAAAAGGAAAGAGAATAGAAAAAATCTTCGAATTAATGCGAAAAGAGGCAAGAAAACACGCGACAGGTGAAACGGGGATGTGTTGCGGAACAGACAGAGAGTTGTGCAATGTAATCCGGGCATATTATACCGAAGGCGAAAAAAAGGCAGTGGAAGTAATAGAAGCACTATACAAGTAGGAGGCAGACATGGATAAAAGAGAATTAATAAAACTCCCATGCACAGCTCCAGACTGGATGATAGAAAAAGCACAGGAGTACACAAAAGATACGTTCCTTCTGAGGAGGAAATTTGGACGTATAAGCACATATGAAATTTATCAAAAAAGGGAATTGCTGGCAGGTGATACAGCACCGACATTTATTATATTCCGAACCAAGAATGACTGGATAAATTATACTCCAAAAAAGGAATGCTGGACGAAAGCAAAGTTCGAGAACGCGGTAATAGAAGTGAGCGAAAATGGAAGGGTACACTGGAGCGTATATTACGCAGTGGATCAGTATAAAATTCTGAAGAATCTTAAAAGATGGCAGAACAAAATCGGTGAAAAGCGGTTAAAAGAGAGAAGACGTAAAGAAAGAGAAAAAATAGATGAAATAATGCGTAAAGTACCAGAACTTCCAGAAGACTTTGATAATTTCATAGAGAATGACCTGATGAAACAGGCAAATTATATAATCTACAACCGGAAAGATAATAAGGCATACTGCACAAGATGTGAGAGCGACTACACCCTTGACGAACTGGAGGTAAAAAACAATACAAAGACAACACACATGGGCGATTACCAACATTGCCCGTATTGCCGTAACTGGATGAAACAAATATCATACGGCATGAGCAGAGTAGGAAAAGGTTTTATATATGGGACAGAGATAATGCAACCCTATGAAAAGGGTGTGATAGTAAGAGAATTTGTAGTACACAGGGATTTTGAGAAGGACAATACTGGGCAAAAAAGCAGTCGCATGAAGACAGAATACTATGAAATACACAGGTACATAGTAACGCCGGAGGCGGCAAGGCAGTACGAATATGAATACACAGATGGCAATGGAAAAAGGGTATGGGCGGATAGAACGAATGCTAATTTTAAAATAATTGGCAGAGATACCGGGAAATTCTACACACAAGATGTAAAGGAAATAATTGAGAAATCAGGATTACACTACGAAGGTCTAGGCGAATTATTGCAGAACCAGATAGATAAAAATACCTACGCAACAGGAATGGAACGCCCTCTTTGTAGATTATTAGAAAAGCCGTACATAGAGCAGTTGGTAAAATCCGGTCTGAACCAACTAGCAAGCACTGAGTTAGAGAAGGACTACCACAGATATGCACTAAATGCCAAAGAAACAAAACTAACGAAGCTGCTAGGAATTAACAAAGAGGAACTAAGGATACTAAGAGAGCAGAAAAATCAAGAAATAACCCTCGAAATCATGCAGGAATACCATAGCAACAATAAGGTGGCAACACAAGAAATGATAGAAGCAGTAGTTACAGCTTGGAGTAAGAGAGAAATTCATATAGAGGACATAGAAAAACTGATAAAGAAAGAGGTAAGAGAACAGAAGGTTCTTGCCTATGTAAAGGAGCAAGGAATCCGAATAACAGACTTTATCGACCACTTAGATTTAATGGAAAAGCTGGAAATTCCCAAAAAGAAAACAAATATCTATCCCAAGGATTTTGTAAAGTTCCATCAGGACGAAATCGAAGAAGAACTGTTAAGGGATGGAAGCAAAATATCGAACGAAACAAATACGGAATTTCAGAAAACCTATGCGAGATGGAAAAAGATAATAAAAAAGCAAAAGGTAACGACAACGGATGGAAGATATCAGTGTATTCTCCCCGAAAGTGCAGTGGATATCAAGATAGAAGGAAGATGCCAGCATCATTGTGTTGGCGGTTACACAGACAGAGCCGCAAGAGGAGAAACCTTAATATTCTACATCAGGGAACGCAAAGAGCAGCGGTTATACACAGCAGAGTACAAGAAAGGCGAATTAATACAGGTGCGGGCAAGATATAACGCTGACCCGACACCGGAAGCGAAAAAACTTGCGCAACAATTTGCCAAGGAGCTGGCAGTGGCAGAAGAAAAAGAAGCAAAGAAGGATAAGAAACAGATGGCAGAAGCAGTATAGGAGGAACTATGGAACAAATAATAACAGCACAAACAGTAACCGAAGAAACGAGTGTACATGGGACTTATGAACATTTTAGAGAAACCCTGCAAACAGAGTTACGAAAGAACATGGAGGGATTTATAAAAATTGGTTATCTGCTAAAGGTAGCAAGAGATACAGATATTCTGCATAAATCCGGATATAAAAGCGTAACGGAGTTTGCGGCAGCGGAATACGGACTAACCAAAGACGTGGTAAGCCGATACATAGCCATAAACGACAGGTATTCCGAAAATGGCTATGGAGAGAGCTTGAAAGAAGAATACAGCCGGTTTGGAGTAGCAAAACTGGCAGAGATGCTGACGCTGTCGGACGAGGTAATAGAGAGCCTGAGCCCACAGCTCACGCGAACGGAAATACAGGAGATTAAGAAAGAAATTAAGCAAGAAGAGAAGATAACCGACCTCGAAGTGATGATGGAATCCCTGCAACCGACAGAACGACCGTTATTCGACACATTGGCAGAAGATGCCTTATACCAGTATCTAAAAGAAAATAAAGAGGAGTTCAAGAAAATTTTCGAGGTATTGGAGAAAGGCGGAAAGTATGAGGAAATAACAGAAAAGTTTCTGGATATTATCGCACCAAGCGGAGTTGCAGCCAAGACAACAAGAATACCGGGAAAAGGCAAGATAATGATATCCGTAAGAGGAATAGATGAAAATGTGGACTTCCTGAACGTGCGGAACAATGAAAAAGAGAGCCATGATTGGAAAATGATAGCCATATTTTTAGATGAAATGTTAAGTTTTACGGAACATAGTACAAATGCAGAAGAAACGTATAAGGAATTGTACGGAGAGTCATTTAATATTCAGGAAGAAACCCCGGAACTTTTAGATGAAACAAAGGAAAAACCGGAAGTTGCACCGGTGCAACAGGCAGAAAACAAGAATATTGTTACAACCGAAACGGAAAACAAAGATATTGCGACAAAAGCAGCGGAAGAAAGCAACGCAGAACCGGCAAAAGAATCTCGAGAACCGGAAGTGGAAAAAGTAACTGGAGAGGTAGTAGAAGAAACACGGAATTTAGAGGAAATAAGGGAAAAATTAGCACTTGCCTTTATAAAACGTTACGAAACAAGATTAGAGGATTCAGAGAATATGCGTGACGAAGTGCTTGCTATACTCGACAAAGTGCATAAGAGTGAATGGATTTTTGAACATAACGGGGAAGACATCTTCGTAATAGAGGTAGCGGGAGGACTAAAACTGCGACAGAAGGGAGAAGAAATAGCGGCGTTCGAATGGGGAGAATTCTATAAACTAATGCACAAGGTGTATTGGAGAAATGCGGAAAATTACATAGAACCGATTATGGAAGAAAATACTGAAAGTTGCACCGGCGCAACCGAAGAACAGGTGCAAGGTCAGACTGCTATAGAAAATTATCCGGAATACCTACCGGAAAATGCAAAAAGCAATATGGAAGTATGGCAGGAAATAAAAGCCCAGGTAAAAACAAGAATGGAATCAATAGCAAGAGCAATAGAAGAAGATAACTACACCCTAATAAAATGGGATGCCAAAAAACTCGCAGAACTAATGGAGGCAATCCGATGAAGAAAAGCACAAGAGCAAGAGAATTCTCCGCAAAAACAAGAGAAGCAATCAAAGAACGCGACAAAATGAGCTGCATATTCTGTAAAATGGGCTACCATATGGAAAGCACCACACAAGCCGGCTATATAATAAAATCTATAATGCATTACATACCAAGGTCAAAAGGTGGCCTTGGTATCGAGCAGAATGGAGCCATCGGTTGCCAATACCATCATGAACTCTTAGATAATGGCAATAAAGGGCTAAGAGGAGAAATGCTAGAACTGTTTAAAGGGTACTTAAAGGAGCATTACCAAAACTGGAATGAAGAAGAATTAATTTATAAAAAATAAAATTTTTAGGAGGAAGAACGATGAACAAAACAATTTTAATGGGACGATTAACACGCGATCCGGAAGTGAGATATAGTCAGACGGCGGAGCCGGTAGCAATTTCGCGATACACACTTGCGGTAGACAGAAAAATTAAGAGAGAAGGAGAACAGACCGCAGACTTTATAAGTTGTATAGCCTTTGGCCGTAATGCAGAATTTGCAGAAAAGTACTTCCGGAAGGGAATGAAAGTGCTAATTACAGGAAGGATTCAGACTGGAAGCTATACAAACAAGGATGGGCAGAAAGTTTACACAACAGATGTGGTAATTGAAGAGCAGGAATTTGCAGAAAGCAAAGGAAGTGGCGAAAGCAACCGGGAAGAAAGAGATAGAGCAGCGATGCAGGCAGCGGGATATGGCGATGCCGGAGACGGGTTTATGAATATACCAGAAGGCATAGACGAAGAGTTACCGTTCAACTAAGAATTTGGAGGAAAAAGTAATGAATTTTAATACAGAAAGAGAAGCAGAAAGCTTAATTAAAAGATTAGAAAAGAGCAATAAGATATTTGCTGCAAGTGCGGCAACAGAAGGGTGGAAACTAAATAGGATTTTCAAAACTATAAAAGAGAAGTTTCCACAGGCGCAGAAAATTGAATGCGCAGGAATAATATATTTGACAGCACGAAAAGAACAAGAAGAACAACTCATAGAACGCTTACAGAAAAAAAGAGCAAAATATGAAGAAATGCGAAAAAACGGCAAATATGACTTTGGAACAGATAAAGAACTAACAGAAACTTATCTGAAAGAAATAGAAGAAGTGCTAAGAAAACTAGAGGAAAGTGAGAAAGAAAATGGGAGAAATGAGAAAAACAACAAGAACCCTTTGCCAACAGTGTAAATACAGCCTTAGCAATGGCAATGGTTCTGGCAGTAAGTACGCTGTAACTTGCGCATACTTAGAAATTACAAAGAAGCGGAGAAATCGCGAAGTAGGGTTGTGCGATAAGTTTGAAGCTAAGAAAAAGAAAGCAGAGCAGGCACTGGTGAAGATGAAAAAGGGGGTATAGAGTTATGGACTGGGAAATAATACAAAGATTGATGAATTGTTTTCCGAACAGCTTTGTCAATCAGTACGGAGAGTTTGTTGCACATTCGAAAGCAAACGAATATTTCATTTTGAAGAATTGCGAGAGTGAATTAGATGTCAAGTGCAAGGTGCTTGAATGGTTTTCGAGAGGTGCTTACAAAACAGAGCCTTATAGCACAAGGCAACGAAATGCTGAGTTTCACAAGTTTATGCGTGACGGAATAAATCAATTTTTGGGTACAAAGTTCACAAAAAAGGATATAGAACAGATTTATATATATCTGGGGAACTGCTGTAATCATGAAAAGACTATTGGATTTATCGAAAGTGGATATGATTTGTCGGTACTGGATGAACAGGCATTAAAGGAGATGGAGAAGAAATGAAAGAATTATGTAAATACAAGTGTGAGCATTGCAACACGGAATATGCTGAAAAGAACAGAGCTATAGAATGCGAGGAAAACCACAAGATAAAATTAAAATGCAAAGAAAAGGGGTATTTACCGTACCACCAAGACCATAGCGGATATCCATTGTACGTCAACATCGGATTTGAGGATGGTAAAACAATTAGATATAAACGTACATAAAGACTGTGAGGTGCAAGAATGAACAATATGGAATTTATAGATGGAATGAACAAAGCATGGGATTTGGCTTTTAGGCTTATTGGAGAAGACGAAGATATTTTACTCAAAATATTTGGTACTGCTGAAATAGATGAAATCATATCAAACAATGAGCCACAATATGCGTTGAAAAAGCTTGAAGAATATGATAATGAGAATAGAAAGGAATATCTTCCCGACACAAATGACGGGAACAAAGATGGATGGATACCGGTAGATGAACGGTTGCCGGAAGATAAGCAACAAGTATTAGTAACAAATTGGGACTATTGTGTGTTTTTAGCAAGATATGACGAGAATGAGAAAAGATTTATTGATATAAGAAATGGTCTTGTGTTGCCGCTCATTCTTGCATGGATGCCATTACCAAAGCCATATAGGGAGAAAGGAGAATGATAACATGAGTAAATGCATACACAAATTTTTGGGAAATACAGGTTTTAGAAAAACATCCTGTGGTATGACGCAATATTCTGTTATAAAGTCAGCAGATTATCTGGAAGGAAGACTTTGTCCAAATTGCAAAAACACAATAACATTTTATGGGATATTAACAGAAAGGGCTGGAAAGTATGAGCAATAGATATTTATGCAAAGCAAAGGATAAAGATGATGGTAAATGGTATGAGGGTTATAGAGGTTGTCGGCAATATTTTTGACAATCCGGAAATGTTGGAGGTGGAAGAATGAAGTGGAAGCATAAGACAGTAACAGAACTTACAGGTGGTTCATTAAGTGGGAATTTGGTTGTTGTGGCACGGGCAGTAAATAATAATGCGTATACTTTGAAAGAAGCAGTTCAAAAGATAGAAGAATTAAGCAAGGAAATTGAACAGTTAAAGAAAGGTGAAGCAGATGAGCGATAACAAGAAATACGAACGCAGATGTATGTATTGCGGCAAGAAACTACCAAGCTACATAAATACGAATACGAATTTCTGCTCTTACGGATGTGACAGCAGGGATTTACAGAAAGTTTTAGATGTATGCTCTCCGAAAGGTAGGCGGAAAGAAAAAACAAAATAGAAAATGAAAAGTGCTTTTACATACTATCGAACATTGAAAATTGAATATTGGTGGTTGGAGTGGTATAATTTGGTATTATAGTGAAAGGAGAGATAAATAATATATGATAAACAAAGAAGTTCTTGTAAAACTTAAATGCATAGAATCTGATTGGACACATGACATTTATTTGTATTTTGAAAATGAAGAAAGCTATAGTGATTTTACTGAAACAATCAAGACAGCAAAAAAGTCAGAAAATTACACTAAAGTTGAAGTAAAAGCACAATATGGTCTTATTGAGAATTCAAGACATTTTTTAACAGACATAAAAAAATACAGCAACTTTGAAGCGATAATTGGAAGAGATACAATAATAAAAAATGTATCTATGGAATATGAAGAAGATGGCAGTAAAAAAGCTGAATATGGCAAAATGCTTATAAAAGATATTGCGATTAACTTTAAAAATAATAATTGTAATGAATTGAGTGAAATATAGTGCATACACCAACCGTCAATATTCGATGGTTGGTATTTTTATACCATTTTTTTAAAGAAAGAGAGAAATGTAAAGAAAATCCCACTGCCAAAGATTACCAGTCCAGCGGCAGCGGGATAAACACCTGTTCGTATTATATCATAAGAGCAGGAGGAAAACAAGGTGACATTTGAAGAAGCAAGTCAAATCTATTACATAAACTTAGAAATAAAAGCATTAAGATTAGAATTAGCAAAATTAAAAGAAGAACGAAGATACTACAAACCAAACGTAATAACAGACATGCCAAGAGGCGGCAGTGGATATGTAAACCCACAGGACGAATACCTTGTAAAAGAACAGGAACTGGAAGATATGCTAAGCTACTCTTTAAGAAAATTACAGTATGAAAGAAGGAAGATAGAGGACTTCTTAAATACTGTAGATGAAGCAGAAACGAGACTTATTATTCGGCTCAGATGCGTAAACAACATGAAATGGGAAGATATTGGAGCCGAGATTGGAGCAGACAGAAGAACAGTAAGCAGAAAATTCTATAAATTTTTTGAGAAAAGCAAAAGTTGCCCACAATGCCCATGATATTTATGTTAAAGTAGTAGCATGAAGAAAGAGAGAAGCAGTAAATGAGCTGCTTCTTTTTATTTTGTTTAAAGAGAGGTGGTGACAGTGGCAAGAGGACCAAACAAAAAAACTGAAGAAGCTCATGAATTATATAAAGCAGGAATGAAATTAATAGATATCGCCAATAAACTGGATATTCCAGCGGGAACAGTTCGCAGATGGAAATCAACATATAAATGGGATGAAGAAGATAAAAGCGAACGTTCGGATAAACGAAGTGAACGTTCGGAAAAGAAAAAGCAAAGTAAAAAAAGAACTATTGCAGTTGAAGTTAATGAAGTAATAGAAAATACGGATTTAACAGATAAGCAAAGGCTTTTTTGTATTTATTACGTTCGTTGCTTTAATGCAACAAAGGCATATCAGAAAGTGTATGAATGCAGTTACGCAACCGCAGCCACAAATGGTCCTGCATTACTCAGAAATGCTCGGATAAAAGAAATGATACTACAATTAAAACAGGAACGTCTTAATCGAGAGCTATTGAGTGAGGAGGATATATTTCAAAAATACATGGATATTGCCTTTGCAGATATCACCGACTTCACAGAGTTTGGAAGTGAAGAAATAGAAGTGATGTTGGATAACGGAGAACGAAAAACTATTACAGTAAGTTACGTAAACATTAAGGGGAGTAATGAGGTAGATGGAACAATAATTTCAGAAATCTCAAAAGGTAAGGATGGTGTAAAAGTAAAGCTTGCCGACCGTCTGAAAGCCCTACAATGGCTTACTGACCATATGGACCTTGCTACAGAAAAACAAAAAGCAGAAATCGCAATCTTGAAAGCAAAAGTACAGGCACCAGAAGAAGAGATGGAAGACGATGGCTTTCTGGAAGCACTGAACGGTTCTGCAAGAGAGGACTGGTCGGATGAAGAAGATTAAACAATTTTTCCGATTCCAGCCATTTTCCAAAAAGCAAAGGAAAGTACTTAACTGGTGGTGTAAGGATTCGCCGGTTAAGGATAAAGATGGAATCATAGCAGACGGAGCAATCCGTTCCGGAAAAACGGTATCCATGTCATTATCATACGTGCTGTGGGCAATGTCTGTGTTTAATGGTCAGAATTTTGGTATGTGCGGGAAGACTATAGGTTCCTTTCGGCGAAACGTACTGTTCTGGCTTAAGCTTATGCTGAAAAGTAGAGGTTATACGGTTGCGGACCACAGGGCGGATAATCTTGTCATTGTCACCAAGGGTATAGTAACCAATTATTTCTACATTTTTGGTGGCAAGGATGAACGTTCTCAGGATTTAATACAGGGCATTACATTGGCAGGAGTGTTTTTTGATGAAGTTGCACTTATGCCGGAAAGTTTTGTTAATCAGGCAACAGGACGATGTTCTGTAGATGGTTCGAAATACTGGTTTAACTGCAATCCGGATGGGCCATATCATTGGTTTAAAAGGAACTGGATAGATAAAAGAAAAGAGAAAAATCTTATCTACCTCCACTTCACCATGGATGATAATTTGAGTTTATCTGAAAAAATAAAAAAACGATATCGCAATATGTATAGTGGTGTATTTTTTAAGAGATACATATTAGGACTTTGGGCGATGGCAGAAGGTATTATCTATGATATGTTTGACGAAAGCAGACATGTGATTAGAAAATTAGATAATATCGAAAAAGGTAATTATTTTGTTTCTTGCGATTATGGTACTCAAAATGCAACAGTATTTTTGCTTTGGTGCAAAGATACTGCAGGAAGATGGATATGTATTAGGGAATATTACTATAGCGGAAGAGACGTAGGAAAGCAAAAGACGGATACGGAGTATGCGGATGACTTGGAGAAATGGCTTGATGGATTAGAACCTGAGAAAATTATAATCGATCCATCTGCAGCTTCTTTCATAGCCGAATTGAAAAAGAGAGGCTATAGAATAAAAAAAGCCAAGAATGATGTTCTGGACGGGATAAGATATGTGTCTTCATTGCTGAATGAGGATAAAATAGCGATACATGAAATATGCAAAAATACAATGATAGAATTTTCTTCATACATTTGGGATGAAAAAGCGGCAGAACGCGGTGAGGACAAGCCGGTAAAACAGTTCGACCATTGTTTGGATGCTTTGAGATATTTTTGTTATACGATTATTAGGAAACCAAGCGGAATTAACATACTAAAATAGAGGCGGTGAAATAATTGGAATTAGAAGTGATGAAAGTATTAATAAAGAAATATGAGCCGGGACATGTAGGATTTATGTTAAAGGCAGAAAAGGCAGAACGATATTACCGGAATGAAACAGATGTACTTTTTCAGAAAAAAGAAGATGAAGAAGGGAATGTACTTAGAAATGCTGATAACAGAATACCAAGAAACTTTCATGGTTTAATAGTAAATCAAAAAGCTTCCTATGCATTCACTGTACCACCGCTATTTGACGTAGGGAATAATGCCGCAAATAAGCAGATTGCAGAGGTTCTTGGGGACGAATATGCTAAAAATTGCATGGAACTATGTGTAAACGCTGCCAATGCTACAGTAGGGTGGGTTCATTACTGGGAAACAGATGAAGGTTTTGAATGGGCGGTAGTGGACAGCAAGCAGATTATTCCAATATGGGATAAGAGCCTTAAAAAGAGGCTTATAGGTGTAGTTAGAGTATATCCGGAAATTGATGAACAGACAGGAGATATATACGCAATATATGAGTATTGGAATGAAAAGGAGTGTCAGGCGTTTAGGAGAAACACGGAACAGACGATTGATGGATTGGAATTGTATTATATGTTCTATGAGCCATCTTCGGGTGAAATGATAGCGCAATATTCCCACAACTATGGAAAAGTGCCATTTATCCCATTTTTTAACAACAATATCCGCACGGATGATTTAAAAAATATAAAGCCACTGATAGACGTATACGACAAGGTCTACAGTGGCTTTATTAATGACCTTGACGATATTCAGGAACTAATCTTTGTGTTATCCGGATATGGCGGAACAGAATTAAACGGATTCCTACAGGATTTGAAAAAATACAAAACCATAAAACTGGATGAAGATGCAGAACATCCAGGAGTAAGTACCTTAAACATTGAAATTCCAATAGAGGCAAGAAACAGCGTGCTGGAAGCTACCAGAAAAGCCATATTTGAACAGGGACAGGGCTATGATCCACAGCCGGAGAGTTTTGGTAATCAGTCAGGAGAAGCATTGAAGTTTATGTATTCTCTGTTGGAAATGAAAGTTGGATTAATGGAAACAGAGTTCAGATTAGGCTTTGCAAAACTTGTAAGAGCCGTTTGTAGGCATAAAGGAATAGAATGTGGGACTATCCGGCAAACATGGACCAGAACACGAATAAAGAATGAAACTGAGCTGGTAAATATGTGCAAGAATAGTGTGGGTATCGTAAGTAAGAAGACAATTCTTGCAAATCACCCGCTTGTAGAAAATGTAGAAGAAGAATTGAAACAGATTGCGAAAGAAGAACAGGAAGAACAGGAAAAGTCGCAAGTATATGCAGAAGCTTTCAAAGCTGATAATAAAGAACAAGACGGAGGTGAAACAAATGCAGAAGATTAGCATTCTTGGAACAGAGTATGCAATTGAAATTCATAAAGTATCTGAGGATAATTTTATGAAAGATAATAGATATGCAGGATATTGTTGTGAAGAAAGCAAACTGATTGTAATAGCCGATATGTCAGAAAAAGGATATTTCCCTGATATGAGCGAAAAGGAACAGGAAAATTACAAGAAAAGAACACTTAGACATGAATTAATACACGCATTCTTGAATGAATCGGGATTATCTGATAGTGCAAGTGTTCCGAATTGTTCTTGGGCAAAATATGAAGAAATGGTAGATTGGATTGCAATACAGCTTCCTAAAATCTTAAATGCATGTAGAGAGCTGGGGTGCATTTAATGAAAAATGCAGAATACTGGAGAAAGCGTTCTGAGGCGGTAGAAGCACAGTTACACCAAAAGAGTGAAGAATATTACAGAGAAGCAGAAAAACAGTTCAAAAAGGCTGAAAAGCAGATTGCGGATGATATTGAAAAGTGGTACGCAAGACTTGCAGATAACAACGATATAGGCTTAGCAGAAGCGAGGAAGTTCTTGGATGCGGATGAACTGGAAGAATTTAAGTGGACTGTAGAAGAATACATAAAACGCGGAAAAGAAAATGGAGTGAGCAAAGACTGGACAAAAGAACTGGAGAATGCATCTGCCAAATACCATATTCGAAGGCTAGAAGCTATACAGTTACAAATCCGGCAAGAATGCGAAATGCTTTACAATGAATTACAGACCGGAATAGAGGAACACCTTGGCAATATCTACACAGAAGCCTATCACAGAACAGTATTTGAAATCCAAAAGGGGCTAGGGGTTGTCACGACCTTTGCAACTATAGATGACAGACGAATACGAACAGTATTGGATACTTGCTGGGCAGCGGATGGAAAAACATTTAGTAATCGCATTTGGCAGAACAAAACGAGCCTAATGAACGAATTAAATACGATTCTAACGCAGAGTGTTATTAGAGGCGAGAATCCGGGTAATTACATTTCAACTCTTGCAAAAAAGATGAAGACTTCAAGAGTGAATGCAAGCAGGCTGATTTATACGGAATCTGCCTTTGTGGCAGCTCAGGCGGATAAAGATTGCTACAAGGACCTTGGGGTAAAAGAATTTGAGTTCCTAGCCACATTAGACAGTCATACATCGGAAATTTGCCGAGAAATGGATGGGCAACACTTTCCAATGAGCGAATACAAGATAGGTGTAAATGCACCGCCACTTCATCCTCATTGCCGTTCAACTACATGCCCATATTTCAACGATGAATTTACCATCGGAGAAGAAAGAATTGCCAGAGATGAAAATGGTAATACATATAACGTGCCAGCAGATATGACATATAAGGAATGGAGAGAGGAATATGTTCAGGATTCTATTTCTGGTGAAACAAAGAGATTATACACTAAATATCAAGAAATTTTAGGCGATAAGACACCAAGCATTGAAGAATTTGCAAAAATACGTTATAATGCAAATGAATGGAAACAATTCAAAGCCTACACATCATCAATCAAAACAGGGGAATTGACACCACTGGCAGACTTTGAATTGTATAAAAATATTAGTAAGCAGATGGACGAGTTGCTTGTTGGAGCTTTGTCCAATACGGGTGTAAAAATTACAGGAAAATCAAATCATTCTATTGCAAGGGTGATTGGTTCAATAGAACAGAGAAGAAACGGAGTATCCGTAAAGGATGTTCTGGATGCATTGACAAATAAAGATTCTGAAATATTACCTGTTAAGGTGCTGAAAAATGGTAAAAGTCAGAAATTTAGAAATGGCATAGTTGAAGTTTCCGTCAACCCTGATACAGGCAATATCATTCAGGTAAACCCAGTGCATTCAAGAAAGAAGGTGAAATCATGATTATTAAGGATGAGCAAATTGAAGTATTGAAGCCATGTATTGAAAATATCGCGGAACTTGTCGAAAAAGGTGATGTTCAAGAAGTACTAAATGCCATCGATGATGTCATTGTTGATAATATTCTTGGTAACAATGATGAACCTGATGAAGAGGGCATTAAACTTCAAAAGATTTATGATGAAATAGATAAACAGAATTGATACCACCAGTCATTAGGCTAGGTGGTATTTTTATACCCAAAATTCAAAAGTTGCACCAGTGCAACAAACCCGATAATAGCAGAATCACTGAAAATCTATGAACCGAACAGTGTAGAGGTGACACCAAGTAGGCTCCTTCGGTGGTTCTGTTTTTATATTGTCCAAAGCCTCAAGACGCTTAAAAGGTCGGTAATATGCCTAGTGCAGGGCACCTAAACAGCACACTGTCGTGGAGACACCACATTTAAAAATGGTACAGAGAAAGGAAAGATATGGAGTTTTTAAAAGAAGTATTAGGAGAGGAACTTTACAAACAGGTAGAAACAGCAGTAAATGCCCACAATGGCAATCCGGAAAATAAAGACAAGCAGGTAAAACTTGCAAATCTTTCTACTGGACAGTATGTGGACAAAGGAAAGTATGACACCGTTGTTGCAGAAAAAGGTAATCTGGAAGGACAGATAAGTACACTGAACACCACAATATCTAACATGAAAAAAGATAACAAAGACAATGAAGAATTGCAAACCACAATTACTAATTTGCAGACAGAGCTGACAAAGCAGCAGAAAGCAAACGAGGAAATTTCTAAGACTTATGCCCTAAAAGAACAGCTCTCCAAGGCCGGTGTGATAGATGCAGATTATCTTATTTACAAGCATGGCGGTATTGATAAGTTTACTTTTGACAAAGAAAACAAGCCGGTAGGTGTAGAAGACGCCATTAAGTCATACAAAGAAGATGCAACTATGGCGCATCTGTTCAAACAGGAATCTGGAAAACCACCATACAACCCTAAAGGCGGTAACGGAGGTGGAGCCGTTAATCCGTTTGCAAAGGAAACCTACAATCTTACTAAGCAGGGAGAATTATTAAAGAATAATCCGGAAGAAGCTCGCAGACTTGCGGCAGCGGCTGGATTAGTCATTTAAGGAAGAGAGGTAAAAAGACATGAAAACAAAAATTAGTGATGTTATTGTGCCAGAGGTGTTTAATCCTTATGTGGTACAGAGAACAATGAAATTATCCGCACTGTATAACAGTGGAATTATTTCAAATAATCCGGAATTAGACAAACTTGCATCTTCCGGCGGAACAACAATCAATATGCCATATTGGGAGGACTTGGATGGTGAGGATGAAGTGCTTACTGATGATGGGGCGTTAACACCGGGTAAAATCACGGCTGGTCAGGACGTTGCAGTTCTCTTGATGCGTGGTAAAGCGTGGAGTGCAAATGATTTAGCAAAAGCGTTATCTGGAAGTGACCCGATGGCGGCAATCGGAGATTTGGTTGCAGAATACAGGGCAAGACGTATGCAAACAACCCTCATTAATGTGTTGAATGGCGCCTTTGGTGCTGAAAACATGACAAATAAGGTGCTGGACATTAGTGCGAAGACAGCGAGTGCAATTAATGGAGAAACCTTCCTTGATGCATTACAGCTTATGGGAGATGCCAAAGATAAATTAACAGGTGTAATTATGCATTCGGCAACAGAAACTCAGTTAAGAAAGAATAATCTTATTCAGACCGAATTGGACTCCAACAATAAGCCAATTTCCTTATTTATGGAAAAGAGAGTTATTGTTGATGATTCCTGTCCTTACTCTGATGGAACTTATACGACTTACTTATTTGGGCAGGGAGCAATTGGACTTGGAAATGGTGCGGCGCCAGTACCAACTGAGACAGACAGAGATTCATTAGCAGGCGATGATATCCTTATTAACAGATGGCATAATATCTTACATCCACGAGGTGTTAAATGGATCGGAAGTGCAGCGGGGTCTTCACCAACAAATGCGGAACTTGCCATTGGAACAAACTGGAGCAGAGTGTATGAAGATAAAGCTATTCGTATGGTTAAATTCGTTCACAAACTGTAAGGTAGGTGATTAGATGAGTGCAACAGCGTTTCAGAGAAGAAGAAGAGAAGCTGCAAAGAAAGCGGCTGAGGCAGAAAAAGCAGCGGAACAGGAAAAAGAAGAGGTCGCAAAGAAAGCGGCTAAGACTTCAAAAAGCAAGTAGGTGACATTATGGAATTAGAAACATTAAAAGGTCTGCTAGGCATTTCGGAAGAAGATACTTCAAAAGATATATCCTTGCAGTTTATTATTTCTAATACAGAAGAAGCCATAGAAAACTACTGCAATATAGAAGAAGTTCCAGAAGGGCTTACAAACACAGCCTATCGTATGGCAATGGATATCTATCGGAATGAACAGCCTGGGGAAACAGAGAAACCTCAGGCTGTAAAATCCATTACAGTGGGAGATACAAGCACCAGTTTTGGAGATATAGCTTCTAGTGACTACACAGAGAGTATTTTGAAGAACTACACAAAGCAGTTAAACAGATACAGAAGGGTGGTTTTTTAGTGAATTTACACAGAAAAGTGATTGAACTTATGTATGAAGACAACTTAACAGTAACAGAGTATGTAAGCAAGAAAAATGAGAAAACCAAACTCATGGAACCGGAAGAAGTCGTTGTATTGGAAGAACAGCCTTGCAAATTGTCATATGAAAAGGTATCGCAGGCATCCCAAAGTGGTTCAACAGCAAATGTAGTTCAGGTAACAAAGATATTCCTTGCGCCAGAAGTACAAATTAAAGAGGGCTCAAAGATTACAGTTACCACCAAAGCCGGAATAACAAAAGAGTATAAACAAAGTGGTATTCCGGCAATTTATCCTACACATCAAGAAGTTGTTTTGGAGGCGCTTGAAAGGTGGGCTTAACATGGCCAGAATGGGAAGATTTGATATTAGCGGTCTAAGAGAGTTGGAAAGGCAGTTGCAGCAGACAGATGACCTTGTAGATGCGTTCTGTAGGGAATGTGCGAATGAACTTGCGGCAAGGCTTTTGAGGAAGGTTAAAAAGAGAACACCGGTAGGAGATTACAGTGACACATGGGAACTAGAAGACGATGGAGAAAATAAATTTCTTGTAGAATCTGCAAGACAAGGCGGAGAACTCAGAAGGGCATGGAGTTGCGGAACGGTACAACATGTACAGGGAAATTATGTGGTGGAAGTAATAAATACAAAAGCATACGCATCGTATGTGGAGTTTGGACATAGGCAGACACCCGGACGGTATGTGCCGGCGATTGATGCTAAATTGAAAAAAGCATGGGTTCCGGGACGATTCATGCTAACTATTTCCGAAAACGAAATAAAGCAAATTGCACCAGCTCTATTGGAACAAAAAATACAACGATTCTTAGGAGGGTGCTTCAGATGACAAATGACTTAATGAGCTGTATTGGCAATGCACTTGACAAAGAATTTGGCTATGAAATTTATATGGAAGAAATCAAGCAAGGTTTAAAAGAGCCTTGTTTTTTTCTTACCCTTTTGGACAGTTCCACAAAAATTGTGGTAGGAAAAAGATATGAGAAAAGAAATCAGATATGCATTCAATACTTTCCGGAAACAGGCAAAATACAACAGGAATGTAATGAGGTAGCCGAAAGACTTACCCTGCGCTTGGAATACATAAAGGATGAAGAGGGTGGATTTCTGCATGGAACAGATATGCACTATCAGGTTACAGATGGAATTCTGAATTTCTTTGTGAATTATAACTTCCACGTATTTAAGCGAACAGTACAGGAAGAACCAATGCAGAAAATTACCATAAAGACAGAATTTGGAGGTGAACGAAATGAGTGAAACAGCAGAAAAGACGGAAAAGGTTTCAACCAAGAAGGAAACAACAAAGTATCAGAAGGAAAGTATTATCAAATCTGAAAAATACAAAAACAGAGCTGATATTTTAAATGTTTTGCTAGAAGATGGAAAAACATACGACCTTGAAACCGTAGACAAAACAATTGAAAAATTCATGAAAGGAAAGGTGAAGTAAATGTCTTTAGGTGGAGGAAATTTTACATTCCAGAATAAGGTAGTGCCGGGGGCTTATATCAACGTGGTATCAGCCGCTTCTGTAAGTACAGAGGCACAGGAACGTGGTTATACAGCCATGGCATTACCGTTAAACTGGGGTGCAGATGACAAAATCATAACGATTACGGCAGAGGATTTTTTGAAAAACAGTAGAAAAATTCTTGGTTATGCGTACACAGCGGATGGAATGAAAGGGCTGAGAGATTTATTCCGAAATGCCACTGTATTGTATTTATACAAGCTCACAAGTGGCGGAGAAAAAGCTTCTTGTGATTTAGCAGAGGCGGTGTGCTGTGGAACAAGAGGAAATGATTTAAAGATTGTTGTAACAGCAAACGTAGATATCAGCGGAGCTTATAATGTAAGTACTTACTTGGAAACAACTTTGGTAGATGAACAGACAGTAACGGAAATGTCGGAATTGGTTGCAAATGATTACGTTGCCTTCAAAGCAGATGCGATATTGACAGAAACAGCCGGAATGAACCTTACCGGGGGAACAAACGGAACAGTAGATGGCGCTTCACATCAGGCATTTTTGGATAAAATCGAAAGTTTTACAAATGTAAATGCAATCGGAGCAGTTACCACAGACGAAACCGTAAAATCCCTTTACGCCGCCTTTACAAAGCGTTTAAGGGACAATGTAGGCGTAAAGTTCCAGACGGTTCTTTACAAAAGTCCTTCGGATTTTGAAGGAATTGTAAATGAAAAAAATAAGGCGCTGAATATTGGAGAAGATGAAAGTGAAGCAGCTCTTGTCTATTGGACAACAGGAGTAATTGCCTCCTGTGCCGTAAATGCATCCAATACGAACAAGATTTACGATGGTGAGTATGAGGTGGAAGCAACTTTCACACAAACAGAACTGGAGCAGGCAATTAAGGCAGGAGAATTCACACTGCATCAGGTTGGTTCTGATATTAGAGTGTTAAAGGATATCAATTCCCTTGTAACCACTACAGCGGATAAGGGAGAAATCTTTAAATCCAATCAGACTATCCGTGTGGTAGACCAGATTGCGACAGACATTGCCCGGATTTTCAATACCAAGTATCTGGGAGTAACACCAAATGATGCAGACGGACGCACCGGACTGTGGAATGATATTGTAAATCATCATCAGAATTTGCTCCGTATTAGAGCGATTGAAAATTTCTCGTCCAAAGACGTGACCGTGGAACAGGGAGAAACCAAGCAGTCTGTAGTGGTAACTGATAACATTACTGTAGTAAATGCCATGGAACAGCTTTACATGACAGTAACAGTATCTTAGGAGGTGTAAAATCATGAGTGAAACGGTACAGGTATATATGAAAGCGGCAGACACGCTTTTTGCTTCCATGGCAAGATGTTACATAGTAATTGGAGATAAACGTTACAATTTTATGAACATGATTAACATGGAAGTTACTTTTAAAAAGAATAAAGTAGCTGTTGCTATTCTTGGCAGAACCGGAAAAGGACATAAGTCTGCAGGATGGGAAGCTACAGGAAAAGGAAAAATGTATTACAACTCAACTGTAATGCGAAAAATGGCGGAGAATTACAAGAATACTGGCGAAGATGTTTATTTTGATATTCAGATTGTAAATGAGGATAAAGGTACATCGGTCGGCAAGCAGGAAATTCTTTTGAAAGATTGTAATCTGGACAGCTTAATTCTTGCAAAATTTGATGCAGACGGTGAACTTTTGGACGAGGATATCGAATTTACTGTAGATGACTTTGAAATAAAGGAAGGCTTCAAGGAATTGGCAGGAATGTTAGGAGAATAGTAGAAATGTTTAGAGAGCCACAGGCTCTTTTTTAGTTGAAAAAATGGAGGATTAGAAAAATGTCAGATTTTAAAATGTTTATGAAAGGCAACAAAAAGAAAAAAGAAAATCAGAAGTATGCGGCAACCAAGAGCTTGGTAGACGAAAATGGGAAACCATTGGAGTGGGAGCTTAAGCATATTACATCAAAGGAAAACGAAGACATCAGAGATGAATGTACGACAGAAGTACAGGTTACCGGAAAATTCGGAATGTACAGAAACAAAACCAACACTGCAGAGTATGTAAGAAAGTTAATTACGGCATCTGTTGTGCATCCGGATTTGGATAACACAGAACTGCAGAACTCCTATGGAGTTATGTGTGCGGAGGACTTGCTTATGGAAATGGTGGATGATCCGGGAGAATATGCAGACCTTGCACAGTATGTACAGGAGATGCAAGGATTTAAAACACTGCAGGAAGATGTAGACGAGGCAAAAAACTAATAGAGCAGGGCGACCCGGAGAGCGTGTATGCACATTACGCCCTGCAGGAGTTACATATATTGCCATCCGTATTTCTCAATATGGACCAGGAAGAAAAGGCATTTGTAATAGCGTCGATTAAACAACGTTCGGAAGACAATAAAAAAGAAGTAGATGACATAAAAAATCCGAAAAAAGGAAAACGGAGAAAGAGGTGATACCATGGCGACAATTCAAAGTTCCATTGCGCTATATGATAACTTTAGCCCGGTTCTGCACAATATTATGGATGCCATGAATCTGACGATTGCTGGTGTCTATGATTTGCAGGATTCTATGGATAATTCTCTTGATGTAAATAGCTTTGAAGCGGCTGAAAATGCAATACGACAAGCAGGAGCTGCCATGGAATCACTGGAACGTCAGGCGGAAGATGTAAACCGCTCTGTGCGGAATAATGAACGAGTGCAGGAAAGTTTTAATCAGGAAGTGAGAAATGGAGCAACAGCCTCGAATGAGTTATTGTCTACAATAAAGAAAGTTGCCGGAGCATATCTTACGATACAAGGTGTAAGCAATTTGATGGAGCTTTCGGATTCTGTTGCACAGACAGAGGCAAGATTAAGCCTTATTGTGGACGATGGCGGAAGCGTGGAGGAATTGCAGCAGAAAATTTTTGATGCCGCACAGGATGCCAGAGCGGACTATATGACAACAGCAGATGCTATTTCCAAGCTTGGAACGCAGGCAGGAGAAGCTTTTGCGAGCGACGATGAATTAATTGCCTTTACAACCTTGTTGAATAAAGAATTTGTCAACGCTGGAACTTCCGCTCAGGGAATTGATTCCGTAATGCTACAGTTAACACAGTCCATGGCGGCAGGTAAGCTTCAAGGCGAGGAATTAAATGCCGTTTTGGATAATGCAGCACCGATTGTAAGTAAGATAAAAACCTATTTGGAAGAGGTGCAGGGAATTGATGCAACCAACATTAAAGAACTAGCGTCAGAGGGTGTAATAACGGCAGATGTTATAAAGAACGCGATGTTTTATGCATCGGATGAAATAAACCAGACGTTTGATTCTATGCCAATGACCTTTGAACAGGTAACAAATTCTATAAAAAATAATGCATTGGATGCTTTTGACCCAGTATTACAGAAAATGAATGACATAGCCAACAGTGAAAATTTTGGTGGCATGGTAAACAGTATAATTGGTAATTTAAATGTGTTGGGAGCAGCAACCGCAGAGATAATGGATTCATTCGACCCCATATTACAGAAAATGAATGATATAGCAAACAGTGAAAGCTTTAATGATATGGCAAATGGCGCTATTGGTGCATTAACAGTACTGGGAGAAACAGCCATAAAAGTAGTGGATTTTCTTGTTACCGGGACGGAATTTATAATTGACAACTGGTCATGGATTGGACCTATTGTTTATGGTGTTGTAGGTGCACTTGTTGTTTATTATAGCTGGCAGTTATTGTGTGCAGCAGGAAGCGCCATTATGGCAGCGGGAATGGCTCTGTTAAGTGCAAATCCGATATTACTTATTGTTATGGCAATTGTTGTTTTGATTGGAGCAATTTATGCCGTTAGTGCTAAGATTGCGGACATGACAGGGGTAGCAGAATCAGGCTTTGGAGTTATCTGCGGAGCAATTAATGTAGTTATCGCATTTTTTATCAATTTAGGATTAACTGCGACGAATATCAGTCTTGGCATTACAAATGCCATCCTTGCACTTTGTGGAAATATGCAAACAGCTTTTCATAACGCCATTTGCAATGTACAGTCATGGTTTTATAACTTATTATCTACGGCATTAACGGTAATTGCCGGAATCTGTGAGGCATTAAATCAATTACCGTTTGTGGAATTTGATTACTCTGGAATTACATCAAAAGCAGCGGAATATGCTTCAAAATCAGCGGAAGCGGCAGGAAAGAAAGAAGAATATGAATCTATATCAGATGCTTTTAACAAAGGAATGTCAACATTTAACACATTTCAGGATGGTTGGGCCTCAAGTGCATTCGCAGCCGGCGCAGCATGGGGTGATGGTATTTCAGAAAAAGTTTCTAATGCCTTTGATTTTGGTAGCGGAGATGAAAATACAACAACCTATAATCCGGCAGATTATCTTAGCGGTTTAGAAGGTGTAGCCAACAACGCTGCTGACAGTGCTGGAAGTGCTGCCGGAAATACGGCTGACATTTCCAATAACACCGCAGATATTGCAGATGCCCTTGATATAACAAATGATGAACTTAAGTACTTAAGGGATATAAAGGAACAGGAA
The DNA here is from genome assembly GCA_017408735.1 of Lachnospiraceae bacterium. Lineage (GTDB taxonomy): Bacteria > Bacillota > Clostridia > Lachnospirales > Lachnospiraceae > RUG11237. Next base: position 115,688 of record JAFQUB010000041.1, read on the forward strand.
GTTATTGATCGGACAGTTTACAGAGATATTATTGTGGATATTGGCGAAATGAAAAACACAGTAAAAAATGAAGCAGATTTGGATGGCATAGCCAGCAAACTGGCAAATCATATTACGGAGCAGATAAAAATAAGTGCGGAAGGGGTGTAAGAAATGGGAAATGGATACAGAATGTACTTAGGAACACATCTCATGCCGGTTCCACCGAAAAAGCTGGAGCTGAAAGTAAACAATAAAAATGAAACCATTGACCTTTTAAACGGTGGAGAAATAAATCTTGTAAAACAGCCGGGGCTTACTGACATAAAATTTGACCTGCTGATACCAAATACAAAATTACCGTTTGCATCTTACAGGCATGGATTTAAGCGCGCCTATTATTATCTAAAAATTTTGGAAAGATACAAAACAGGTGAAAAGACGTTTAGTTTTATTTTATATAGGACTTTGCCGAATGGTACAAATACCTACCAGACAGCACTTAAAGTAACGCTGGAAGATTACACAATAAAGGAAGATGCCGAAAATGGACTTGATGTTATTGTAAGTATACAGCTTAAACAGCATGCTTCCTATGGTGCGAAAACAGCAAAAATTGTAAAGGGTAAAGTATTAACAAGAAAGATGGGAAGACCACAAAAGGAAATAAAACTCCCAACAACACATAAGGTTACAAAAACGGACACGATATGGTCCATCGCAAAAAAGTATTACGGTGATGAATTGAAGTATCTGCCAATAAGGAGAGCGAATAGCAAGATATCAAAGAATCCGGAAGATTTAAAACCGGGAATGAAGCTTACTATTCCAAAGATAGGAACTACGGATAAAACCATGGGAAGCGCACAAAAGTAGGTGACAGCATATGAATATCGGACTTTATATTTTTAATGGAAAAACAAGATATGAGCCTGTGGTGCTGGAAGAAGTAAAAGTAACATGGCAGAGAAAAAATACTCCGGGAAAATTGGAGTTCAAAGTTCACCGGAAAGGTCTAAAATGCACAGAAGGGAATGCTGTTGCCATGTACGTGGGAAAAGTAGCATTTTTCTATGGCTATATTTTCAAAAAAAGCCGGAGCGAGGAAGATATAATTTCCATAACAGCCTATGACCAGTTACGGTATCTTAAAAACAAAGATACCTATAACTATTCCGGAAAAGCGAGTGATTTTATAAAGAGAGTTGCCAGTGATTTTGGGATTAAAACAGGAAAAATTGCGGATACAAATTATTCCATTCCCCCACGAATAGAGGATAACAGCACCTTGTTTGATATGTTTCAAAATGCGTTAGACTTAACCATGGCAAATACAGGGAAAATATACACTTTATATGATAAGTTTGGAGAGCTTACGCTTTCTGATATGGACACAATGATAACAAATGTGCTGATTGATAAAGATACCTGCACAGAACTGGACTACACTTCCAGTATTGATGATGATACTTATAATAAGATAAAGCTTACGTATGATAACGAAGAAACCGGAAAAAGGGATGTTTATATAGCAAAAGACTCCAGCAATATTAATAAATGGGGTGTCCTCCAGTATTATGACACCCTGCAGGAAGGCGAAAACGGACAGGCGAAGGTAGAACAACTGCTTAAATACTATAACCGGAAAACCAGAAACTTAAGTGTAAAAAAAGCAATTGGCAGCACAAAAGTACGTGGTGGAAGTTATATAGTTGCTGTGCTAAGTCTTGGAGATATCAATGTAAAGAATTATATGCTTGTTGAAAAAGTAGTGCATAAGTTCGAAGCCGGAAAACATTTTATGGATCTTACACTTGCAGGAGGTGAGTTTGTTGAATAACGATGATTTGCTTAATGCGATAAAACAGGCTGCAATGGATGCCGTAAGGGCAAGTAAGCCAACGACTGGGATTGAGGCAGAAATCATATCTCTGGAACCACTAAAAATAAAAGTAGATCAGAAGCTTACCCTTACAAAAGAATTTCTTATTATTACAAACGAAATGAATTTAAAGTTGAAAAAAGGAAAAGTGTTGCTGTTACAGCTTCAGGGCGGACAAAGGTATGTAGTACTTGGAACTTTATAGGAGGTGCATTATGGTACCGGAAACAGATATCGAACTGGATTATTTGGAGGGCATAGAGGAAGAAGCCGAAATGCCTTCTTTTGATTTTAAATTAAATACGGAAACCAACCGGTTAAGCGGTAATGTGGAAGATTTGGAAGCTGTAAAACAGGCTATTTTCCTTATTTTAAGTACGGAAAGAGGCGAACATGCAATCTATCCGGAGGACTATGGTGTGGAATTTAATGATTTAATCGGACAGGATGTAGAATGGGTAATACCGGAATTAGAAATGAGGATTAAAGAAGCTTTAATGATGGATGAAAGAATAACAGAGGCGACAGATTTTGCATTTGATACCAGTACAAAGGGTGTTATAACGGTTACATTTTCTGTAGAAAGTACAAAGGGAACAATTACAGTAGAAAAGGAGGTGCCGGTATAAATGAATTTTGATGAAAAGACTTATGAGAGCCTTTTACAGGAGAAACTTGATATGGTGGACAATAAGTATGACAAAAGGGAATCTTCCCTGATTTACAGCGCACTTGCACCAAACAGTATGGAAATCCGCTCCATGTACATTTTTATCCAGTGGGTTCTTGATAATATTTTTGGAGATACAGCAGAACGGGAATATCTGGAAAGAATAGCTTTGTTTACAAAAGGGCTGATTCCGGCAAAGGCAACAAGAGCAGTGTACCGCCTTGAAACGAATCTACCGGTGGAAATAGGAAGCAAATTCACATCGGACGTAATGACATTTGAGGTTACGGAAGAAATGGAAAGTTTCGGAGGTTATTGCAATTATAGGGCACAGTGTAACGAATACGGAATTGCAGGAAATGGATATGCAGGAATAGCAATACCGGTGGAATACATACAGGGACTTGAACATTGCGAGCTTGTGGAACTACTGGTACCGGGAGAGGATGAAGAAGACACGGAAGTTTTCAGGCAGAGATGGAGAGATAGCTTTAATAATACAGCTTTTGGTGGAAATAAAGCGGATTATAAAGCAAAAGTAAACTCCATTGATGGAGTTGGAAACTGTAAAGTTTACAGGGCTACAGATAGCGCTGGGAATCGTGCAGGAGGATATGTAAAGATTACAATAATAAATTCCGAATTTGAAGCTCCAAGTACAACACTTGTGGATGCTGTGCAACAAGAAATAGATCCTACAAGAGATGGAGAAGGAAATGGACTGGCACCGATAGGACAAATAGTGACTATCACTGGTGTGGAATCAGTAACAATTAATGTGAAAATGACTGTAACCTGTTCCGGAACAGTGGTGTTTGATGATATTAAAAGTTTTATTGAAAGTGCCATTAAGAAGTATTTCAAAGGTCTTTCGGAGAACTGGTCGGAAGAAAAAAGCATTACAGTATACAGCCGACAGGTACAGGCTGCCATTATTACATCCGTAAAAGAAATTGAAGATATAACATCATTTACGATGAATGAATCTGATGGAAATATTGAGCTGACATCGGACCAGATACCTGTGCTTGGAGGTGTTACAAATGAAGCGTAATCTGATTGATTTTCTTCCAGATATATTTAAAACCTTTGAAGAATTCAAAGAAATCATGCGCGTGGAGCAAAAGCAGATTTCAGAACTGTGGGAAATAATTTATGGAATTATAAATGAGGCTCTGGTAGATGAAGCAACAGGTGAAGGTCTGAAACGATGGGAAAACATACTGAACATAACAGTATTCGATACAGATGACGTAAAAGTGCGTAGGCTTCGTATACAGGCGAAGATAATTGAGGATGTTCCATATACAGAACGTGTGTTAAACAATATTCTTACAGGTCTTTGTGGAGAAAATGGTTTTATGTCCGCTTTAAATAACGAGGAATATACGCTGACGATTAAGGTGGCATTAACAAGTAAGAACTTAAAGGATGAAGTTGTTGCTATGTGCGAAAGGATTGTGCCGGCGAATATCGTCCTTGACATCGACTTGATGTACAACACACACGGAATACTTAGAGGGTATACGCATAAGCAACTTAGACAATTTACGCACGGACAGTTAAGAAATGAGGTGTTGCCATGAAAAAAAGTGAAATTTATGAAATGAATCTTTTCGATGAAGACGATTTTTATTCGGAAGAACTAATTAATGAAAACACGCAGAAAATAGAAGAAGTAATGAAAAGTTTAGAAAAACCGGAACATGATACTACAGAGCAGACAAACGTAGAAGAACTGGAATCCGGCGAAAGCTTAAAAATAGCACTTAGGAAGCTTGCTAAATCGGTAGCAGACTATATAAGCCACAAAGCAGACCAAGTGGCGCACATAACCGCAGCGGAACGCACTGCATGGAACGCAAAGTTGGGCGCGGAAAAGATAGCGGCGAATTTAACAACAGATACAGATGGCATGGTATTGGCAGCGGCTATGGGAAAGAATTTAAAGGAGCAGATAGATACAAATGCGAATGCCATTAGTACACTAAACTCAAATTTATTTATCAATGCATGTCATAAAACAGTGGATATTTCACAAACAGGATGGTATAGAATTTGTTGCATGCCAAATCAGCATGGAGATAGTAATACTCCTTACTTTATTTGTATTGGGCAAAATTACTACAAGAATAAGCCTACAACTGCGGTGTTACTTGCATCAGAATGCTATCAATATGGTTATTTAGAAAAAATAACTTCTCATAGGATGGATAGTAATAATTACACGATAGATAAAGTAAGGTTGGCTGGCTCAGTGAATGAAAAATATGTAGACGTCCATATTATATCCACATCAGCAAATTATTATAGCTTTTCGGTAACAGCGTCGCGAATTAGATGGGAATTAGGTTATATAGATGATGCAGATGCAGGTACGGTATTTTCGGAAATTGACTTATTTAGTTAGGTCCTATAGTTACAACACTCACCCTTATATCCGTCGCGGCAGATGTTGATTTAGGTAAGTACATCAATTTTCCGTTGGCGGGTATATATACTGTACCACCATCATGCACTTTATCTGCTGTTCCACAGTTAATTAAACTAATTGAAATAATGTTGCTATAGCTTCCGATTGTTGCAATTTCTACTGAAACACCCTCTGTTATAGCGCCATTATAAAAATATGTCCTACAAATTCCTGTTAGTTTATTTGAGTTTAGTGAACTTCCGGAGTATCCTAAAACCAAAAACGGAGGATACGGAAATGGAAGAAAGATTTAGAAGCGAACTATTAATGGGGTTGGCAGAATTTAGCAAAGAAGTAACAGAAAAAGTGGACAGGTTGCTTATTGGATTATTGCAGCGGTACCAGATAACGCAAAAAACAACAGAATTGGCAGTATTCCAAGAAGATACAAATATTCTGTTAATGCAAAGGTATATCGCAAGCTTGCGACTAGAAGGAAAATCGGAAGCTACGTTGGAACAGTATAAGAGAGCGATAGAAAAGCTTTCAGAAAGCATTTATAAGGCTTTCAAAGACATTACAACAAATGATATCAGATGCCACCTGGCGCGATATCAGACAATTAGAAAAGTGTGCAAAGCCACATTGGATAATGAGCGCAGATACTTGTCTGCGTTCTTCCGTTGGCTTACGGTAGAAGAGTACATAGAAAAGAACCCCATGTTAAGAATAAAAAAGGTAAAATCGGAAAAGAAGATAAAGAAAGCATTTTCTGATTTGGAATTAGAGAAATTGCGTGGGGCTTGCAGAACAAAAAGAGAAAAAGCACTGATAGAGTTTTTCCTATCAACTGGGTGCAGAGTATCAGAAGTAGTTGGGTTAGATATAGACCATGTAGATTTTAGTAAGAAAGAATGTGTAGTGTTCGGAAAAGGTGGAAAGGAAAGGACGGTATATTTAACTGAAAGGTGCCTGTATTACTTGGAAGAATACTTAAAAAGCAGAGAGGAGCAGGGGACTTTATTTGCCGGGAAGAAAAACCAAAGATGGAGCAAAGCGGCAATAGAAAAGTGTTTAAGGAGTATGGGAGAACGTGCAGGAGTGCAGAACGTGCATCCGCATAGATTTAGACGAACATTCGCAACAAATGCACTGAATAAGGGAATGCCATTGCAGTATGTGCAACGCATCCTAGGGCATACGTCTATGGATACTACACTTATTTATTGCGTTGTAGATACAGAAAACATGAAATTAGAGCATAAGAAAGTAGCATAAGTACTATAAACTCAAATTCTTCTGGAATTAAAAAACAACTTAACGCTGGCGAATCCGCATACATATACATTAACGATGGTAACGGAACTGGTGGAATTGTGCTAATTTCTGTATGGCGAGAAACTGCAAATCTTAGAGGAATATATATGGCGCAACCAGGGAATGGTAATAACACAAACCAATATCAAGAGTCAACCGTTATTGCATTAAAAGAGCTATCCAGTATATCCGTAGAAGCTGCGGTGGATTCAAAATATTCGTCCGTGAAAATAACAAATAATCACACTTCCGCAGTATGTGTAAGAGCAGTTTCATTATGTGGAAGTCAACCAGAATGGATTTCATAATTCTTATATTATAGCAACTTTAATTTTGTTGAACTAATATTAATACCAGTACCTAACTCACTGGATGCTGTTATTGTTACGCCAGTTGAATTAATTGTTACAGTTAACATACTTGATAGATTTCCACAAATCCAGCTAAAATAAGAACCATCAGCGTAACCCGTTAGGTCGAGGTATGCAAGACCATTTCGAGGCCAGATACCGTTTTGTGAAAAATGCAGTAAATACCTCCCTTTATCAAAAGAAATATCTTTTGAAGAATCTGAATTTAAGATACTATGATTCTTATATAAATTTGAGTTTAGCTTACATTAATTGAATAATTTGTTTAAAGCGCCTTACAAGAGCCGGATAATCCGACTTTTATAAGGCTTTTTAAGCTACAAAAAATAAAAAGAAAGAAGGAAAACATATGGAGAAAGTAGTGTTAAAAGATGAAACAGAAATCGTAATCTGTGACGGAGCAGCGGAGAACTGCATAACAGTGCCTTTTACAGATGAATCTGAGGTTGCAGGAATTACTGAAAATTTCACGCAGCAAAATCTTGAGGAATTTAAGATTTACAATGCCAGCGGAGTTTTGTGTACTACAATTACCAATAAAAAGGTAAAAAGTTACACAACCAATTTGGAAGAAAAAACAGTAACGTTCAATCTAGAAGATGTTTCTAAATTAGAAAATCGCGTAACAGAATTGGAAGCAACACAGGAAATGCAGGATGAAGCGATTATGGAACTGGCAGAAATGGCGGTAGAATAGGAGGTAGAGCATGGTTAATTTTTATGTGTATCGCATTAAAAAAGGTAAAATGACACTAGAAGACGTTCCGCCAAAATGGAGAGCGGAAGTAGCAGAAAGACTGGAGGAAGAAGACTAATGTCATTTGCAATTGGAGTTATTTTAGGAGTATTCTTTGGAACATTTTACTTAGCCTTGGTAAACAAGGACAAGGAACAGTAGACCGCGGAAATGCGGTTTTTTTATGGAAAGAGGTAAAGAGAATGGAGAAAATCAGCACAATTAAAGCAATTATTTTAACAATCATCGGGACATTAGGGAGCATTGTAACAAAATGGTTCGGAGGATGGACAGAAGATTTGACAACGTTAATTATTTTTATGGGAATCGATTACTTAATGGGACTTGCTATTGCAGCCTTTTGGAAAAAGAGCGGAAAGTCCAAAACTGGAGCATTAAATAGCATTTCCGCATGGCAGGGGCTTATCCGGAAAGGATGCTCATTGTTGGTTGTATTAGTAGGATATCGTTTGGATTTAGCAATTGGCACAGATTACATAAAGACAGCGGTAATAATTGCATTTATAACAAACGAAGCAATTTCTATTGTGGAAAACATTGGTATTATGGGCATTCCGTTGCCAAAGACAATTACAAAAGCAATAGATGTGTTAAAGAGTAAATCAGAGGGCGAGTAATCGTCCTCTTTTCTATTAGAAAGGGTGTGAAAAGTATGAAAACGAGCCAAAATGGAATTGATTTAATTAAGAAATTTGAGGGTTGCCGATTAAAAGCATATAAGTGTGCGGCGGATGTGTGGACGATTGGGTACGGGCACACGAATGGGGTAAAATCTACAAATGTGATTACAGAAGTACAGGCAGAAGAATACCTAAAGGAAGATTTAGAGCGATTCGAGAAAAATGTCGAGAAATATAATTACCGATATAATTGGAACCAGAATGAATTTGATGCCCTGGTTAGCTTTGCATTTAATCTCGGATCCATCGACAAATTGACAGCAGATGGAACACGGAGCAGAGAAGTGATAGCAGAAAAAATCCTTTGTTATAATAAAGCCGGCGGAAAAGTTCTTACTGGGTTAACAGAAAGAAGAAAAGCGGAACAGAAGTTATTTTTAACCAAAGTTGCACCGGTGCAACAGTATTCTAAAAATAAAACCACAGACGGATCCGGTTTGATTCGAGCAGTGCAGCAGTGGTTAAATAAAGAATATGGAAAATATATTAAAGTTTGCGAAGCCTGCGGCAAAAAGTTACTGGAAGTAGACGGAGAATTCGGTGCAAAGACCAAGGCTGCTCTTACAATTGCCCTACAGGTATGGTTAAACGACTTCGAAGATATTAGTTTAAAAGTAGATGGAGAGTTCGGAGCTAAGACCAAGGCAGCATGTAAAATTGTTAGCACAACAATTAATGCTTACACTAGAGGAGCCCAGATTGTACAGGCAATTCTTTATTGCAATAAGTACAATCCGCAGATGTTCGACGAAGCATTTAACAAGGACTGTGAAACAGCATTAAAAGCATACCAAACCGGCCGAGGACTTAAACCGGATGGAGTGGCAGGGCCGCTTTTCTTCGAATCTGCTTTGACAAACTAATTCCCTCAATATATAATTAAATTAGAAACACATTTAATAAGGTAAGAAAAAATTATATCCTAGCGAAGTTCGGAGGTCCGGACGGTGAATTGGCAGCATCTATGCGCTATTTATCCCAGAGGTATGCCATGCCGTATCGAGAAGTTATGGGAACGCTGACAGATATCGGTACGGAGGAACTTGCACATTTAGAAATGATTGGAGCTATTGTGCATCAGCTTACAAGAAACCTGACTCCGGAGGAAATCGTTGCTTCCGGTTTTGATAAATACTATGTAGACCATACCACTGGCATCTGGCCACAGGCAGCAGGAGGAATTCCGTTTAATGCTTGTGAATTTCAGAGCAAAGGGGACCCGATTACGGATTTGGTGGAAGACTTGGCAGCGGAACAGAAGGCACGATCCACTTATGACAATATTTTGCGTCTGGTACATGACAGTGATGTGGCCGACCCGATTCGTTTCCTGAGAGAAAGAGAAATTGTACATTTCCAGAGGTTTGGGGAAGCTTTAAGACTGGTTCAGGATAAACTGGATTCGAAAAACTTTTATGCCTTTAACCCGGCATTTGATTGTAAAGTGAATCCATCCACAGGATGTAAATGTCAGAAATCATAAGAAAGAATGCTGTATATGGGGGAACCTGTGTACAGCATTTTTTATGGTGCAGCAGAACTGATTTTGAACAATAATCAAAGAAGGATTGTGCAAATTGCATAAAAACAGTAGAAAAGTAATATTTTTATTAAGTGCAAAAAAGAAAAGGTTTGTTGAAAACGTAGAAAATTTGAAAAAAGAAAATAATATGTGTAAAAGAAAAGATAAAATGTTATAATAAAATTGTAACATCTAGAAAGAAAGTACTATAGGAGGAAGAAGTAATGCATAAGAAACGTATTTTTAAGTTTTTCCGTATTTCTATTTCAGCTGCATTAGCATTCTCCATGATTTTTGGACAGATTGGTTCAAGTCTTGGATTTTCATATGCGCAGGAAGTGCAGGCACAGGAAGCGGAAAGCGAATATGTTGAGGAGAATGTTGATGCTTCTAATGCATCAAATGCGGAAAAGTATGGATTGGCAGACAATACAAAAGATGGTGTTATTCTCCACGCGTTCTGCTGGTCATTCAATACAATTAAAGAAAATATGAAAGATATTGCAGAGGCAGGATATACAACAGTTCAGACTTCACCTGCAAATGCATGTAACGACAGTTATCCAACCAAGGCACTTTGGGATTTAAACCAGGTGTGGAATACTAGTTATGATGGAAAACAGGGCGCATGGTGGTGGCATTATCAGCCAACAGACTGGACTATCGGTAATTATCAGTTAGGTAGTGCAGAAGATTATAAGGCTATGTGTGAAGAGGCAGACAAGTATGGTGTGAAAATTATCACAGACGTAATTCCAAACCACACTGCAAGTGATACAAGCAAAGTATCTCAAAATCTTATCAATGCCGCTGGAGGCAGTTTATATCATGCAAATGGTTTTAACCAGATTAACAATGAAGGTGAATGGTCTTGGGGAAACCGTTTGGCATGTACTACCGGTATGATGGGAGGATTACCTGATGTTAATACAGAAAATCAGGGATTCCAGGCGTACTATTTGAAATATTGTAATGATTTGATTGCTCTTGGATGTGACGGTTTCCGTTACGATACAGCAAAACACATCGGTGTACCAAGCGACCCGAAAGATTCCGCCAATACTCGTGGAGTAAACGATTTCTGGGATGTGGCAACCGGTAAAAAAGCTGTAAATGGAGTATCATTAAGTAACAAGGACAACCTGTTTATTTACGGTGAAGTATTACAGGGAGATAATGTTCCTACCAGTGAATATGCAGGCTACATGGAACAGACAGCCAGCAATTATGGAGGAGCATTAAGAGAGGCAGTTAAAAATAAAAATTTCAGTGTAGGAAATATTTCAAATTGGCAGCATTCTGATCCTGGTAAGATAGTTACCTGGGTAGAATCTCATGATACCTATATGAATAATCATGAATCTGCTTCCTTGACAAACGACCAGATTAAAATGGCATGGGCTTTGATTACAGCTCGTAAAGACGGTACTCCATTGTTCTTAAGCAGACCGGATGGCTCCGACGGTGCTTCTGGAAATTTCTATGGAAACAACGTACTTGGTGCCAAAGGTAATGATCACTTTAAGGATCCTGAAATTGTTGCAGTAAACAAATTCCGTACTGCGATGATTGGACAGGGGGAATATTTAAGAAATCCAAATGGAAGTTCTCAGATTCTTCAGATTGACCGTGGAGAATTAGGAACATGTATTATTAACCTTGGTGGAAACACAAGCATTAACAGTGAAACTACCATGGCAGATGGTACTTATACAGATCAGGTATCCGGTAGAGAGTTCACTGTATCCAATGGAAAAATCAGCGGACAGTTAGACAGCTACAAAGTGGCAGTTATTTATAATCAGGATGGCAATACAAAACCAAGTATTAAAGCGTCTGTAGAAGCCGGAAGTACTTTTACTACAGATACAATAGATGTAACATTTACAGTAAAGAATGTAGCGAGTGCAACCTATACTATAGATAATGGAGAAAGCGTTCCATTTACAGACAGTGTAACATTAACATTAGGTTCTGATACAGCTTATGGAGATGAAGTAAGGGTTAGAATTGATGTTACAGCAGAAGATGGCGCCATGACGGGACCGGTCTTTAGCTATAAAAAGAAAGAAGCTGGTAAGCTGGAAAAGAATACAGTATACTTCACAAAACCTTCCGGATGGAGTTCAGCAAGCATTTATGCGTATATTCCAAATGGAAATGAAGCAACCAAACTTACAGGAGCTTGGCCGGGAACAGCTATGACAGATGAAGGTAACGGAGTTTATTCTTATACTTTTGATGCAAGCGTTTCTGAATGTAAAGTAATTTTTAATGATGGAAAAGGGGAAAATGCACAGCAGACACCGAAAGATGAAGAAGGAAAGGCTTGTGGATATGATTACACAAGCGGAAAAGCATATACATGCGAGAATGAAGTTTGGACAGCTGTAGAAGTAAGTAATCCAACAACTCCACCAACAAACACACCAACAAACACACCGGTACCAACAGTAACAGAAGCGCCGGTGGGAATTAAAATCAATTCCTCTCTCGCAGACAACAGCAGTTTCTCAACAGAAACAGAAACAATTAAGATTACATTGGAAAATGCTGAAAAAGGAACATACTGCGTAGACGATGGTCCTGTAAAAGAATTTACAAACAGTGCAGATGTTGTAATTGGTAAAGGTAAAATCGCAGACAGCACAGTTACTGTAAAAGTAACAGCTGAAGGAAATGGCGAAACAGCAACAAAGACATTTACATATACAAAAGAATATGTGGCAACCTACAGCAATCAGGTTGTGCCTGTAAATGCAGGAGCAGCTATGGAAGAGGTTGTAGAAGAAGCAGAAGTTAACGCAGCAGCAGAATCCACTGCATACTATGCAACCAACCCAAGTGGTAAAGTTGGTAAGAAAGCAACAATTACTATTGATGGTGACTGTTCAGACTGGACAGAAGACATGAAAGTAGCTAATTCGGGAGCATGGGATATTTCTAATAACTTCAAAGGTGCACATGAAAACTCTGTAGCAGATTGTTACGGTTTATATGCTGCATGGGATGATGAAAACCTGTACCTTGGTCTTGAAATGGTAAATACTACAGACACCTGGGGAAATCCTGGAGATGGACCTTTATCAGATGGTGGAAAAATTTCAAAGGTTCCAATTGGTTTTGCGATCGATACAGGTAGAGGAAATGCACTTACAGGTAAGATGGAAGAAGGTTTGGATCCATATATTTGGAGCTGTGCCATTGAATTCGAAACAAGAATTGACTATTTGATTTATGCCAGCGCAGTATTTGAAGGAACACCGGGATTGTTCCGTGCAAATGCTGAAGGACTGACAAACTATACAACAAACTGCTTATCCTTTGAAGATGAAGGAATCAGCTATAAGAAAGCGGATGACAGTGTTTCCGCGCAGATTATGGAAGTATGCAATGCAACCTCTCCGAAAGATGTTTATAATACAGCAAAATACCGTGATGCGTTAACAGCAGCAAGCAACGGCGGAAAAAGAAATCATGACAGAAAATATGATTCATTTTATGAAATTAACATTCCGTTATCAAGCTTAGGAATTGACAGTACTTATATTGAACAGAACGGAATTGGAGTTATGGGACTTGGAACAAGAGGAAGCTCAGGAATTGACTGTGTACCACATGACCCGACTATGTTAGACAATGCAACGGGAGAATGTGCGGTAGATCCATCTACTTCTCATGAAAAAGATGATACAGATGTTATCACGGTTCCATTGGCAAGTGTTGGTAAATTACGAGATGGAACAGTTAATCCGGTAACACCAGCAGTAACAGCACCACCGGTAGCAACAAGTACACCTGTACCAACAGCAGAACCAACAGATGTGCCGGTTGATGGAATTGCTGTAAACTTCGGTGCAGACCGTTCCGCGCCACAGTACAATTCAACAGCATTGGAAATTAAGGCAGAAGTAAGCGGTGGAACAGCACCATATAACTATGAATTCTTTGTAGACAATGTATCTGTAAAGAATGGTGCAGAAGATACATATACATGGCAGAATGGCTCAGCAGGGGCACATACCATTAAAGTAGTAGTAACAGACAGCACAGGAAAGACAGCAACAGTTGCAAAAGAATATGACTTAGAACAGAA
>JAFQUB010000015.1 GCA_017408735.1 Lachnospiraceae bacterium
GGGGCTGTCGCTTTAACGATTGAAAATCGTTGGGGCGAAGCCTCTTTTTTCGCTTATTTCTTTGAGTTTTGGCTTTTTTTATAGTTGTTTTTTTAGTATAAGCTAAAAAAGGGTGCACTTAACCAGGCATCTTCCGATGCCTGAATAGTACGTTTTAAAATTTCAAAATTTAAGCTCTTTTTAACGGAAAAAGATGCGTTCCTGTTTTGTTGTTTTGTATTTTATTGTGCAATTTATTTACATTTCTTGCCATTGCCAAAAGAATACTCTCCGCAAGAACGTTTGCATTTCCTTTACATAAATATCTTCGAAATCTCATATCCTGCTTTAAATCTCCGAAGGAGCCTTCAGCCTGAATACTCCGATTCATTCGATACAGAATCCCTTTCTCTGACAGAATCCGTTCCAGGTCTGCCTGTCGTTGCTTAATAAATGTTTTAGCTACCTGTAGATTTTTGGTACGCTCTTCCAGTGGTGTCTTACAATTATTCCCCTTAATACACTGACTTTTATATTCACAGTTACTGCAATTCTCACATGTATAAATCGTCTTCTCACTGACATATCCGGTTTTGCTCCTGCTATGTCTAATTCCTGAAACAGTCAGCTTTTTACCATTTCTACATGTGTAAACATCATTCTCTGAATCGTACTCCATATTTTCTATTTTTCCAATGTCCTGCTGGTATTTTCTTGTTTTTGAGATTTCATAATTAGCCGGTTTTATGTAGGAAAGCTGTCCATTGTTTTCTAAAAAAAGATAGTTTTCTTCACTCTCGTAGCCTGCATCGGCGGTGATATTTTTGTACTTGAATTTCAAATATTCTTCGGCTTCTTTAAGAAACGGAATCAGTGTGGTAGTATCTGTAGGCTGGGGTCCTATCGTCAGCCATGTAATATATTCCGCATCCACTCCGTGCTGAAGATTAAAGGCCGGCTTTAACTGCCCATTTCCCATGGCATCCTCTTTCATTCTCATAAAAGTTGCATCATGATCTGTTTTGGAAAAACTGTTTCTTTTTCCACATATATAAAGCTTCTGATTGTATTCTTTCAGTTTGTCCAAATGTGCTTCCAGTGTTTCGATGCTTTTCTGAAGAGGAGATTTCCGCTTTCCAATACCATGCACAAACACCAGATTTTCAGCTTCTTTTAAAGCATAAAGTTTCTTGCGGAGTCTTTTTACATGTTTCATTTTTACAGTATTTCCATAAACGATTTTAATATCATAAAGCTGCTCACACTCTGCGATCAGATTTGCTATTTTAAGTAGAAGTTTCTCCTGATTCTTAGTGACTGCTTTCTTCCAGACAAAAGTATATTTGTTGGAGCAGGCCTCTATTTTTGTCCCATCAATAAATATGGTTTCGCCTGATATTTCACCCAGTTCAAAAAGAGTATTGGACATCTCAGCCAGAATTCGTTTGGCACACGGTGCAAAATGAATACTTCTGAACCTTGCAAAAGTTGCATGGTCAGGAGCCGGTGCGCCTTCCAAAAGATACATGAAATTGATATCCCTCTTACAGTTTTGTTCCATGGAACGAGAAGAATAGTCCCCATTCATGTAAGAGTAAAGTACAATTTTCAGAAGCGTTCTTGGCGATAGAGAATTTATTCTTTTATAAGTAGAATATAAGTCAGTCAAATCCATTCCCTCCACAAACTGACTTAGTAACCGCACCGAATCATCTTCCGGAATAATTGTTTCAATATTTAGGGGAAGTTTTAGTTGATATCCTTCCTCATTCAGAGTATAATTTTTTTGTAATTTATTAGGTAGTGGCATACTTATATTTTACACCAACTGTCAGTAACTTTCGAGTGCTGGCAGTTATTTTTTTGCATAAAGAAAGAAGCTGCGCACTAATTCTTAGTGCGACAGCCCCTTTTCTTTATATTTTACTTTTCTTCTGCCTTTACCATCTGTATCCCCGGAATCCCACCTAAATTCTTGGAATTAGAAATAGCTCGTACAAATGCAATGACATAATATGCTGCCAGAAGAATCATTAATATCTTTCCTGTTGTCATACCGATTTTATCTGTAAAAGCCATTACCACTTTATGTAAAAATCCAAACATCAGAATGGTGTATAAGCCCCAGGCCAATGTACTCTCCAAGCAAAGAATACCTTTATAATTAAATGGCTTTTCACTGTAATCCCACCACACACAGCCTGTATATCTTATCATAAGTTTTGCAGCTAGAAATTCAACACAGGTTGCCATAATTGCTCCTATGATATAAAGGAGTACATAATGCCCTTCTAACGGTTTCAGTATAAAATATACAAATAATGCACCGAAACCATAAATCGGACATATCGGCCCCTTAATAATTCCTCTGTTTGTTATTTTCTTAAAACAAATAGACATATATATTGATTCCACAAACCAGCCCAATACACTATATATCCAAAACCAGGCAAATACATGGTAAAAATCCGTACCAAACATTTCACGTGACCAAATCATCTAAATCCTCCCTACTATATACTTTCTTTTTTAATTATACTTTATAAAAAGTTAATTAACAAGCATAAATAAGAATTTCTATCGTCTTAACATTTTGTATGCACATTTTGTAGCCTTCTCTTGGTTGCTACATAAAAAGTTCCCCGGCATAGCTGGGGAACTTCATAGCACTAATTATATTTACGCTTTCTAGCTGCTTCAGATTTTTTCTTACGTTTTACGCTTGGCTTTTCGTAATGTTCTCTTTTACGAATTTCCTGCTGGATTCCAGCTTTTGCACAATTTCTTTTGAATCTGCGTAAAGCGCTATCTAAAGTCTCGTTATCTTTTACGATTACATTTGACATAGTATCACACCTAACCTCCCTCCAGTTGCGTATTGTGCTAAATACAACTGTTTGGGTATTTTTTTTGCACTATTAAAGATTATAAACATATTCTTCCTATTCGTCAAGTACTTTTCGAAAGAATTTCAAAATATTTTTCTTACTTTATCTGTTCTGCAAGAACTTCTTCTGCTTTTGCCAAAGCATTATCAATTCCGGCTGGATTTTTACCGCCTGCCTGTGCCATGTTTGGACGACCACCGCCGCCACCGCCAACTTCGGAAGCAATTCCTTTAATCAGATTACCTGCATGGGCTCCTGCTTTCATAGCAGCATCTGTAGCCATGGCAATCAAGTTTACCTTGCCATCTTTTGCAGATACCAACACAACCACGCCTTCGCCTAATTTTGCCTTTAATTCATCGCCCAAATCACGAAGCTGGTTCATATCTACATCCGTCACCTTAGAAGCAAGGAATTTTACACCCTTAACTTCTTTCACCTGATTCATAACATCACCTAACGCATCCTTAGCAGCTTTGCTCTTTAAGGATTCGTTTTCGCTCTGTAATGCTTTTAATTCTGCCATCATATGAGTTAACTTGTCTGTTAATTCTGCCGGTGATGTTTTCACAATTTTCGCAGCTTCTTCTATTTTTTCTTCTAACTGCTTATAATATGCCAGTACACCTTCACCTGTCAGTGCTTCGATTCTTCGTACATTTGCTGCAACACCGGATTCTGACACAATCTTAAATACACTGATTACAGAAGTATTTGGCACATGAGTACCACCACATAATTCCTTGGAAAATTCTCCCATGGATACTACACGAACGGTATCACCGTATTTCTCACCGAAAAGTGCCATTGCTCCGCTCTTTTTCGCTTCTTCGATTGTCATTTCCTGAGTAATTACAGGCAATGCACAAGCAATCTGTTCATTTACCAAGCTTTCAACCTTTGCAATTTCTTCTGCCGTCATAGCGGAAAAATGAGAGAAGTCAAAACGAAGTCTGTCCGGAGTTACCAAAGAACCTTTCTGTTCTACATGAGCACCTAACACTTCTTTTAATGCTTTCTGTAACAAGTGAGTTGCGGAATGATTTTTACAGATATTATTACGTCCCGCTTCGTTCACTTTTAATGTTACTTCATCGCCAACTTTGAACATTCCTTTAGTAACTTTACCTACATGTCCTACTTTACCACCTAATAATTTAATGGTATCGTATACTTCAAATTCTGCATCTTTTGTTACAATTACACCGGTATCGCCCTGCTGACCACCCATGGTTGCATAAAATGGTGTGTTATCTACAAAGATAGTTCCTTCTTCCCCATCTGTAATTGCTTCCACAATTTCTTCTGTAGTAGTAAGAACAGATACTTTAGAAGAATCTACTAATTTATCGTATCCTGTAAATTCCGTTGTAACTGCTGCATCAATATTATCATAAACAGTTGCGTCAGCACCCATGTAGTTTGTAACTTTACGGGCTGTTCTTGCTTTCACACGCTGTTCTTCCATTTCTGCCTTAAAGCCTTCTTCATCGACGGAGAAACCTTTTTCTTCTAAGATTTCCATTGTTAAATCAAGAGGGAATCCATAAGTATCGTACAGTTTGAATGCATCTGCTCCTGCTAAAGTTCTTTTGCCTTCTTTTTCCAGTGCTTCCGCCATTTCTCCTAAGATGCTGAGTCCCTGGTCAATGGTAGCATTGAATTTGTCCTCTTCCTGTGTTAATACTTTAAAAATAAATTCTTTCTTTTCATCCAATTCAGGATAACCGTCTTTAGAACCGTTAATTACTGTTTCACTAAGCTTTGCAAGGAATTTTCCTTCGATTCCTAAAAGTCTTCCGTGTCTTGCTGCACGGCGAATCAGACGACGAAGTACATATCCTCTGCCTTCGTTGTTTGGCATAATACCATCAGAAATCATAAATGTAGCGGAACGGATATGGTCTGTAATCAAACGGATAGATACGTCTTTGTTTTCATCCTTCTGATATTCAACTCCGGAAAACTCGCATACTTTGTTACGCAATGCCTGAAGTGTATCCACATCAAAAATAGAATCTACATCCTGCACTACCACTGCAAGACGTTCCAGTCCCATACCTGTATCAATATTTTTCTGAACTAATTCAGTATATTTTCCTTTTCCGTCATTTTCAAACTGTGTAAATACGTTGTTCCAGATTTCCATAAAACGGTCACAGTCGCATCCTACTTTACAGTCCGGCTGTCCACAACCATATTTGATACCTCTGTCATAGTAAATTTCAGAACATGGACCACAAGGACCTGCACCATGTTCCCAGAAGTTATCTTCTTTTCCGAGTCTTGTAATTTTTTCTGCCGGAACACCGATTTTCTTATTCCATAATTCGAATGCTTCATCATCGTCTAAGTAAACAGATGGATATAAGCGTTCCGGATCTAATCCTACTACTTCAGTTAAAAATTCCCATGACCACTGAATCGCTTCTTCTTTGAAATAATCTCCGAAAGAGAAGTTTCCAAGCATTTCAAAAAAGGTACCATGTCTTGCTGTTTTTCCTACGTTTTCAATATCGCCGGTACGAATACACTTCTGACAGGTTGTCACTCTCTTTTTCGGTGGTATTTCCTGTCCTGTAAAATATGGCTTTAACGGTGCCATACCTGAATTGATTAATAATAAACTGTTATCGTTATGTGGAATCAGAGAAAAACTCTTCATTGCAAGATGTTCTTTACTTTCAAAGAAATCAAGATACATTTTTCTCAGTTCATTTACACCATATTTTTTCACTTTTGGTTCCTCCGTCTATCCTATTTACTTTCTTCTTCCAGTGTTTTTACAGGAGTTTTTGCATCTTTTTTATCGCGCAGTTTTTTCCCAATCATTACACCACTAAATCCAAGTAAACAAAAAATTAAAAATATTACAATATAAGTTATTAATGTTGTCATAAACATAACTATCACCCTATCCTTCTTTTACCTGGTAATATCCTTTTTTACCTTTTTTGATTAATAAAGCTCCATCCTCATTAAAATTTCCGTTTGTAAATACAGTGGAAAAATCTGTTACTTTTTCGCCGTTTACCAAAACACCGCCCTGCTGCACCAGACGTCTTGCTTCGGAACGTGTTCCTGCAAGTTTGGTATCTACCAATAATGTAAGAATATCTTTTCCTTCTTCTAACTCAGCCTTTGGATATGTTAATGTTGGCACATCTCCACTGATACCGCCGTTGGCAAACAATGCTCTTGCTGCCTGCTGTGCTTTTGTAGCTTCGTCTTCCCCGTGAACAATCTTAGTAATTTCAAAAGCAAGTACTTCTTTTGCCTTGTTGATTTCGGCATCCTGTAACGCACTCAATCTCTTTACTTCTTCCATTGGGAGGAAAGTTAAGAGTGACAGACATTTTTCCACGTCTGCATCATCTACGTTTCTCCAGTACTGGTAGAAATCATATGGTGATGTCTTTTCTGCATCCAACCATAATGCTCCCCCTACTGTTTTTCCCATTTTCTGTCCCTGACTGTTGGTAAGCAGAGTACATGTCATAGCATAGGCTTCTCCCTGTGCTTTTCTACGAACAAGTTCTACGCCCGCAATCATATTGGACCACTGGTCATCTCCACCAAGCTCCATTTTACAGCCGTATTTCTGATTCAATACATAAAAGTCAAAGCCCTGCATTAACATATAGTTAAACTCTAAGAATGATAATCCCTTTTCCATTCTCTGCTTAAAGCATTCTGCTGTTAACATTCTGTTTACGGTAAAATGAACACCTACTTCACGTAAAAATTCCACATAATTCTGTTCTAGCAGCCAGTCCGCGTTATTTACCAGTAATGCTTTTCCATCGCTAAAATCAATAAAACGTTCCATCTGCTTTTTGATGGAATCCACGTTGTGCTGAATCTGCTCTTTAGTAAGCATCTGTCGCATATCTGTTTTTCCGGTAGGGTCGCCTACCATGGCAGTACCACCACCGATTAAGGCGATTGGTCTGTGACCTGCCTGCTGCATATAACGCATAAACATCATGGCAATAAAATGTCCCACATGCAGACTGTCCGCTGTCGGGTCAAAACCTATATAGAAAGTGATTTTTTCCTTTTCCAATAACTCCTTAATCTCTTTTTCGTGAGTCATCTGCTTAATGTATCCACGCTCTACAAGAATATCATATACATTCTGTGACATCTCTGTTCCTCCTAGTCCTTTGTTTATAACCTAAACTTCATCTTATCATATGAAAGTAGCGATTTCAAGACTTTCCTTTGGTATTTTATAATCCCAAAGCCGCCTTTGCAAGCTTGTCCACACGCTCATTGCCTTCCACACCGGAATGCCCTTTTACATGATGAAAAACCACCTGCAAATCCTGTTTTATAGAATCGTAATATGCTTTGTAAGCAATGGTTCCCTTTTTATTGCACTTCCATGCTCCCGTACACCACTTTTCCACGCCCTCATAATCATAATGAAGTAACAGACTTTTGATTCCCTGTTCTACGCAAAAATTCATGGCAGCCATGGCTCCTTCGATTTCTCCTGCCACATTACGCATCGCTGCCATTTCTTCATCTTCAAATGCTTCGCTTAATTCATATTCTTTTCCGTTTGCCAAAATTAATGCGCCATAGGAATATCGCTTGGTTTTTACATCAAAGCTTCCATCGGTATAGCACTCTGCCTCACATTTTTCTATGACAGGCACTTTACCGCCATCACAATAATTTTGTGCTTCTTCTCTTGTTTTAAAGCTTTTGTATTCCGCTCCGGAAAATCCGTCTACCTGACGCTTACATTCGTCCCACGTAAGAAAAATTCCTGTCTTCTTTCCTTTTCTCACTGCATAAAATTTCGATGCCATAACACTCTCCTTACATTTTCCATTGACCTTTTTCCAAAAAGAAATTGGCACAATCCATAGCACTGTCTACAATTTCCCTGTCATAGCCCATCAGCTCTAACAATTTAATTGCATTTCTACTCTGTGCCCTTCCTTCAAACAATTTATAACTAAATAAAATATCTCCATCCTTTATTTCTTCTGTAAAATGGAAATTCTCATATTCCTCTTCTAGCAGATAGGTCAACTCAATATCGTGGGTTGCCGCAAAGCTTAACACATTTCGCTGATGTAACTCTCTTAAAATGTGAGAAGATGCTGCTATTCTCTCTACCGTATTAGTTCCTCTTAACACTTCATCCACAAAGCTTAGCATTGGTATTTCTTCCTTAGATGCCTGAAGAATCCTCTGCAACGCTTTGATTTCTACCATATAATAGCTCTCATTTCCTGCTAAATTATCCCTTAAAGACATAGAAGAATACACTCGGAAAAATGGTGCTTTGTAATGTTTCGCCATACTGGTGTGAATGGACTGGGATAAAATTGTATTGATTGCCACAGTCTTTAGGAACGTAGATTTTCCTGATGCATTAGAACCGGTAATGAGGGCACCTTTCTTTATGGATATGCGATTGCTTACTGCATTCAAAATCATTGGATGGTATAATTCTTCTGCCTCCAGGAAGCATTCTTTTGTATCTGCAAATTCCGGTATGGAATATACCGGTAACGCTTCACGAAAAGATGCAACTGCAATCATAGCTTCCATACTTCCCAGTATCTCAATCATTTTTTCACAGCTTGTTTTTTCTTTTCTCAATACACTCATCATCTGATTAAATTTCAGCAAATCCACATGAAAAAGCATGCGGACATAATCAAATATGGCATCGGTCGGACTTCCACTGTTTTTCATTCCCATAACAAGTCCTGCATTTTTTCTAAAGGCTGTAAAATGTCTGTTTAACTCTTTTAACTGTTCACAATAGCTGTTTAGCTGGATTATATTTTCCTTCTGTATCAACTCGGATGCCTTTAACATTCTAAGTATGTAGGCAAAAGAAGTGATATAAGGCTCTACCTTCCCTTTTTCCGGATAATAAGTCGCAGCACTTAGAGCAAACGCACAAGGGATTAATATAATACCAAGCATTGGGTTCACCAAAAGGCTTGCCAACGCCAGCATTGCTATAAGTGCAATCACGATATGTTTTACACTGCTGCTTACCTTTACGTCATCTAAAAACTCTATATAATCCGTGATGGAAAACTTTTTTGTTCTTCCGATTCCCGAAAAAATCACTTGCAGCTTTATTCGCATTTCCGGATTTTCTGTCATAAACTGAATCAGTTCTTCACGTTTTTGCAATATATTCTTTTCGAAAACCGGTACTCGAAGCATCTCGTACAGCCTCTCTGCCCCAAGAGAGGACTGAGTATTATTCATTGCCTTAAAAACCCTGTCCATATCCAAATCGTTCCATGTAATATCATCGATATAATGAGGATATTCTTTTGATTTATAATAATGGGAAATACATTGGTATTCTTCATACTCATACTCTCTCTCCGAGAACCTTCCCCATTCTTCCTCTAATTTTTTTAAGAAACGTTTCTTTCGTGACTTTTCTGCCTGAATCATATTAACAATGACTATCACAACACCAATACCGAAAGCAGCTATATAAAACCAGCCATCACTCACTATTCAATCACCCAGCTTTCATTTTCTTTTTCTATGGTGATAATTCTCTGACGATATGTTTTCGTAATTTCACTTCGTTTGAGTTTATCTATGATTTCGTATTTTCTCCACATATGCATTGGGAAAATCAACTCTGCTTTGGTATTTCTTGCAAAATAGTCAACCCCCTTATAAAAAGAGGTATTTAGTCGGGAATCCAGCGGTACAAATGCCACATCAATTTTACGGTCCTTTAATCGGTCAATTTCCATGGTATATTTGAATTCCAGCGAAGCATTATAGCTTGCAACTTCACCTTCCCAATACCACCAGTTCAAATCTCCTGCATGGTAAATACATTTATCTCCGGCGGTCACAACAAAAGCAACTCCGGCATCATTGGATTTCAACGTTTCAACCTTAACACCGTCTATTATTTTTTCATCACGTTTTCCAATTGTGGTTATTTTGCTTTTCAATTCCTTAGAATAACCATTTTGTTCTAAATATTTTTCTGATATTCGGATATCGTTTGAAAATATATATTTGATATCAGGATATTTTTGTGCGAATTTAAACACATTCATGGAAAAATGGTCCTGATGCTTATGACTTGCAAAGAAATAAATTTTTTTGTTTTTATCTAATTCCGGCATCTTCCCCATAAAATAATCAAACACCAGAATTTCATTATCCAACTCCACTATAAAGCTGCTATGATAAATATATGTTACCTTCATGTATCTTCCCCTTTTCTTTTCTTATTTCTTCCTTTCTATCTTCTCATATTTTTCTAGTGAAGTCAATTCTTAGCCTTATTATAAAACAGGGCTAAGAATTAATATTCACAATTCTTAGCCTTTTCAATATCTTGTTCCATTTGTTCTTTTAATGCCTGTACGTCTTTGAATTTCATTTCTGGGCGTTCATATTTATACAATTCCACAGTAAGCACCTTGCCATACAAATCTCCTGAAAAATCAAAAAGAAAGGTTTCTACCCCCCGTCTTAATTCTTCTGCGATGGTAGGTTTACATCCAATGTTGGTAATTCCCTTATAAGATACACCGTCCACTATTATTCTGGTAAAATATACCCCATAAGGTGGCAGAAGCTTATTGTCCGGAGGCATAATATTGGTGGTTGGAATCCCTAATGTTCTTCCAAGTTGTCTCCCATATTCCACCTCTCCCACAATGGTAAATGGATGTCCTAACAGTTCGGTAACCTCTTCCATTCTTCCCATTTCCACTTCGCTTCGCACTAGTGTGGAACTGATATCCTGCCCTTCATAGGTTTCTTTCGTCACAATATGGACCTGAAAGCAACCATGACGCTCATATTTTTTCAGGGTGTCTGTATTTCCTCTTCTTCCATGACCGAAGTGAAAATCAGGTCCCACCACCACATGAGCTGTTTGCAATTGTTTTATCAAAACCTCTTCCACAAAATCTTCCGGTTCCATGGAAGCAATTTTCTCTACAAAAGGACATTCAATCAAATAATCATATCCACCTTGAGAAAGATATTCATATCTCTCCCTGTTTGTCATTAAGCTCTTGGGTTTATCGCCCTTTAAATAAGCCGCAGGATGTACGGCAAAGGTAAAAACCACTGTTTTGTAGTTAGTTGTAGCTAACTCCTTTACTTTCCTTAACAGCTTGTCGTGTCCCCTGTGAATACCATCAAATTTTCCAAGAGTTACTACACTTTCACCATCTATATTAAATTCTGTTGTACCTTTGATATATTCCATTCTTTCTTTCCTTTTGCCTGTCACACTCAGTCTTCTACCGGCAAAAATAATTTCACCGGCTGATACTGCTGTTTTTTTTCGTCCCAACTATAAATTCCAATAAAATGATTTGCTTTGTCATAGACACGAATCTGCTTACTTTTCTTATCATTTTCTTCCAAAAAATTCAATGACAGGGGATTTCCATTATATAATAATTTTTGGAATTTCTCTTTTACCACAACTCCTGCCAGCTTCTGAAACATGGCATCCATCGGGTAAAGGACGGTTTCAATTTTATTTTCATCTCTTAACTGTTCAATTTCTGAAAGTTTTAAGCTGTTTTCCATTTCAAAAACGCTTGCTCTGGTTCGAACCAATGTTTCCATACAGCCTAAACACCCAAGTTTTTCACCAATATCGTTACATAAAGTACGGATGTAGGTTCCCTTGGAACATTCTACGCTGAACCACACTTTTGGTAGTTCTATTTTTTTTATCTTTATAGAGTAAATCGTTACTTTTCGTGGTTCTCGCACCACTTCGATTCCTTCTCTGGCATATTCGTATAGCTTTTTGCCATTTACTTTCAGCGCTGAGTACATGGGCGGAATCTGGTCATAATCACCTACGAAGGAAAGAATTGCTTCCTTCACTTCCGCTTCGGAAGCGAACACCTCTGCTTCCTTTAAGACTTTTCCCGTCATATCCTGCGTATCTGTCTGAATTCCCAATCTAAGACACGCCTCATAGGTTTTATCTTTGTCAGTAAGCAAATCACAAAGCTTGGTTGCCTTTCCCACACAGACCGGCAGTACACCTTCCGCTTCCGGGTCTAAGGTTCCTGTATGACCAATTTTTTTCTGTTTTAATATTCCTCTCAGCTTTGCCACCACATCATGGGAGGTAAAACCCTTTTCTTTATATACATTTATGATTCCGTTGTACACATTACTTTCCTCTTTATCTTAATTTTCAGCCGGAAGCTGCTTTTCAATATGCCCTGTCAGGTTATTGATAACGTCATGCATGCTTCCCTGCATCGTACAGCCTGCTGCTTTAATATGACCGCCACCACCGAAATATCCTGCAATTTCGCTGACATTTACGTACTGGTTTGAGCGCATACTCACCTTGTATATCTGTGGTGATAATTCATACAGAAAAATGGCAACTTCCACACCTTCTGTGGTTCGAAGCTGGCTTACAATGCCATCTAAATCCTGTGGTGTTACACCATAAAACTCCATATCTTTTTCATGCACTACACTAAAAATCACCTTGCCATTTAATACCATAATACTTTCCAACAAGGCACGACCTGTAATCTGTTTCTGTTTGTAGGTTTTCTGATAAAAGGTTTCATCGATTATTTTTGTAAAATCGAAGCCTTTATCAATCAACATTCCCACGGTATTTAGGGTTTTTGATGTGGTGTTGGAATACTGGAATACACCAGTATCATGGGCAATTCCCGTATACAGGCATTTGGCTGTTTCTACACTGATTTTATCAGCTTCCATAAATTCGCATAAAAATTCGCAAGTAGAACTCAGTTCCCCTTTGATATAATTTTCATCTGCAAATCCCACATTGCTGATGTGATGGTCTATGCAAATGGTATGACTGGCTGTATCAAAATAGGTTGCAAATTTCCCCAGTCTTTCTTTATCTCCGCAATCCAATGCAAAAAATAAATCGTAAGCTTTCGCTTCTCCATCTTCACTGTAAATAGCTTCTGCTCCCTGCAGAAAACCAAACACTTTTGATGGCTGTTCTAAATATACCGTTACCTGAATGTCCTGAAAATTCTCCTTTATGTAATTGTACAATCCAAGACAAGAACCTACACAGTCGCCATCCGGTCTTACATGACCGCTGATTGCCACACTTTTCACTCCGGAGAGCATGTTTTCAAGATGATTCATATATTTCACCCCTTCATATTATGTTGTTACTTACTTTTGGTTCCCCAAAAGAGGGGAACCTATTTATTTACATCATCAATTAATTTCGCCATGTTTACACCGTATTCAATGGACTGGTCCAATATGAATGTAATTTCCGGTGTGTTTCTCAAATTGATGGAACGGGCAAGTTTACTGCGGATAACACCCGCAGCACTCTTTAACCCTTTGATTGTATTTGATTTCGCTTCTTCATCACCAAGAACACTGATATATGCTTTTGCACTCTTTAAATCCGGAGCAACTTCCACAGATACCACACTTGTCATTGGATGAATGCGCGGATCTTTTATTTCATTTCGAATAATATTGCTTAATTCTTTAAGCACCTCTCCATTAATTCTGGTATTCTTAATGCTGTTTTTTCTCATTATCTTGGCACCTCTACCATTTTATAAGCTTCTACTATGTCGCCTTCTTTTAAATCATTGAATTTTTCAAATACAAGTCCACACTCGTATCCTGTTTTTACTTCTTTAACATCATCCTTAAATCTCTTAAGGGAAGCTAAGGCTCCTTCGAAAATCAAATCGCCCTCTCTTGTAATACGTGTAAGACAATCTCTTTCAAATACACCGTCTAATACATAAGAACCTGCAATGGTACCAACACCGGAAGCCTTGAAGGTCTGACGAACTTCTGCATGACCAATTACTTTTTCTTCGTAGATTGGTTCTAACATTCCCTTCATAGCTGCTTCTACGTCTTCAATGGCATTGTAGATAACGCGGTATAATCTTAAATCTACACCTTCTCTGTCAGCAGTAGCTTTTGCAACCGGATCCGGTCTTACATTGAATCCGATAATGATTGCGTTAGAAGCTGCTGCAAGGCTTACGTCAGATTCTGTTACCGCACCTACACCACCGTGGATTACTTTTACTACAACTTCTTCGTTGGAAAGCTTTACAAGACTCTGTTTTACGGCTTCCACAGAACCCTGTACGTCTGCTTTTACGATAATATTCAATTCTTTTACATTACCTGCCTGAATCTGTGAGAATAAATCGTCTAAGGACATTTTATTCTTAGTTTCTTCCAACATTCTTTCTCTACCTTCTGAAATAAAGGTTTCTGCAAAGTTTCTTGCTTCTTTGTCAGATGTAGGGGACACGAAAATTTCTCCTGCATTTGGCACATCGCTTAAACCTAAAATCTCTACCGGAGTGGATGGACCTGCCTCTTTTACACGTCTTCCCTTATCATCCATCATAGCACGTACTTTACCATAACAGGAACCTGCTGCGATTGGGTCACCTACTCTTAAAGTACCTTTCTGTACTAATACTGTAGCAACCGGACCTTTTCCCTTATCCAACTCACCTTCAATTACAAGACCTCTGGCTGCACGTTTTGGATTTGCCTTTAATTCACTTACTTCTGCTGTTAACAGAATCATTTCCAATAATTCTTCGATACCTTCTCTGGTACGCGCGGAAACCGGTACGAAAATAGTGCTTCCTCCCCAGTCTTCTGCAATCAGTTCATGTTCGGAAAGTTCCTGTTTTACTCTTTCAATATTTGCACTTGGCTTATCAATCTTGTTGATTGCAACAATGATTTCTGTTCCGGCTGCCTTTGCATGGTTGATAGCTTCGATGGTCTGTGGCATTACACCGTCATCGGCAGCTACTACTAAGATAGCAATATCTGTAGCATTTGCACCACGCATACGCATTGCTGTAAACGCTTCATGTCCCGGTGTATCTAAGAAAGTAATCTTCTGTCCATTGCACTGAACCACATAAGCACCGATATGCTGTGTGATACCGCCGGCTTCTCTATCAATTACATTGGTATCACGAATGGCATCCAGAAGTGAAGTTTTACCATGGTCTACATGCCCCATAACGCAGACTACCGGTGGTCTTGCAACTAAATCTGCTTCGTTTTCTTCTTCTTCCTTTAAAAGTTCGGCAATTACATCTACCTTTTCTTCCGGTTCGCAGATTACATTGTATTCTAAGGCAATTTCTTCCGCCATATCAAAATCAATTTCCTGATTTACGGTAACCATAGTTCCCTGCATAAACAGCTTTTTCACAAGTGCTGCCGGTGGAACCTTGATTTTATCTGCAAGCTCTTTGATGGTCAGACTTTCCGGAATTGTAATTGTCTTAATCGTTTCTTCTTTTTCCTTTGCCGCAGCCTTTGGCTGTTGGTTATTCTTGTTTTCCTGCTTCACTTGTTTTCCCTGACCGTTTTGTTCCTTAGACTTATCCTTTTTGTCGTTTTTGTTCCCTTTATTATTATCCTGTTTTTTATTGGTATTATCCTGTGGCTTTTTATTATCTTTTGCACCACCTTTGTTCTGGCCATTTTTCTTATCATTTTTTGTATTCCGGCTATTCTGTGGATTATATACCTGTGTAATATTTTTCTTTTCCTGCTGTGGTTCACTTGTTTTTTCTTCTACACCAATCCCCAGTGCTTTCTTTACAAGTGCTATTTCATTATCTTCTACAGAACTCATAGTTTTTTTCTCTATGCCCTGTTCTTTTAATATATTTATAATTTCTTTACTTTCTTTAGCTAATTCCTTTGCCAATTCATGTACTCGCATTTTTGACATACTTAATACCTCCATTATTCAGTTGTTGTTTGTGCTAATTGCTTTTTTATTGCCTTCGCAAATCCCTCATCCACTACTGCAAGAGAGGCTCTAAGCTCTTTTCCCATTGCGTGACCTAAGCTTTCCTTTTCACTGAAAAAGCAGATTGGCACTTCATAAAATTCACACATATTTTTAAATTTCTTTTTGGTATTGTCTGAGGCGTCATCTGCTACCATCACAAGATAAGCCTTTCCTTCTTTTACCGTTTTTTCCGTCATAAATTCACCACTGGAAATCTTTCCTGCCTTTGTTGCAAGCCCCAGTAATGAAGTCACTTTATTATTTTGTGCCAAGTGCATCAAACTCCTTTTTCAGACTTTCGTATATATCTTTGCTGACCGGCATTTTAAATGACCGCTCCAGTCCTTTATTTTTCACTGCCTGACTCAAGCATTCCTGCTTATAGCAAAGATATGCTCCACGACCATTCTTTTTTCCGGTAGTGTCAAGCACGATTTCATTTTCACTGGTCTTTAACACTCTCAGCAATTCTCGTTTATCCTTCATTTCTCCGCAGCCAATGCATTTGCGAAGCGGTATTTTTTTTGTTGTACTCAAAGAATCACTTCCCAAATTTTATTCTTCAATTTCACTGAATTCTTCTGAAAATTCCAGTGTTTCTTCTACAGTTTCTGTCATTTCAACCTCAGCAGCTTCTTTCGCCTGTGATTCGCTCTTAATATCAATCTTGAATCCTGTTAATCTTGCTGCAAGTCTCGCATTCTGCCCTTCTTTACCGATTGCTAAAGATAACTGATAATCAGGTACTACAACTCTTGCTGTCTTTTCATCGGCATCTGCAATAACGGAAACTACTTTTGCAGGACTTAACGCATTTTCGATCAATACCGCCGGATTTTCGCTCCAGTTAATAATGTCAATCTTTTCTCCACGCAATTCATTAACAATGGCATTGACTCTGGCACCATTCATACCAACGCAGGCACCCACTGGGTCTACGTCCGGATTGTTTGACCATACTGCAATCTTTGTTCTGGAACCTGCTTCTCTGGCAATACTCTTAATTTCTACCGTTCCGTCTTTTACTTCTGTTACTTCCGCTTCAAACAAACGTTTTACCAGTTCCGGATGTGTTCTGGATACCAGAATGCGTGGTCCCTTAGGTGTATCTTTTACTTCTAAAATATACACTTTAATTCTTTCAGTTGGCATAAATACTTCGCCTTTTACCTGTTCATTTTCATTTAACATGGCATCTGCCTTACCAAGATTAATGCTAATATTTTTTCCAACCTGACGCTGTACAATACCTGTCACTACGTCTTTTTCTTTTCCGTAATACTGATTGTAGAGAACTTTTCTTTCTTCTTCACGAATCTTCTGTAAGATTACATTTTTCGCACTCTGTGTGGCAATACGACCAAATTCTTTGGATTTTACTTCGATATTTACAATATCTCCCAATTCATATTTAGAATTGATAAGCTTTGCATCTACCAGACTGATTTCCTGGGTATTATCTTCCACTTCTTCCACAACGGTTTTTTCTGCATATACATTAAATTCGCCATTTTCTTTATTGATTTCTACTTTAATATTATCAGACTTTCCGAAATGATTCTTACACGCAATGATAAGAGAATTTTCAATGGCTTCCAGCATAGTTTCCTTGCTGATATCTTTTTCTCTTTCCAGTGTGTTTAATGCTTCTAAAAGTTCTGTGTTCATTTTTTTCTTATCCTCCTAATTTAAATCCTAAAAATCAAATGCTAATCGAATCAGTGCAATATCCGTTCTTGATATTGTCATTTCATTTTCTTCATCCAGCTGTAATGTTACACTTTCCTTATCATAGGCTTTCAAAAGTCCGATAAATTCTTTGCTCTTGTTGATGGCACGATAAGTTCTTACTTCTACTTCTTCGCCAATGCTACGGGCAAAATCCTTCTCTTTTTTCAGTGGTCTTCCCAGTCCCGGTGAACTCACTTCAAGAATGTAAGCTTCCTCGATAAAGTCTTCTTTATCCAGCAAATCCCCCAATGCACGACTAACGATTTCACAGTCATCCACGGTAATGCCACCTTCTTTATCAATATAAGCTCTTAAATACCAGTTTCCGCCCTCTTTTACATATTCCACATCAACCAGTTCAAAATTATGTTCCTCTATGATAGGCATAATCAGGCTTTCGGTTCTCTCTTCATATTGTTCCTTTTTTGACACGTAATCCCTTCTTTCTATTATGCTGGAAGTTTCAAGTTCTTATTCTGCAATACATAAATAAGAGTGGACGTATCGCCCACTCTCATGCTGCATTCTTTATAATCATCTTATGTAGTATAACACTTTTCATTCCTTAATTCAAGTGTTTTTTATTTTTTCCGATTTTTTGATTTTTCCGGTAACCGTTCAGACCTAGAAGGAGTAAACTGTTACTAAAATTCCATAAAAAATCCTAACGGGCTCTCTTTCTGTGCTTCTGCAAATGCTTCCCTTGTATATTCCACATAACCTGCTTTTTCTCTGCCGTTGATTAACACCTTAGTCGAAAATGCCTGTTTTTCATACTGTTCATACTGTTTTATAATTTCATCTGCAATGTCTTCCGGTTTTGCCATGGTGCTTTCAATTACCAAATTGTAGTTGGAAGCATCATAGTAATTAATTTGATATAAATCCTGAAATCTTGCTTTTTCTAATCCTGCTCTTTTAACTAAGCCGTCTTTTGCTTCTGCCACAGATACATAGCTTTCCGCATTTCGCTCGCTATCATTAAATACTCTCTTTGCCGCTTCATCTGTTTCCACCAGTAAGAATACTTTAAAACTATCTGGCACAAAATTCCATGCCAGACGGGAATCAAACACCACGCGGTCTAAAGTCTTTCCAAGCTCTGCTGTTTTATTGTCCAGCAAGTCATCTATGCTTCTGTCCTGTTCTGCCATTTTATTTAATTCAATTACAGACACATTTTTTTCCTCTGCAATCTGTCTGAAAATTTTTCCTGTAGATACAATTTCATAACCACGCTCTTTTAAAATATTACAGATGGTGGTCTTTCCTGAACCCAAATTACCGGTAAGTGTGATGTTCATATAATTTCTCTCCTTTTGTAGTTTGCTGTCTATTATTATACCAAAGAGTTTTTCTTCTGACTAGTCCGGTCTTTCACATTTTCCGCTTGACTTCAAAGAAATATTGGACTATAATATTAAATTGTGATATGGCTCGTTGGTCAAGAGGTCAAGACGCCGCCCTCTCACGGCGGAAACACGGGTTCGATTCCCGTACGAGCTGCTGACTATTTTTTAATAAGAATAGCCCAACCCGAAAAAATCGCTGTAAGCTTGCTTACAGCGATTTTTTTTATTTCTTTATGAATTCTAAACAATTACCGGCATATAATTCTTTTCCAGTTTCTGATTTAAGAGATTAATTACTGCTTCCACTACGGTATGGCATATCTTTACAATATACTTACAATCCTCTGCCACCGTTTTCTTTACTTTCAAATATTCCTCATGAGCTTTCAATACATAATCAAGTAATGATTCCGGTGTTTTAAAATTCTGCGCTTCTCTCTTGTTTTTTTCCGCTTCTCCGCTCTTAATATACTCATTTAAAGTATGCTTTAGTTCTTTCTCGTACATACAATGATCTTTGATACTTCCCTGATAAATATCATTATGAGGAAATGTAAAATAATCAGCAATATAATGGATTACCTGCCCTAAATTCCTAAAATATGCTCTGGAATTCCTTGCAGAAATATCACAAAATGTTGTCAGGTCAAAGATATAACGCTTTACATCATCAAAAGTTCCGTTAATTTCGTGTCTTTTTGTAAGAAAAGAAGGTTTACAGTCAGGAAGAATGCTACCAAGATAAAAAGCTTTTTTATGCTCTCTTAATTCTTCCACTCCCATGGTTCCAACAATATATCTGGCTAAAGATATATGTGATTTTTTTCTCATTTTGACCTCCACGTATTTTGGACGGATGATAACATCCTGAATTTTCAAGCTCAGTTCTATTGTAATCAAATGTAAATGAGAATGCAAGTCATTTTTTTGTTTCTTCTCAATTACAGCCATACCTTTCTTTTAAATATGCTTCTCCATATCCTATATTTGTTCTATGTTGCTTAAACTCTTTCTTGACCCTATTTTAAATCTTAGGTTATTATCTCCTTCTTCTGACGTAAATTCCACCTCACTTAACCCGTCCTGTTCATATATCTTAATTCTAATGCTTTCTTCTTCCGATTCGTCATAATATATTTCTTCAAATGAATATAGATTCATATTATATTTACTATTCGTCAAATCGATTGTTCCTTCATCATGTATGTTTTGAAACGCCTCCATACTTAATAAATATCCTTGTAACACCGAAGATTTCCCTCCTGAGTTTACACCGAAAAATATATTCAACTTTTTTGTATCAATTTCTTGAGTTTGAAAACATTTAAAATTTTCCAAAACTATTTTTTTATTTTTACGCTCCTAACTGTAATATTTATCAATAAACGTTTTCACATAGGGCATCGTGCTATCTTTCAAATAATAAACGTTTGCCACATCAAATTTACTTTCATCCAAATAATAAGCAAATTCTCTAGCAACATTTCCCATATCACAAATTTTTTCTTCATCATAATCAATCAAAGCAATCGCAAAACAAACAGTGATTTATTGATTCTTTTACCTCTACTACTTACATTCCCTAGCTCATCAATAATCACTCTTCTAAAAGCATGGTTTATGTTCTTTTCTATAGTTATATTTGAACATTTCACTTTCTAATGCTCCATTTGAGAGTGTATCATATCCATGCCGGAATATTAGTTACTGCATTTTGAACTCCCTTATTACCCATTTTTTCAATATTTCTTGCCAAGCGTGAGAAATCAGCTGTTCTCACATTGTTCATTGACTGCATTGCTGTTCCGAGTCTTTGCACGCCATTAGCAAGCCCTGTTAGTCCACTTCCATTTATTCTTGACAGTGAACCCGAAAGTGCTTCTAACTTCTTAGTAAGATTATCCAACGCATTATTCACTTTTGTTGCCGAGGCTTCTACTTGAACCTCTAAGCGGTCGATTTCAGTTCCCATAACTTCACAACCTTATAACTTTTCCGGACACCCAATACCTCTTGCGGCATCCGATTTTAGACATAATAAAAGCACCTACCGTAGTAGATGCTAATTTATTTTCCCAATATTCTTGATATCAAACTCATTTTATATCCTTCGTCATCGGGATATAATCCAAGTGCAAGTATTTCTTCGTCCGTATGCATGCTTTGCTTTGCTTTTTTTCTCTTTTGCTTTTTTTGCGATGCCCGCAAAACCTCTCTCGCCATCCGATATGCTTCCGCTGTTGGAGCATACTCATTATTTTTCCCATATCTCATATATCCGCAAGCATCACACTTATTAAACTTCCTATCTATTACTTTTCTGCACTGCAAACATTTCCATGTATTTCCCATAACAATCGCCTCCATATGTTTATTATAACAAATATTTCCAACTATGGAAGCAAAAAAGAAATAGGTTTTGACACCTATTTCCCTTAAATTTACTTTCTGTGCGTTCTTTTCCAGTTTGCTCTTCTAGCAGATTCCTGAGCAAAGAACTTATTAACTTCTCGCTGTTTTTCTTCTTCTGTTATTTCACCTGTATTATTTCCAAATAAATTAAACGGTTCTTTAGGATATTCGTTAGGTTCAGAATTTTTCCCTCTAAACCACCCGCTATTACCTATCGTAGACATAATCGCATTAGAAATATACATTCCATTCATCCACATTAACATATTCTGTTCTTCTAACTGCTCTCTGTGTGCTTCTTCATTCTCAAATCATTCACAGCATAAAAAATAAGGTTAAGGGTTGAATAATACCCTTAACCTTTTCTTATGTAATGAGGGGTGTCAAAAACTAAATGCAAGGATTGTTTTTCACATATACTCCTAGTTGCTTCATTTATACACCCACTGAAAAATCAGAACCATACCATATCATTTTCAGGTGTATTTAAAGGACTTTATGCACGTTTTAGGGCTTATTTTCGGCTTTTTATGCTTTGGGTGTAATCTTCTTAGGGTAAATATTGAAAGTCGCTTATTTAGGCATATAACGTGTTTTTCCCTAATGATATGATGGTTTTCTGTGATGCAGCGGTCGAAGTATGCCCGGGTGAGTTTACATTTTTGAAAAAAAATTATTTTGTCCAGAATACCGCTAGTAGATGTACTCACAGGTTACTTGGAATTTTCAATACCGAAGTACTTATAGGGGTAGGTCTCTATCCTAAAAATTTAAGTACCTACTATATATACCTATACCCAATAAATGTAATTGCCCAAAATAAAGGACTCGGCATTTTGCCGAATCCCTATTTTTATAATGAAAATTTATTTACTGGTTTCTTCTTTTTAAAACTTTCTTTTGTTGCTATAAGTTCTTTATCAATTGCATCAAAAATCTTTTCTACTTGCTCATCAGTGTATTCATATTGGTTTTTATTCGCAAGATTTCCAAGAATTTCAATATCTTCAATGATTTTATTAGTTCTCTTATTTGCCAACCTAATAAAATTTTCAGCTTTGTCATTGTTTTTCTTTTGCACATTATCCATAGTTTTTTCCTCCGCACCATTTTTCTTTATGTCATTCTTTTGAATACATTTTGTTGAATAAATTTTGGGCGAACCCGTTCTGGGCTCAAATAACATACACGCTCCCTTTCCAGTGCACTCCCTTTTATAAGTATCACTGGCAGTATTAGAGCATACATCTTTTTTATTATATATGCAGTATTTGCTCCCTTCTTTGCAGGTCTTTTTCATCTGTTCATAATGCCAAGGCTCACCTTGTAATTGTTCTCTTCCCATGTTCGTATACCCTCTGATTATATCTTCCTAACATTTACTGTACAATTTCAGCACCTACCATCTCTCCATCTGTAAGGAGTGCATACTTAAATAAAGTGTACGTAGTACTTCCACCTGCCTGTGTAGCAGTATACTCTTTTATACTACCATCTGAATAAATTGCATAAATATTACTATCTGTTAAATATACATAATAAGACACACCATTAGTTGCTCCAACAGTCTTATAAACCATTCCGTAGCTACTCTCTACATATAATTTTTTGTTATGTTCTGCCAAATACTTATTAACAACTTTAACAAAAATCTTTTCTTCTTGGCTTAAATCCATTACTTTTAATTTTATGTCTAGTGTTCCTATATTGCCAGATTTATCAGTTGCTTTTAATGTTATTGTCTTAGATACTTCATTGTTTGTATCAATTTCTTCATCTGTGGTTATACTTTCTTCTAAGCCTTCGTCATAGTCCTCCACTGTATAATAGTCTGACCATTTAATCTTTTCAAATTTAGGAACGACAACAACACTTTGTCCACTAATTTTAGGAACTGTTGTATCTACAACATGAATTAAAAAATTATGATTCATTGAAAAATTCCCATATTGAACAATGCATTTTAAATAGTACTTTCCAGTTTTACTTATATCTACATTGCTATCATCAATAGTCAATACTGCTTTATCATTATTTAACTTTACAACTTCGCCATAATCAACCTTCGTTCCAACTTCAACCGTATTCACTAACTGCTCCACGCCGAGTAACTTATTCTTTATTGTTATCACTGAAATAATAGATACAAGAACCAATATGAATAATAAAACAATTATAACAACAACTTTTAATCTATTTTTTACCGGATGACCACACTTAGGACACTTTTTAGCCTTATCACTAATTTCTTTTCCACATTCACTACATTTAATAATTGCCATATCTTTTCTCCTTTGTTACAAACTATTACGTTTCAGTTCGACACATTTATTTCACATATTCAACATTTGTTGTATAGCAATATGTAAAGTTAGCCGAAGAATTATCGTCATTTTTCTTGTACTTTAACAAAATTTTATCTTTTACAAATGTAATTGATATAGTATCATTTATTTCAACCGCTGTTCCAAAATCTGATACTGCATCAACCTTTTTATTAAATGAAACTGAATGGTTTGTATTATAATCAAGTCCTATTTGCAATGTAGACCAATTTTCAAAAACAAATATGGAGCCGCTACCTATTACATTTACTGTCCCATCTTCATTTAATATACACTTAATATCCAATGAACATGCATTTTCTATAATTTCATTTGACCATGTTCCCATGTTTCTCCCCGTAGTACGTGATGTACAATCAGACGCCGCTTTTCCAGATTTAGAATTCCATTTTCCACAGATGTTTACCCAATTAATGTTTTCATTCAATTTTTTAAGAAGTTCAGATACTTTAACATTATTATATGAGAAATCTTCTGGAAGTGTTTCTAAGTCTTTCTTAGCTTGTATTAAATCTCCTGCATTCATCTTATTCTTTGCATTCATAAGCTTACAAGCTTTTACTAAATCACTTGAATCCTTATAATCTGGTATTTCCACTAAGTACACTATAGCATTACTATATTGTTTTTCAATCATTTGGCTAGTGGCATAATTATATGCCGATTCTTTATATAGTTCATCTGCCCCTAAAATATTACCTGCTTTTTCAAAGTTCGCCATAGCATCCTTATAGTTTTTATTTTCAACATTTATCATTCCTGTAGCATATTGAAAATATGAATTCTTTGAACCATTAGTTGCACAGTTAAAAACAGTAATAGCATCTTCAAAATTCCCATCATTAACCAAATGTTCTCCTATTGACATTATTTGGTCATTTGCATCTTCATAGTCATTTGCATTCCCAAATTCCAAAGCAGCTGATACATTATCACCCTTTTCAAGAAAATACAATCCCTTATAATGTCACGCGTCAAATTATAATTTCTACCTGCTGTAAATTTACCGCAGATTAAATCCGACGTCTCCTTCATAGTGTCTATTTCAATGTGCGGTTTTACTCCGCACATTTTTTTCTTATCAAAATCCCACATAATACCGATA
>JAFQUB010000042.1 GCA_017408735.1 Lachnospiraceae bacterium
ATGTCTTGGGTGAAGATGAAACTGGTGAATACAGCCTAAAGAACTACTATGAGTATGGAGCATTTGGAGATTTCAAAGTCAAAGAGGAAGAAGTCGAAAATCGCTTTGGATATAACGGAGAAATCTTTGACCCGATAGGCGGGCAGTATTATTTAAGAGCAAGATACTATAACCCGGTGATTGGAAGATTTACGCAGGAAGATACTTACTATGGAGATGGACTGAATCTGTATGCGTACTGTAGGAATCTGCCGATAGGGTATGAAGACCCGAGTGGACACTGGAGAACGATTTGTGAACAAAAGTATAATCGTTTAAAAAGGGAACACGAAGGCGTTGATGTTGATTCCCTAGACCCGAAAGCAAGAAAACAGTATGAAAAAGAAGAAGCACAGATGCGACGCTATGAAAAGGCGAAGGCTAAACGTGAAGAAAAAGCGGCGAAAAAAGGTGCGGGAAAGAGTGGTAATTCTTCTGTAGGAAGAATGGATTTAGCAGGAAAAACTCATCCCGTTTCAGGTGTGAAATTTGATTCAAATGGATTCCCAATATTTGATTCAAAATATAATACAACACTTGACCCGCAAGATTATATGAAGTCAAGAGGTACACATTTTGATAGAGCAAGTAAGGCACTTTATAATGATATTATGAATGATAGTAATCTTAGAAGTAAATTTACAGAAGCAGAAATAGCAATATTTAAAGAGGGAGGAGTGCCTAAAGCATATACATGGCATCATCATCAAGATGCTGGCGTAATGCAACTTGTTGATAGAAAGATACATAGGCAAACAGGACATATAGGTGGATTTAGTATCTGGGGACCTGGAAATTAGGAGGTTAATATGAAATGGATTTGTGACAATAATATCGTGTCAGATGAGAATATTAAAGTGGTTGAAACAGAACTTAAAATTAAATTTCCCCAAGACTTTGTTACTAATATTAAAAAATATGATGGGGGATATCCGAAACCAAATAAAATAACAGTTGAAGGACAAGAGGAAGTCTTAAATAATTTAGTGAGTTTTCTGGAAGAGGATACAAGTTTTATTCTTGATATAATTAGTGATATTGAGAATTTTAGAGATTCTAATCTTGTACCTATAGCAGAAGACCCTTTCGGGAACTTATTTTGTTATTCTTTTAGGGAGAATGCTTACGAGATTGTGTTTTGGAGTCATGAAGAAAGTTATGTAAAATATGTGTGCAACAATTTTGAGGAATTGATTGCAATGTTGCATGAGTAATTTTAATTAAGTCTCCACATAAGTACATGAGTATGACCTAAACGGAAACCGCATCCGCCAAAGCGACATCACCGGAAAAAGCACCACTTATACCTACAACGCCTTTGATTTATTAGAGGAGATTCGAGATAATAAGTTCAGTGCCGGATATCAATACCACAGCAACGGTACAATAAAGAGCCTGAGTGTAGGAGATAAACTAACTACCCACTATGAATACGATAAAGATAAAAACCTGACCCGCCAGTGGACAAAGATGGCAGGAGAAGTGGAGGAAGATAAACGAATCCGGTTAGGTATTCCGGCAATGGATAGTGAAAAGAAAACGCTTCTTGCAGACTACCACTACAGCTATGATGGAAATGGAAACCGAATCCGCAAAGAAGCACTGACCGGAAAGACCAGCTATCAGTACGATACCTTAAACCGACTGGTGAAGGTAGAATACCCACAAGGCATGGAAGAATTCACTTATGACAAGGCAGACAACCGAATCCGCAGACTGACGGAAAAGCAGGAAGAACTGTACAAATATGATGTTTGTAACCGGTTGGTGGAAAAGCAGACCAGAAGACTGGCAGACAGCATAACAGCAGTGCATGAAACCGCAGGAAACAATGCAGGAAGTACGCAAGGTCACATCTTGAACATCAAGAAACCGCAGGTATCGTTGTCAAAGGAAGGACAAGTAGTACCATACAAAACCTCAACCTTCCAATACGACAACCAAGGAAATCTGCTTCGTGAAGAACGAAAGACAGGAGAGAACCGACAGGAGAGTATTTATTCTTATGATGGCTTTAACCGTCAGAAGAAAATCGTAAACTTCGAAAGTAAGGTGCAGGTCAATCATTATGATGGAGAAGGACTTCGCCATGAAATGGAAGAAAACGGAAATCTTGTGAAGTTCCTGTATGCAGACCGAGAGGTTGTTGCAGAGGAAAAGGAAGACGGAAATGTAATCCGCTTTATTCGAGGATACGATTTAGTAGCATCGGACAGCGAAAGTGCCAGAACGTACTACCACTATGCTGGTGATGAACAGGGTAGTATTACCCATGTCTTGGGTGAAGGCGGAAACGGCGAATATGCCTTAAAGAATTACTACGAGTATGGGGCGTTTGGAGATTTCAAAGTTAAAGAGGAAGATGTAGAGAACCGCTTTGGATATAACGGAGAAATCTTTGACCCGATAGGCGGGCAGTATTATTTAAGAGCTAGATACTACAACCCTGTAATTGGAAGATTTACGCAGGAAGATACCTACTATGGTGACGGATTAAATCTGTATGCGTACTGTAGGAATTTGCCGATAGGGTATGAAGACCCGAGTGGACATATCTGTGAAGAAAAAGCGAGAAAGTTAGAAGAAAAGAAAAAAACAGAACACTCACAAAGGAAGAATATAAGGAACTTCATCGATATCGAAGGACTAATAAGAGTGGTAAAAACACAGACTTTTATGTAACTCCTAGTGGTGATGTTGTACCTGCAACAGGATATAGATATATGGATAGTAAATATGCTGAACAGACGATGGAGTCAATGAGTGCTCCAGGTTCATATTTTGGATTTGGAAAATATGATTCTGCAAGTGCTGTGCAAGATGCATTTCAGATAGCACCTGAATGGAGTAATTGTAAACTAAGAGGCGAGTTTGATACATTACAAGTTATTGACGGAATGTATGTTCCTAAGGCATATGGTGATAAAGGACCAGGTTTAGAACCATTTACAAGGTGTTATCCAGAATATGGGAAAGGAGGCTGTCAACAATTTATTTATAAAGGACAGATTTATTTTAAAAATGTTGACATAATAGATGATTAATTATGGATGAAAAAATGTTGATACAAAATTTAAAATATTTAGTCGGCAAATATTTAGATGAAAGAAATGATTTAGTGGAGTTGGCTATACAAGATACTGATAGTACTAAATATATTCTTTCAGAAATAAGTAAAGGAAAGAAAAAAGATTATGACAAAGAAGATGTTGATATAATCAAAGATATCTCTTTTTTCTACCTGTAATATTATTCTTATGATAAAGACCAGCTATGCATATCAAAAGCGTAGCTGGTTGAAAACCGTGTAATAGGAATGTAGTCGAGAGTGGTAAAAAGACAGATTTACTGATGCCGGCGGAAACACCGAGTACTTTAACTACGACATCGAAGGAAGACTAAACCGCCACCGTGACCGCAACGGCAGTGAAACCCATCTGTACTACAATATGTACCATGACCCAATACGCAGGGAACACAAAGAAAGCGGACTACAGGAAATCTACGGCTACCGAAAAGACGGAAGCCTTGCTTTCGCCATCGGTGGCGGAATGCGATATGACTACACTTACTATCCGGACGGAAGGTTACATGAAAAGAAAGCCAGTGGAAAAGTCTTGTTAAGTTTCCAGTACGATTTAAATGGTAACAAAGTACGCCAAAGCGACATCACCG
Organism: Lachnospiraceae bacterium; assembly: GCA_017408735.1. Classification (GTDB taxonomy): domain Bacteria; phylum Bacillota; class Clostridia; order Lachnospirales; family Lachnospiraceae; genus RUG11237. The sequence continues at coordinate 3,715 of JAFQUB010000042.1, forward strand.
GAAAAAGTACCACTTATACCTACAACGATCTTGATTTATTAGAGGAGATTCGAGATAATAAGTTTAGTGCCGGATACCGTTACCACAGCAACGGTACGATAAAGAGCCTGAGTGTAGGAGATAAGCTAACCACCCACTACGAGTATGACAAAGACAAGAATCTGACCCGTCAGTGGACGAAGATGGCAGGAGAAGTGGAGGAAGATAAACGAATCCGGTTCGGTATTCCGAGGAAAGATACCAACAACATGACACTGTTGGCAGACTACCACTACAGCTATGATGGAAATGGAAACAGAATCCGCAAAGAAGCACTGATCGGAAAGACCAGCTATCAGTACGATACCTTAAACCGCCTGGTGAAGGTAGAATACCCACAAGGCATGGAAGAATTCACTTATGACAAAGCAGACAACCGCATCCGCAGACTGACGGAAAAGCAGGAGGAACTGTATAAATATGATGTTTGTAACCGACTGGTGG
>JAFQUB010000043.1 GCA_017408735.1 Lachnospiraceae bacterium
GAATCGATTATTGAAATATGGATTCCCGTTCAAGGCAAAGCGTTTTTAGATTACATTCCAGAGGAACAATAAATGCAAGAAAGACCTACATTGAATAGACAGTTAGATAGTACAACTTTTCGTGATTTTTATTGGCTCAAAGAAGAATTAGTAGACTTTTGTAGAAATAATGGTCTATCTACAGCCGGTGGAAAATATGAAAAATATATACCGATTGATATCGAAGTATTAGAAGAACATGGAAAAAGAGGAGTTGCCATAGCACTTACAAGCGCATTTGTAAAGCGTTGCATTGAATGCGATTTGATACCTCATTGGGATTGTGTAGAGTCAAATACGGGTTCTATTCGGTTGGCTGAAAGTATAGGGGTTGAAAAAATTAAGAAAAGACCTTTTTATTGGTTTGATATTTAATGTTGGATTTATGTTGAAATTAGAAGGGCAATTGAAACTCCCAGGTTTACGGAGAGATTGTAAGCACGCAAGAATTTGAATTCCAGTAAGGTTAGAAAATATGTGTAAAGTATCTAAAATTTTGAATATAAATAACTTGTAATAAAAAGCAAGTTGACAGCTGGCACAATATTGTATATACTATAACCGACAGGTAGTCGGTCTAAGGACTTTATTGAAAAGCAAGGAAGAGGAATATGCGAGTAGTAAAGGAAGCGGAAGAAAGAAAAGACGAAATCCTGGATGCAGCAGAAAAGTTGTTTGCTGCCAAGGGATTTGACAACACCAGCACAGGTGACATACTGGAGGCAGTAGGAATTGCAAGAGGAACTCTTTACTATCATTTCAAATCTAAGGAAGAAATTCTAGATGGTGTGATTGAGCGAATCACAAACCGCTTGATGCAGGATGCAAGAGAGATTGCAAGGAATAAAGAACTGCCGGTGCTGGAACGTCTTACAAAATCCATTATGTCTTTGAATGTGGAGACGAAGATTGGACATGAAGTAATGGAACAGGTACACCGTCCACAAAATGCACTGATGCATCAGAAGATGCAGACCACATTGTTAATGGGAATCAATCCGATTCTTACGGAATTGGTAGAGGAAGCTATAGAACAGGGAATCTGTTGTACACAGTATCCGGAATCGGTGGTGGAGATGACGATGCTCTATGCAAATACCGCTTTTGATGAATTGAATATGGCAGGAAATAGTCAAAAGCAAAGGGAGAAGAAGATTGCAGGGTTTATCTATAATGTGGAGCGGCTCATGGGAATGAAGGAAGGCAGTCTGCAAGAGGTAATCATGGAGATTTTTCTTGGAAGCGGGATGATAAGAAAAGACAATTAGGGATAGCGTGGTAAACGATACAATAATAGAAAGCCAGTATATGATGCTTTCTATTATTATTTACATCATTACCGACGGACAGTCGGTCGAAATGAAAGGAGAAAATCATGAGTAGCAAACAAAATTTTAATCGTTTTCTTTTATTATGGGCAGGGGAATTTGTGTCCTCCATAGGCGGAGGATTGACCAGTTTCGGTCTGGGGGTCTATGTGTTTGAGCAGACCGGAAGTGCAACAGACATGGCTCTCGTCACCCTTCTGGCGTTTTTGCCTACACTGCTTTTGAGTGTTCCTGCCGGTGTTCTGGCAGACCGTTATGACAGAAGATTGCTGATGATGCTTGGAGATGGTTGCTCTGCGGTGGGTATCCTGTTTATTCTGTTTTGTATGTTAAGAGGTGGAGCTAGTCTTACGGAAATTTGCATCGGCGTGACAGTGAGTGCAGTTTTTTCTTCTCTGCTGGAACCTTCCTATCGTGCCACAGTGACAGACCTTTTAGATGCGGAGGAATATTCCAGAGCCAGCGGGATGGTCAGCATTGCGGGAAGTGCCAGATATCTCATTTCACCTATTCTTGCAGGTGTACTTTTAACAGTATCGGATATCCGATTGCTATTGATTCTTGATATCTGTACGTTTTTTCTGACAGTAATCTGTACAGGTGTAGTTAGGAAAGGACTGACAGAAAAGACGACAGAGGAAAAGGAGCCATTTTTTAAAGCGCTGCGAATGGGATGGCAGGCTGTTACGGAAAAGAGAGGAGTTTTTCTTTTGATTCTGCTATCTTCTGTCATGACCTGTTTTATGGGAGCCTTTCAAATTTTGGCGGAGCCGCTGATTTTAGATTTTGAGAACAGTATCACTTTAGGAATTGGGGAAACAGTCTGTGCCAGCGGAATGCTGGTTTCCAGTTTGGTTTTGGGAGTCAAAGGGATTAAAAAGGGGTATTTGAAAATCTTATCTGTATCCCTCACCATAGCGGGTATCGCTATGATTATCTTCGGATTAAAGGAAAATATCTATCTAATCTGTGTTGCAGGATTTTTATTCTTTGCCATGCTTCCTTTTGCCAATAATTGTCTGGATTTTCTTATAAGGACAAACATTGCGGATGAATTACAAGGAAGGGCATGGGGATTCATTGGATTTTTATCCCAGATCGGTTATGTAGTGGCTTATGGTTTGGCTGGTGTTCTGGCAGATGGGATTGGGGAGCAATTTCAACTTGGAGTTGGACGAGGTGCCGCAGCGGTCATCATGGTCTCAGGGGTGTTGCTTGGTATCATGGCGTTGGCTATCTATCCCATCAAATCAGTGCGTGAATTGGAGAAGAGAATACCAAAAACCGGTGAAAGGAGTACATCATGAAAAAAAAAATTCTATGGAATGATATCAAAGGTAACCGTCTTTTGGCTGTCACAACCTGGCTTTTTATGGCGGTATGTGCATTTATGGTTGCATTGACCTGCTTTCTCTTTGGCAGTCTTATGGCTTCCGTAGATACATTGATGGAAAAGGCACAGACGCCGGATTTTCTGCAAATGCACGCCGGAGAGCTTCAAGAGGAAGAGCTTGTGCGGTTTGCAGAAGAAAATGAGCAGGTACGTGATTATCAGACTTTAAACTTTCTGAATTTGGAGAACAGCTCTATTATTCTGGACGGTCATTCTCTGGCAGACAGCACTCAGGATAACGGTGTATGTGTACAGAGTGGAAGTTTTGATTATCTTCTGGATTTGGAGAATAAAATTATTAAAGTTTCTGACGGTGAGATTTATGTTCCGGTCTGCTATCGGCAGGAATACGATCTTGCTGTGGGAGAAACTGTGCAGATGGGTAAAAATAATTTCACGATTGCCGGGTTTTTAAGAGATTCTCAGATGAATTCCATGATGGCGTCTTCAAAGCGTTTTCTGGTGAGTCCATCCGATTATAAAAGGCTGAAAGTGGCAGGAAATGAGGAATACTTGATTGAATTTCTGCTGCGGGAGGGAGCAGACATAAATGCATTTGTTACGGAATACACAGATGCCGGCTTACCTTCCAATGGACCGGCGATTACAAAACCTCTTATTCGCATGATGAATGCACTTTCGGATGGGTTGATGATATTGATTATTCTTCTGGTAAGTGTTGGGTTGTTAATGATTTCTATGCTTTGCATTCGGTTTACGCTGCTGACACAGCTTGTGGCAGACCGAAAAGAAATCGGAATGCTGAAGGCCATTGGAATATCTAAAGGTGATATCCGACAGCTCTATTATATAAAATTTTTGGCACTATCCGGATTAGGCGCTGCCTTTGGACTGCTTTTGGCATTTTTGGTAAAGGGGAGAATATCTACACAAATACAGGAATTATATGGAGCATCTGATAACGGATTACCAGAAATATTTATGGCTTTCGCAGGTGTGGCATTAACGGAAGGCATTTTGCTTCTGTCAGTTAGGAGAACGTTAAAACGCACGGAAAAATTATCAGCGGTAGAGGCACTTACCGGACAGTATGGGGAGAGAAAAAAGAAATATCTTCCTTCCTCACAGTATTTGATTGTTACTCTGGTAATTACATTGGGAGTATTTATGATGATATTGCCTCAGAATCTTCTAAGTACGATTTCATCCTCTCGTTTTGTTACTTACATGGGAATTGGAGATGGGGAAATTCGTTTAGATATCCGTCAGACAGAGGAGATTGCAGGTAGGACCGAACAGGTGGAGAAGCTTTTGGCGGAGGATGAACAGATAGCACGTTTTGTTACGTTGCGAACTACCTCATGTCGGGCTGTTCTGCCGAACGGCTCTCATACCAGCTTACAGGTGGAACAGGGCATTCACACCACTTTTCCTGTTACCTATGCAGAGGGAGAAGCACCAAAAGAGAAAAATGAGATAGCATTGTCTTATTTGTGTGCAGATGAATTGGGATTAGCTGTGGGAGATAGAATGTTACTTTCCAGTGATGAAAAAACGCAGGAATACACTGTCTGTGGAATCTACTCGGATATCACAAACGGAGGAAAGACGGCGAAAGCCGCATATCTTCACGATGATGGGCCTCTTATGTGGAGCGTGTTTTATGTTTCATTGAAGGACGGTGCCGAAAAGGAACAATGGTTATCGGAGTATACAGAAATCTTATCTGACGCCTGCATCAGTGCAAAGGCAGTAGATATTCAGAAATATGTGGACAATACTTATGGGCAGACAATTGGTGAAATCCGCATGGCAGCCCAGATGGCAGTTTTGGCAGCGGTTTTAGTGATATTTGTGGTAGTATTCTTGTTTACTCGTTTGCTTGTGGCAAAGGAGCGTTATGATATTTCGCTAAGAAAAGCTATCGGATTTACAGGCAAGGATGTTAAGAGGATGTACTTACTTGGGTATCTTCCGGTAATGTTGGTGGGTATCTTAGTAGGGATTTTATCTGCAAATTTATTAGGTGAGAAACTGGCAGGACTTCTTTTAAAAACTCTTGGGGCAGCGGGTTTTTCTTTCCTAATTGACTATAAAATAGTATGTATCGGAGTTCCTGCTGTTACGGCCGTAACAGTATGTTGCGCCATCTTTATTGGACTGTTGGAAATTAAAAATATCAGGGCAAATGAATGCTGTATGGGAAAGGAGTAAAGAATTATGTCAGAATTGTTGGCTGTTAAGAATCTTTGTAAGGATGGAATACTTAAAGATATCAGTTTTATCATAAACCAGGGGGAAATGGTGGCAGTTATGGGACCTTCCGGTTCGGGAAAGTCCACTTTGCTTTATCAGGTGTCCGGTATGGACAGTTCTGATTCGGGTGAAGTGTGGTTGGACGGTACAGAAATATGCAGTTTATCGGAGGATAACCGGGCAAGGCTAAGGCTTTCCCAGATGGGTTTTGTCTTTCAGCAAATGAATATGTTGAAAAACTTAGCTCTGATAGATAATATCATGCTACCTGCCTGTCGGCTGAAAAAAGGAAAGTCTTTTAGGAAAGAAATGGAGCACAGGGCGCGGATGCTGATGCGGAAGATGGGGATTGAGGAACTGGCGGGACGGAAAATTACAGAGGTATCCGGCGGACAACTTCAGAGAGCCTGCATTTGCAGGAGTATGATGAATCATCCCAAAATATTGTTTGCCGATGAGCCCACTGGTGCTCTTAACCAGAGTGCAGCACAGGGAGTTATGGAGGAATTTAACCGATTGAACAAGGAAAACACCACTATCTTTATGGTAACTCATGACAGCAAGGTTGCAGCAAGATGTGGCAGAATTTTGTATCTTTTGGACGGCAGTATCAAAGGAGAATTATCATTGAAAGAGATACCGGAGGAAAAAGACAGAGAGGAAAGAGTCAAACGATGGCTAGCGGAAATGGGGTGGTGATTGGTTAACAGCACATGGAAAGGAAAAAATGAAATCTCATTTAGCAGAATATAAAAACGGTTGCATTAAGCCTACAAGACTTAATGCAACCGTTTTTATTATAGAAGTTCCCAGACGATATAGCTGGAATTAGATAAGGTATTACATGAACCGGAACATTTTCCGCAATTGCCACTGCAATCAGTCGAACATCCGCCTTGAGTAGGTGTAATGCTTGTGGATTTAATAAATCCCATCTGTTGTAAATAATCCATAACAGCTTCCAGTTCTGGTAAGGAAATGTTCAGCCTTTCGGCAATCTGCTCTTTTGTAAGACTACAGGTTTTTAATAATTCTAATATTTTCTCCGGCATTTTAGAACACCACCAGACCGATGTGATATACAATGCAGGAGAGAAGAAGAGCCATGACAGTATAGTATAAAGCAATTCTGACTGTCCATTTCAAAGAATGACTTTCTCTGTGAGTAGAAGCTAGAGCCACCAGGCAAGGCATATTGAAGGTGCAGGCAAAAATAAATGCCAATGCTTCAGGCTTTGAAATAACCTGTGGAAGAATTTCACTAAGGCTTGCAGTGCCAACAGTACCGAAGGTTGCAGTAAAAACATCTCCGGAGCCGGTATAAAGGGCACTAAGTACACCGAGCACAGCTTCTTTACTGATTGCGGAAGCGACAAATGCCATAAAAGTCTGCCAGCTTAAACCGAAAAGTTTTGTAAATGGTTCAATAAAGATACCAACTTTATAGATAATACTGTCTTCCACATTTCCTGTATTTGTGTAGGAAAGAAGCCAAAATACAACAGAAACGACAGTAATTACCTTAATAGCACGCCAGAAAATATCCAGACCCTTTGATAAAGTGGTGCGAATGATATGTCCCCACTTTGGTTTGTGGTAAGGAGGCAATTCCATAATCATACCAACACGGGTTTCCTTGGGAGCCAGTTTATTACCGAATACTTTTGCGGTAATTGCCATCATAATAAACATGAAGAGTAAAATAGCGATTAAAACAAGTATGGTGCTGTCTCCGAAGAATATTTGTGCCAGTGTTGGCATAACTGCCCATGTAGCAGCACAAGGGACGGACCATACAAGAGCAATTGCTAAAATTCTCTGTCCCCAGTTATCAATAATTCTTGTACCTGCAGCACCACCTATGGTACAACCAAATCCCATAAGGAAAGCACAGATACTTTTGCCTTGGAGTCCAAGCTTTGACATAAGAGAGTCAAAAACAAATGCCATACGAGCCATATAACCAATTTCTTCCATGGCAGAGAAGATAAATGTAACTGCCATAACAAAGCTGCACATGGAAAATGCAAAACTTAGAATATTTGGAACAAGCTGGCTGACAAAGGAAGTAATAATGGCGGGAACACCTATGCCTGATAGCAGGTTGTATAAGGGTTCACATAACAGTGCCGGAATGGCGCTACCAATACCCATAAGTGGCATTGCCAAAATCATGGATACAATAAATGCTAAAAGCATAATACCAATAGCTAAAGGCTTACCCCAGATTCTGCTGGTGGCAATACGGTCAAATTTACTGAGTGTAGGTTTTAGTCCAGATGAATTAACTGCTGATTTCAGTAAATCATGAATCATTGCAAATTTACAGTTTCCTGTATGCAGATTACCTCGTCTAATATTGGAAACTAGAGAGTTTAGCGCGGCATAATTCTCTTTTGTTAATTGAGATTTGCAGTAATTCAGAATATTTTTGTCGTTTTCAATACATTTAATTGTAAGCCAGGAGGAAGAACGGAAGTCTGTTTCACAGTCTGTAAGTAGTTCCTTTATTGCATAGAACGGTATTTCGGTTTCGTTTGCATAATAAGTTTCAAACATATCAGCAGAAATAAGTTTCTTTTCCGTAAGTGCTTTTTTGAGAGTTTCTAAAAGCTTTGGATAGTAAGACTTATCTGCGGCAACAAAAGGAATGACAGGAATACCAAGTCTATTCTCTATTGCCTTTGCATCTATTTTCTTTCCAAGCTTTTCGGCAACATCCATAAGGTTTAAGATGAGTACGGCGGGTACATTTAAGCCAATGAAGTCGGACAGCATGAACAGACTTCGTTCTAACTGTGAAGCATCTGCTAAAATGCAAACAAGGTCTGCTTTGCCGTCGGCAATATAATCTCTGGTAATGATTTCTTCGTCTGAGTTGGCAGAGAGACTGTAGGTGCCGGGAAGATCCACGATGGCATATTCCTCATTTTCGTATGTAAAGCTTCCTTCTTTCTTTTCGACTGTTTTACCCGGCCAGTTTCCCACATGCTGGTGAGAACCGGTTAAACCATTAAAGAGAGTGGATTTACCGGAGTTGGGTTGTCCTAAAAGTGCAATTGTCTTTTTCATTTGCTATTTCACCTCAATTCTTTCACAATCCTTGCGGTTTACTGCAATAAGGGAATCCCTTCCAAGCAGTAGCACGGGTTGATTTTTTTCGTTTTGCATGATTTCAATTTTGCAACCTTCTGTTAAGCCAATGGAAGTAATACGGCTTAAAAAACGTGTGTCTCCATCAATTGAGGAGATAGTGCCGGTGTATCCCGGTTTTGCTTCGTAAAGCTTCATATTTTTTCCTCTTTTCTTTGTAAATTATAGATTCTTTTATATTCCAGCGGTGCATAGCCGGTATGCTTTTTAAATACCGCAGAGAATTTACTTTGATTTTCATACCCGACCAGTGCAGCTATTTGCATAATGGATAAGTTTTCATTTATAAGAAGTTGTGAGGCCTCTTTCATACGGGCATTTTGAAGATATTCGGAAATACTGCATCCGTATACCTGTGCAAAAAACTTCTTTAGGGAAGAAGGGCTTATTTTATAGTCTTCAGCCAGAGATGAAATAGTTCTCTTTTGAGACAGGTCTTTCGTGATTTTCTTTTCGCAGTCCAATGCAATCAAGGATTGTCCGTGGGATAAGATACTGGCATTATATGTTCGCTCACGGTTTGTCGCCTGGCCATTAAGCAGATAGAAAAAAATCTGGCATAGGATAAGGCGAAGCTGGTATATTTTTGCCTCCTGTGATAAGGTTTTGTTTTCCCAGATGGAAATAATTTCTGTGGCTTTTTGGTGAAAGACATCAGAGGCAATCTGGAGAAAAAAGTTTTCGGTATTTCCAAAGGTATCAACTAGTTTGGAAGGTGCAACACCAAAGATATCTAAGGCTTCATAAGATTCCTTGGAAATGATTTTTTTATCAATTGATATTTCGATTCCTCTATAAAAGCCAAGCGGATAATAAAAGGCATTTTGGGGAGGATAGTCTTCGATACAAAGCACGCTGTTGTCAACATAGACATATCTGCAATCTTTTAGCTTTACTTCACAACGTCCTTCAAAACAGTAATTAATGCGAAGAAAATCCGTATAATTGCTTTGCGTGGGGGCACAAGTAATATTTTTCATATTGACATTGTTTATTTGCAGATAAATACCGGGAAATAAGTGAAATAGAATTATTTCTGTATGTCCCGTTTTATCTGAATCTGTGAGTGTATAAATTGTTTCGTTGATTTGGGTTAACTTCATAGTATCGATCCTTAATATGTGCTTTATTGCGGTTAGTAATAACTAACCAAGTGGTATTATAGAGGTTTTATCTGGAAACCGCAACTCCAAAATGAGAATTTAGCTCCGAATGTCATGTTTTGTACTGGCTTTTCCTTCAGTCCGCAAAATTCATAACAGCCAAGAAGTCTAATGAGTTGATAAAAAAGATAGAAGGCCTTGTAAGTAAGTATGAGGCATCACAGCTTCATAGGCAGGTATTTGTTGCAGGCAGAGTAAAGACGATGAATGAAAGCATTTATTATAATGTAGATAGAATTCATACAGCAATAACGGAGAATTCAAAGATAACTTTTCAGTATTTTCAGTGGAATGTGGATAAGAAAATGAGAATTATTACCTGATTGCCTATGATAGTGTAGAGGATATTATCAAACATTTCAGAGTGGACAAGATGCTTTATATTAAATCTACTGGAGAAAGGCGTGAAGGAAAGCAGGCATTTAAGTCTTAATAGAACATAAATTCGTATTGCAAGGTGTGTTTATTGGATACCAAGGTTTTTATAATGAGAATCAGATAAGAGAGACTCTCTTTCTGGTTCTTATTTTTATGTAGAAGAAAAGAAAAATTGTAGAAGATTTTGGATAGTGGGGTAGTGGGACTGAGGTTATGTAATTAAAAAAGATTATTTTGTTTGTTATTCAACTATATGCATGATACAATATTTTTACGGAAATTACCCATGACAGTGTGTGAAATTATTTTGGTTTTTATAGAGATGTTAAGGAGAATACAGATGAAACGAGAGAAAATATTAGAATTACGAGCAGGTTTCGAAACGGCATTTGTAGATGGGGTATATGCATCTAATCTTGCATACAAGCCACAATTTGTATCAAATAATCATAAAGAAGGCAAGAAAGTACTGTCATCCATTGAGGATGAGCTTTTAGCATGCGATCAATTTCAAATCAGCGTGGCTTTTATTACAATGGGTGGAATAACTCCATTGTTACAAACATTAAAAGAATTGGAAAAAAGAGGTATTCAGGGAGAAATCCTCACAACGAATTACCTGAACTTTAGTGAGCCAAGGGCATTGGAGAAATTAAATACTCTTTCGAATATAACATTAAAAATGTATGATGTGGAAGCGGCTGATGAGGGCTTTCATACAAAGGGGTATATTTTCAAAAATGAGGAAATATATCGAATCATTATAGGAAGTTCCAATATTACAAGTGCAGCGCTTACCAGTAATAGAGAATGGAATACGAAAGTGGTTTCTACAGAGCAAGGAGAAGTGGCACAAAATATAGTGGCAGAATTTAAAGAGCTTTGGAATTCAAGACATGCATTGATATTCGATGATTTTTACGAGAGTTACAAAGAAAAATACAAGATTATAAAGCGACAGCGTGAAATTGCAAAACAAGAAGAAATTCCATCGATTGACAAGTATAGATTACAACCAAATGCTATGCAGGTTGGATTTATTGGGAATTTAAGAAAAATCATAGAAGCTGGGGAAGAAAGAGCACTGTTGATTTCGGCTACGGGGGAACGTGATATATTTATGACAGACGCAAGAAACCTAGGAAATATAAGGGTTTCGGCGGCCTAGTCCTAAGTATGTAAGAGGAAACTTAATAGGTATTTTTACTGGATAGGACTAATTGATGAGTAGAAATTGAATCGTAAGATTTGATGGAAAGCTACAGTCAGGTAGTTCTATTTTTTGTGCGCTAAAATGAGCCGGGCGGGCGTTGTGCTTGCACATAAGCATATTCGGCGAATGCGCATCACCGAGTGATTTTAATCACGAGGTATACCCGTTTCGGGTGGCTCCCGATGGGTGGAAAGGAGAATGTTTTATGATTTGGCAATTTGTAGGCAGTGTTTTATGGAAGGTTTTGAAGGTAGTAGCATGGCTAATGCTGGCAACGCTGAGGTGTGTGTTGGAATTAGCAAAACTGACTTTATTGTTGTTCGGACTGGTAGCAAGAGTGTTTCTGATTTTTGCAAGGGCAGCAGTTGATTAGAAAGGGCAGATGATTGAACTGTCAGGCGTGGACAGTTGTTATACATAGCTTCACAAGGAGCAATGAGAAGGGAGGATTTTCTGCATGGCAGAACATTTGAGAGCAGTAACTCTCCGCTGACCGGCGTTAAGGCAAATACAAAATTTGAACAGCGCAAGGCGCAGAAAGGATGTTTTATGAACGAAGAAACAAAGGTGACTGCAGCACCTACACTTGCAGAGAAATTAGGAATTGAGTACAAGGAAGTTGATGGGTTTTATTACCCTGTACTTGAGGAAACAGAAGAGAATGAGTTTTTGAAGCTTGGGAAGTGGGGGCATCGCTGGCTTGGGCTCATGATGGAGCATGACCGTTATTTGTATAATCTGTATTTTATGGGTGGAGTACTTTATCAGAAAGCAAAGGAGTATGAGGACTATGCATGGCAACTTCATGATGAATTGGTAGAAAAACTTAAGGCTTCGAGAAATGTAGAACATGCAATGTCGGATACTATGGAGAAAACTAATAGGGTACAGGAGATTGAGTCGACGGTTGAGGAAATTATTAATAACGACCTTTACGAGATGATAGACACTATCAAAGAACAGCGTGCTGTATATATCAAGGAATATATGGAGCAGAAAGCAGAATTGGAGGATTAGATTTTATGGAAGAAAAGAGAATATTTTATGTGGGAATTGACCACGGCAATCACCTGATGAAATCAGCAAATCATGTGTTTGAGAATGGTGTAGAGAGGTTGGCGGCCAAGCCGACCTTCTCTGGCAATACGCTGATACACGAGGGTGTATTTTATAAGATTGGTGAAAAACGTAACAGTGTGAAGGACAGTAAGCTGGCAGATGATGACTATTATCTGTTGACGTTGGCGGCACTTGCGAAGGAGTGTCAGAGCGGTGCGATTCCAAATGGCGCCAGTGTGGTTCTTGGTGTGGGACTTCCGCTGAAGCATTTTGCAATAGTAAGAAAGTCTTTTGTAAGGTATTTGAAGCGTGGAGAGCAGCCGGTGAAGTTCCGTTATGAGGATGTACAGTATAGTTTCACCATTGAAAATGTGCTCGCATTTCCACAATTTTATGCGGCGGTGGCTGACAAGCTTGGCGATATGAGAGGTGAATATCTGATTGTGGATGTGGGCTCCTGGACCATTGATATTATGCATGTGAAGGATGGTGTGCCGGTGGAAAGTAAGTGTGAGACTTTTACGGAATCCATGGTTTCGGTAATTCAGGAAATCAAGGGTAAGAGCAGTGAAAAGTTTGGCAAGGAAATTCCGGAAAGTATCATTACGGATTATGTCAGCAATGCCAATTGCAATTATCCGGAGAAGTACACGAGACTGATGGATGAGTGCCTGGATGCTTTTGCAAAAAGGGTAGAAGGGATTTTGAAGGAAAATGGTCATGACATGGAGTTTGCTAACATTATTTATGTGGGTGGCGGTGCCAAGGTAATGGCTGCTTATGGACGCCATAGTGACAATATTTCCTATGTGACCGATGTCAGGGCAAATGCCAAGGGATATGAATATGATATTGTCAATATCTCTTTACACTTTTTTCTCAAGGATGTTTGAGCTATGCTACATCCTGTAAAGAGGCGTAGTATTGTTGCCTCTTGATTACTGGTGGTAACCCCTCATTTGCGGAGCAGATTCTCCGATTGTTCCAA
>JAFQUB010000004.1 GCA_017408735.1 Lachnospiraceae bacterium
AATCATAAACTCAGGCGAAATATCCTGACCATACCCTGTATATTCAAGAAGAAATTGTCCTTGTGCATCTATTCCGCTGCACTTAAATTTCAGCATATCATTTCCCAAATTAAAATCCTCCTCATCAGTTACACATCACTCTGTAAACTTCAAATCTTCTGTTCTATTCATTCCAATAATCTATTGTCTCCTGTGGTGTGGTATCTACCCCAAACAAATGCCACATAAAATCTTCTTTCTCATGATAAAGATTGATTATTCGAATACACTTATCTTCGATTCTATAAAACACATAATTTCCAGACACAAATATGTATCGATAATCCGACACTACATCAAACATTTTTAATACTTCAGGTCCTTTTTCTTCATAATCACAAAGTCCTCTTATCGCATCCGTTATTCTCTTGACAATCTTTTTAGCACTATCGGCACCATATTCTTGCGATATTGTCGTTTTTATTTCACGTAGCTTATCCGCCGCATCAGGAGTATATTTTATCTTTTTCAATCAAGTACCCCCAATTCCCGTTCTAAATCATCTGCATCAATCCATCCTTCTGCATCAGCTCTTTCCTCAGCCCGTTTTAAGTCAAGCATAAGCATTGCGACTGCCTGTTCCCTCAACGCTTCTTTGCTATTCTTTGTAACAATAAATGGAAGCCCTTCAACGTTTAAAGACTGTTGAATAAAGATGTTAAATGCATCCGTTAATGTCATTCCGGTTTTTGCATAAATATCCTCAACCGCTCTCTTGATTTCTGAATTTATCCTTACCTGAAAAGTTGAATCCTTTGGTGCAATAGCAACATTCAAATTTGTATCCATAAGACATACCTCCTCACTTTTTCTATATCATAGCACTTCTTTTGTTGTGCGTCAATACATTGTCATTACACCCATTTTTATGATATATACTTTCTATGCGACAATTTCACATTGTTTTGATTTACCATAGCATATCTAAGAGTGGTGTCTATCTGCTCATGCCCGAGTATTTTCTGAAAATGAATTTTAGTCTTTGCATCAAAGTATGCTTTCCGCTCTTTATCTCCTTTTCCATAGACAACACACTCTCGTTCAGAAAAATCTATATCATCAATATTCAGTCTAACTCATTCACCCACACGAATACCTGTTGAAAGCAGAAAATCAATCATCGCCCTATCGCGCAAATTATTACAATTATCTCTTAAAATCTCAACCTTTTCATCCAGAATAGTATCTTTTACAATAATCGTATGCTTTTATAAAATTACACACCTCGAAGTCGCGCTTCAATATCTGATGCAGTGTATAAAACATCAGTTACAATAACTTTATCCGTACGAATCGTATAAAATACAGAATAATTATCCACAAGCATTCTTCGTAATTCCATCTGTTTTTCCGGTTCTGAATCCGTAATTCTATAACGTTGTGGAAATATATCCAATGTTAATATCTCATCGGTAATCCGGTTGTATTGCCCCATTGCATTCTCAGGAGAAGCTTCCTTTGTAATTTCTACCTTATACTGCTCCATCAGTGCCTCTCTCTAAATGCTGCAAATGCACTCGCTGCATCTTGAACATTTCCTTTTTCTATATCCGCATAACCTTTTTCCAGTTTTCGATGTATCTCTTCCACAGACATCATATCTGTATTTACTGTACTAGCAGCTTTTGGTAAAACAACAGAAAAAGGAATTCCACCCACCAATGATATTTGTTTCAAGTACATATCTATTGCTGTAGCCATTGGTATTCCTAATTGAGCTAATACACTTTCTGCCTTCTCTTTTACATCCGGATTTACTCTTAAATTTAATGTTGCTGTTTTTCTCATTATATGCACCTCCATTTTTTCTTTATTGTAACGCATTTTGCGTTACAGGTCAATCTATGATATATATTTCCGATGTGACAACTTTACATTATTTTGATTTACCATAGCGTATCTGAGCGTTGTATCAATCTGTTCATGTCCAAGTATCTTTTGCACCTGTTCAATCGGCATTCCTTTTATTTATTAAAATAAGGATGTAGGTTATTCCCACATCCTTAATCAATCACTCTGTAGAACTAAAAGTTACTTTATTCCGTACTTCTCAATAATATAATCCATATCCTTATCTCCTCTGCCTGAAAGATTAATGAGGACGGAACCTTTACCCATTTGCTTAGCCAATTTCATACCGTAAGCAACTGCATGAGAACTTTCGATTGCCGGAATAATACCTTCCATTCTTGAAAGCTCAAAGAAAGCATCTATTGTTTCATCATCACTTACTACATCATATTTAACTCTGCCAAGGTCATGTAAAAAGGCATGTTCCGGTCCTGATGACGGATAATCCAGACCGCTTGCTACGGAATATACCGGTGCCGGTTCCCCTTTTTCATCCTTCAACATAATACTGTTAAATCCATGCATAACACCTTCTTCTCCATAGGTAAGGCTTGCTGCATGGTCGCCAAGTGTACTTCCTCTTCCAAGCGGTTCCACACCATAAATATCAACCGGATCATTTAAGAATCCCGAGAACAGTCCCATAGCATTAGAACCGCCACCCACGCAGGCTACAACCGCATCCGGCAATTCACCTGTCATTTCCAAGAACTGCTCTCTCGCTTCGATTCCTATCACACTCTGAAAATCTCTTACCATCATAGGAAACGGATGAGGCCCTACCACAGACCCGATACAATAGATTGCCTCCTTATATTCCTTACAGTATGCCATAAACGCTGCATCCACAGCTTCTTTGAGTGTCTGTAATCCGTCCGTCACTTCAATGACTCTGGCTCCCAGTATTTTCATTCTTGCAACATTTGGTGCCTGTTTCTTGATATCCACTGCACCCATATAGATGTCACATTCCAGTCCAAAATAGGCTGCGGCAGTTGCAAGTGCAACACCGTGCTGACCTGCTCCGGTCTCTGCAATAACCTTTTTCTTACCCATATACTTTGCAAGTAGCACTTCTCCCATACAGTGGTTCAGTTTATGCGCCCCGCTATGGTTCAAATCCTCTCGTTTTACATAAAGTTGAACTCCTGTACCAATCTTATCTGAAAGTCTTGCCAGGTGCGAAATCGGAGTAGGTCTGCCCTGAAATTCCTTACGAATACGTCGAAGTTCACTAATAAACTTTCTGGATTTGCATATCGTCTGATACGCTTCACTGATTTCATTCATAGCAGTCTGTAATTCCGGCGGAATATAGGAACCGCCATATTTCCCAAAATAGCCATTTGCATCCGGGTAGTTTTTAAAGTAAGTATCAAAATCAATATTATTATACATCATAGTATTATCCTCCAAATTCTAAATTTTGTTTTTTATCTCTTATGAAGTCAAAACTTCTATTCTGTCTTTCCACAAACTCCCATCAAACTCAATAATTATATCAAAATATATACAACTATTCTACAAGTTTTTTACTTATACAGTTTTCCGTCTACATAGCCAAGTTTCTGTCCCGGCATAAGCCTACTGCCCACCACACTCTCAAAAATGTAACAATTATAACCAAATACTTAGTTACTTTCCCAACTTTTTATGGTATAATTTTGTAATTAGGTGAGGTATATCTTAATTATGATTGGAGGTTTTTTATGAGTACCGTAGCAATTGAGCAGTTGAAAACAGGTATGGTTTTAGCTGATGACATTTTTATTTTTGAAAATAAGCTTTTGCTTCCTAAAGATACAGAGCTTACGGATTATATGATTCACAAATTAGAATTTTATTCTATTAAAAAAGTTAAAGTTAAGGATTCGGCGCCTTCCGAGGCTACCGCTCCGGCTTCTTCCGAGGATGATTCTTATTCACAACGTTTGAAACACTCTCAGGAATTTAAAGAATTTAAAGAAGAATTTTTCAAGAATCTTTATGTATTGAAAACAGATTTTCTGGATATTGCAAATAAAGATAAAAAAATTGAGCCTGAGGAATTTTTAAACCGGGTGGATTCTATTATTGAACATGCCGGCAGTCAAAGTGTATTTGATATGCTTCATTGCATGCGAGAATATGATGATTCTACTTTTGTTCATGCATTGAATACTGCTTTGATTTGTCATACCTTTGGACATTGGATTCATTTAAACGAGGACGATATCAATGCCCTCACCCTTGCAGGTTTATTACATGATATTGGGAAAATCCGTGTTTCTGATACGATTATTAAGAAAACGGAACGACTTTCTCCCACAGAGCGTACTATGATGCAGGCCCATACCGTTTACGGATATGAAATTCTGAAAAATCAGGATATTGATGAGCGTGTCAAACTGGCGGCTTTGATGCACCATGAACATTGTGACGGTACCGGATATCCAAAAGCTTATGAAGCTTCACAGATTACTGACTTTGCAAAAATTGTAGGTATTATTGCTGACTACGATTCTTTAACCAGTGCCCGTCCGTACCGTGAAGCACTTTGTCCATTTGAGGTAATCAAGAAATTTGAACTGGAGGGATTACAGAAATACGATCCTTCTTACATAATGACTTTCTTAGAACATGTTTCTAATGCATTTATTAATCATACCGTACGTTTGAGCAACGGGGAAACAGCAGAAATTGTTATGATTAATAAACAGTTTTTATCCAGACCTATGGTTAAAACGGAAACTCAATTTATAGACTTAACCAAAGAAACGAATTTATCCATTGAAGCTATTATTTAAAAATAAGGCGGTTGCAATGCAACCGCCTTATTTTTAACCGACTTTCAGAGTAAATTTCTGAATTTCGCTTTCGCTGTTTACTTTTTCTATCTGAGCACCTAAACCTCTCAGTTTTTCTTCAAAGCACTCATATCCTCTTTGAATGTATACAATATCGTCTACGACTGTAATGCCCTCTGCTGCCAGTCCGGCAATAACCAGTGCTGCTCCTGCTCTTAAATCCGGTGCACTGACTCTTGCTCCGGTATATTTTTCAACACCATTAATAATAGCTGTGTTTCCTTCTACTTTAATATCGCCACCCATACGTGCCAATTCATCCACATATTTAAATCTGTTTTCAAAGATACTTTCCGTTACAATACTTGTACCCTGAGAAAGCCCTAGCGTTACTGCTATCTGTGGCTGCATATCAGTAGGATAACCCGGATATGGCAATGTTTTTACATGAGTATGCTGCAAAGGTTTTGATGATACTACTCGCACTGCATCATCAAACTCTTCCACTTCACATCCGATTTCCAGAAGTTTTGCTGTAGTAGCTTCCAAATGCTTTGGAATTACATTTTTTACAGTTACATCCCCTTTTGTAGCTGCTGCTGCAAACATAAATGTTCCTGCCTCAATTTGATCAGGAATAATGGAATATTCTGTCTTATGTAATTTTTCTACCCCTTTGATTCTAATAACGTCTGTACCGGCACCTTTAATGTTAGCCCCCATGCTATTTAAAAAGTTTGCCACATCAACTACGTGAGGTTCTTTTGCCGCATTTTCAATAATGGTATTCCCTTTAGCTAATGCCGCAACCATCATAATATTAATAGTGGCTCCAACTGTTACCACGTCCAAATAAATATGATTACCTATCAGTTCTTCTGCTTCTGTGATAATAAGACCATGCTCAATTCTTACATCAGCACCTAAAGCGCGGAAACCTTTGATATGCTGGTCAATCGGACGGCTTCCGATGTTACAGCCTCCCGGCAATGCTACTTCTGCCTTTTTATATTTTCCAAGCAGTGCTCCTAACAAATAGTAAGAAGCTCGTATTTTTTTAATATATTCGTATTCAATGTTCACATCACGAATCATGGAACCATTAATTTTTACCGTATGTCTGTCGATTCTTTCTACAACTGCTCCGATTCCTTCAATCGCCTGCAATAATACATTGATATCCCTTACGTCCGGAAGATTATCTATATATACTGTTTCATCTGTCATGATTGCTGCTGCCAGTATTGCAAGCGCTGCATTCTTGGCACCACCAATTTTTACTTCTCCAACTAATGGATTGCCGCCTTTTATAACGTATTGTTCCATTACACACCTCTATATTATTTTATAATTATGGTCTATCTGTTTCTTATATATTTATGATAAATTTTGTTCAATTATTCTTACTTTTTTGGCTGACATATTCCTAATATTTCTCTTTCTTACAAATATGCCATATTCCATTATATCATATTCTTATCATTTGTAAACCTGTAATTTTCGAAAAAAACAACGAAAAACATGGCAGAAGACGGGGTTTCTTCTGCCATATTGTTTATTCTAAGTACTTAAATGGGTCTACTTGAGAACCATTAATAATAATTTCAAAATGTATATGCGGTCCGGTGCTTCGTCCCGTATTACCGCTCAATGCGATTTTTTCTCCCTGAGATACGCTTTGTCCCACGGAAACTAATATTTTACTAAGATGTGCATATCTGGTCTGACGTCCATCAGAATGACTGATTGTAACGCAATAACCATATCCACTTGCCCATCCGGCACTTACTACTCTTCCGGCTGAGGATGCTTTTACAGCAGTACCTACAGGACATGCCCAATCTATGCCTTTATGCTGTCTTCCCCAACGCATTTTAAATCCTGATGTAAAACGACCTCCCGAAATTGGTTTAATATAAGTTGGAGGTGTCTTGGTTCCACGCTCAATAATTGCCGGTTTAGATTCTGTTATAATTTCTTCATGAATAATTTCTCTCTCTGTTTCATTTCCATTTCTACTGGTCACCACGGCAACCACATTTCTTTCTCCGGTGGTTGCTTCCTGCCTTACCACCTGTTCTGTCGTATACCAAGAATCGTTATCAACATACTGAGTTTCTGCCTGATATTGCTCATTATACATCTGCTCTTCTTTTGTTATTACTGACAATTCCGGCTCCGGAACTGTTACCGTAAGTTCATCCCCTATGCGGATTACAGATTCTGCATTATCTATATTTTCATTAATGGAAACAAGCTTGTCCACCGTAGTATTAAAGTTTTCTGCAATAACAGAAAGACTGTCTCCTGATTTTACTTCATAAATTTTGTTCTTTTCTTTGTCCTTGGTTACAAGGTCAATGGCCTCATTTAATGGAGTAATTTCATCATCCTTCACATAGGATTCTACCACTTCTACCGCATCTGCGAAAGAAAGTTCTACAAGTCCTTCCGTGTATAGGTCTTCCAGTTCCGTTTCTCCGTATGATAACTCATCTGTAACGGTACAAATACCTGCATTTATCATGGAAGAAGAAACATTTGGATTATTACTTCCTGTTTTTGACACTTTTACCAGTTCAGTTGTCATTACATTTAATTCTCTGGTATTGTCTGACACCAGCTCTACCTGATACTGATTGTTTGTGTCATATTTTTCTTTTGCCGCATTTAACAATGCCACAACATCGTCCTTGGAAGACAGAGTTACAGTAAACTGGTTAATTTTTACGGTGTATGCTTTCTGGTTAAAGGTAATAGTACCTTTTTGCAATACATCCCGCATATTTTTTTTCAGTTCTTTTTCAGATGTTGTTCTGGCAAATATTTTATGTTCTGATGTATACTCAAAGTCTGCCTTAACAATCGTCAGCCCTTCCTGCTCTGATGCTACTTTTGATTTTTCTTCCAGCAACATTTCCTGTATACCATCCAAGGATGATACTTTTCCAATGACAACATCATTCAATGTAAGTGTATGATAATTTTCTTTGTTATGTTCCAGACTTCCGAATACCGGATGTATGGTAAATATTGCAAGAACCGAAGCAACTGCCCCCATTGCAAAAAACAGTGATGCTTGCTTCTTATGCTTGGTCCATTTCTTCATCTTACAACTCCCTAATTGTTAATTATTAGTCTTAAGGTTCGCAAGTATTTATTTTAACTTGTTTTTCGTATCTTGTAAAGAACTTTGTCCAATGTTTCATCCAGCCCCAGATTTTCTTCGTCCACAATAATATCCGCGTACTTTTCATAAAGAGGGCATCTTTCGTCGCACAAATCTTTTAAAGTCTGTCCTTCTTTCAATGCAACTCCACGCTCCTTTAGATTGCCAAGACGCTTTTCCAGTTCTTCATAAGAAACCTTCAAATATACCACTGTCCCAATTTCTTTTAAATGTTTCATGGCTCTTTCCTTATAAACCACACTTCCACCGGTTGCCAATACTACATTTTCAATTTCCACACTGGAATTTACATCTGCTTCGATTTCCAAAAATCCATCAAGACCTTTTTCTGCGATAATATCTTTTAACAATTTTTTTTCTCTGGACTGAATCAGCAAATCAGAATCAATAAATTCATAACCAAGTTTCTTGGCAAGCAGAACTCCTATAGTACTTTTCCCTACTCCCGGCATACCTATCAGAACAACATTTTTTAATAATAATTCTTTGTTTATCACATTTACAGGTTTTTCATTAAAATATGCTTCCATATTTTTTGCCACACCGTCTACCAGTCTCGCTCTGGCTTCTTTGGATGCCCATGCCATATGGGGTGTAATAATTAACTTTGTACTATCTTTTATATTAGCCAGAGGATTTGTTTTTTCTAGCGGCTCTTTGGTTAAAACATCCAGACCGGCTCCGGCTATTTCGCAATTATTCAATGCATCTGCCAATGCCTGATCATCTACTATAGCTCCTCTTCCAACGTTTATTAATATGGCTGTATTCTTCATTTTCCGGAAAGCTTCTGCATCCACCAAGTTTCTTGTCTGCTCTGTAAGAGGTGCATGAATACTAATAATATCTGATTCCGAAAGCAAAGTATCAAAATCCACCTGCTCATAATGCTTGTTATTATTTTTTCCGGAAGTGGAATAATAAATTACCCGACAACCAAAAGCCTTGGCGATATCTGCCACTTTTTTCCCAATAGCACCCAGCCCAATAATACCCCAGGTCATTCCGGAAAGTTCAGCAAATGGTTTGCCAAAATGAGAAAACATTCCATTTTCTGTGTATTTTCCCGTTTTTACATATTCATCATAGTAATTTAATTTTTCAAGTATGTAAAATAACAATGCAAAGGTGTGTTGCGCAACTGAATCTGTGGAATATCCACTTACATTTGTAACTACGATACCACGCCTGGTAGCATAATCCTTATCTACATTATCTGTACCGGTAGCTGTGATACATATCAGTCTTACCTGAGTGGCATCTTTTAATGTCTGCTCATTTAACTTCACCTTATTTACAATAACGACATCTGCGTCTTTTATTCGTTCCGGTGCATTTTCTTCATTGGAGGCAGCATACGCTGTGAAATCTCCAAACTTTTTTAATTTTTCTAAGTCTACATCTGTTCCAAGGCTGTCTTTTTCAAGCATTACTATCTTCATATGTTAATTCCTCTCATACATACAAAAGGCGGCAGTTGAATACCGCCGCCTCCATTAACTTATATCTTACAGTCTTTTTAATAATTCTTCTCTTTCTTTTTCAAATCCCGGCTTACCAAGTAAAGCGAACATATTTCTCTTGTAGCTTTCTACACCTGGCTGGTCAAATGGATTTACTCCCAAGAGATATCCGCTGATACCACATGCAAATTCAAAGAAATAGAATAATTCACCTAAGTAGAATTCGTTCTGTTCCGGAATCTGTACTAACAGGTTTGGCACGTTTCCATCTGTATGAGCTAAAATTGTTCCGTTCATAGCACTCTTGTTGATGAAATCAACGCTCTTTCCTGCTAAGTAGTTTAATCCATCTAAATCTACAGGTTCTTCTTCTAAGATAACTTCTTCTTTAGAAGTTTCAATGTTCATAACAGTTTCGAACATGATTCTTGCTCCATCCTGAATGAACTGTCCCATAGAATGTAAATCTGTTGTTAAATCTACTGCTGCCGGGAAAATACCTTTTTGGTCTTTTCCTTCTGATTCGCCGTATAACTGTTTCCACCATTCAGATACATAGTGAAGGCTTGGCTCATAGTTTGCAACAATTTCAACTGATTTTCCTTTGCGTAATAAAATATTTCTGATTGCAGCATATTTTAATGCATCATTTTCTTCAAAGTCTGCTTCTAATGCACGTTTTCTTCCAGAAGCTGCACCTTCCATTAACTTTGTAATGTCAGCACCGCTTACTGCGATTGGAAGTAAACCTACTGCTGTAAGTACAGAGAAACGTCCTCCTACATCATCAGGTACTACGAATGTTTCGTATCCTTCTTCTGTAGCTAAGTTCTTTAATGCTCCCTTCGCTTTGTCAGTTGTAGCATAAATTCTCTTAGCTGCTTCTTCTTTTCCGTATTTTTCTTCCAATTTCTTCTTAAATACACGGAATGCAATAGCAGGTTCTGTGGTTGTTCCTGACTTAGAAATAATATTTACAGAGAAATCTCTATCACCAACTACATCTAATAAATGTTTTAAATATGTGCTGCTGATGCTGTTACCTGCATAGTAGATTTCCGGTGTCTTTCTTACTTCTTTAGATACAGAGTTATAGAAATTATGTCTTAAGAATTCAATTGCAGCTCTGGCACCAAGGTAAGAACCACCGATACCGATAACAACTAATACTTCTGAATCGTTCTGAATCTTAGCAGCTGCTTTTTTAATTCTTTCAAATTCGTCCTTGTCATAGTTTACAGGAAGATCAATCCATCCTAAGAAATCATTTCCTGCACCTGTTTTAGAAACTAACTGTTCTTTTGCGTCAAGAGCAAGTTTCTTCATATTTTCTACTTCTTTTTCGTTAATAAATCCTGTTGCTTTTGAGTAATCAAATGTTACTTTTGACATTACTGCACACTCCTTCTTATATATGTAACCTATTTAATATCCGTACTAAATGTCATTTTAGCAAAAGTGGACTATATAATCAAGTTAAAAATTCTTTTAATACATCCTGAATGATTTTTGCTTCCTGGGAGGATAAGGAAACATTGTCCGCTGTCAGCAATTTTTCTTCCAATTTTCCCATTCTTTCTTCCATGACTTTTACATTCTGCTGGTTTTCTTTCATTTCCAGTTCTTCTTCCGCTTCCTTTTGGGCATTGCGATGATTTATATAATCATTTTCCAAATAATTCTGCATATTTATTTTGATGCCCTCATACTTATAACTAGAATCAATTATGGATTCTGCAAAACAAAACAGGCATAGAGCAATAATATTTATCAATATACTCCACCCAATCAGTTCCGTCTCCATTTCTTTTATGATTGCCACTGCACTGGTAAACATATTTAATATTACAGATATCAGAAGAAAGCAAACAGATAACTGTTTTAGTCCCCGAAGACTTATCCCCCCAACCCTCTGTTTTCTGATGTACTTTTCCACATAAACCACAGGATTATTCACCAAATGGTCCACCTGAATACCACTTTCCACCTTAGTTTTGAAATTTTTAATAAATTTCATTTTGGAAATGCCTACATTATCTGTTTCCTTTAATAAAGCATCGTAAATAATTCCCAGTATAAGCCTGCTTAAAATTGCAAAAAGGGCAAATACTAAACTTAGATTAATCAGATATCCGTGCTTTACAAATTCATACATGCTTGTTGTCATTTTATTCACCTCATATTTTTCTGTTTGCTTACGATTATAAATGCTACTGTCAGGCTTTTCAACGAAAATCATTCTTCAAATTCCTGCATTTTTCGCCGGTTTTCCGACTATTTCTACATATTGTGATTGCAGTGGCAAAACCATAAAGAATCTGCTATAATAAATGGGCTACATATTGATACATGAAAACACACATTTTCTTAGTTTTAGGAGGAACGAAAAATGATATATAAAACACATGGCGTCTGCTCACAGGCAATTGACGTTGAAGTAGAAAACGGAATAATCACTTCTATTAAATTCGTGGGAGGGTGTTCAGGAAATACTCAGGGTGTTGCAGCCCTTGCCACAGGAATGAAAGCGGAAGATGCCATAGAAAAATTAGAAGGGATTCGTTGCGGCATGCGCCCAACTTCCTGCCCTGATCAGTTAGCAAAAGCATTAAAATCTATGCAGTAACCGGGAGGCTTTGTTTACCATGAAACGAATTGTTTTAACAGGCGGTGGCACCGCTGGACATGTGACACCAAATATCGCTTTAATTCCAACCTTACAAAAAGAAGGATACGAAATCCACTACATCGGTTCCTACGATGGCATCGAACGAAAATTAATTGAAGAAATGGGGATTCCTTACTATGGCATATCTTCCGGTAAACTGAGAAGATATTTTGATGTAAAGAATTTCTCGGATCCTTTTAAAGTATTAAAGGGATATAGCGATGCAAAAAAATTGTTAAAAAAATTAAAGCCGGATATTATTTTTTCTAAAGGTGGTTTTGTTACTGTTCCGGTAGTAATTGCTGCAAAGCGGCTGTCGATTCCTGCTATTATCCACGAATCCGATATGACACCGGGACTTGCCAATAAACTTGCAATCCCATCTGCTACTAAAGTATGCTGCAATTTTCCGGAAACAATGAAGTATCTTCCGGTAGGAAAATCTGTTTTAACCGGTTCTCCAATCCGCCGTGAGCTTATGGAAGGTTCCAAAGAAAAAGCCTTACATTTTTTAGGTTTCAACTCCAGCAAACCGGTTATTATGATTATCGGAGGAAGTCTTGGCTCTGTTGCCATTAACAATGCCATCCGCAGTAATCTGGATACTTTGTTGGAAAAGTTTCAGATTGTTCATCTGTGTGGCGAAGGAAAACTGGATCCTTCTTTGGAATCCAAAAAAGGATATCGCCAATTTGAATATATCAAAAAGGAACTTGCTGATATTTTTGCTCTTTCTGATGTGGTTATTTCCAGAGCCGGCGCCAATGCCATATGCGAACTTCTGGCACTTAGAAAGCCAAATATTCTAATTCCATTATCTGCCGCTGCCAGTCGTGGTGACCAAATATTAAATGCCCGCTCTTTTGAAAAGCAAAGCTTTAGCATGGTAATTGAGGAAGAACAGCTGACAACAGAAAGTCTGTCCGCTGCTATAAAGGAAGTTTTTGAACATAAAGAAAAGTATATTTCTGCCATGGGAAACAGTTCTCAGACAGATGCCATTGTTACCATTACAAATCTAATTAAAGAAAACAGCAAATAGTTAAATAGAAATACCCTGCCCAGAAACGCATCTTCACCAAGATGTATATCCGGCAGGGCATTATTTTTTATAGATATTAAAGAGAAAGTTTCTTTACCAGCTCTTCTTTACTACTTTCTGAAAGTTTACCGTTTTCCCATTTCATGTTTACCTTATCTCCCTGATATCTTGGAATCAAATGCATATGATAATGGAATACGGTCTGTCCTGCCAGTTCACCATTATTCTGTAATACATTCAATCCTTCTGACCCTAATTCTTCCTGCATCTTCTTTGCCATTTTCTTAGCAGTCTTTATTACATGGCTTGCCATTTCATCGCTAATCTCATAAAGATTTGCATAATGTTCCTTTGGCAAAATCAATGCATGTCCTTTGGATGCCGGTGATATATCAAGAATCACACGCACCATTTCATCTTCATATAATGTGGAAGATGGAATTTCTCCGTTTGCAATTTTACAGAATATACAATTATTATCTTTCATTTTCAGCCTCCCAATTTATTCTCCAAATGGAAATACCACATCCAGCATTCGCAGTAATTTAAAATTCCCCTTTGCTGTCATATCGCCCGCCATAAACGCTCTCTGGAAAGTAATTCTTCCTTGAATAATATTTTCAAATACTTCCGGTGTGGTTTTCGCTACCACATCCACATCCTCTAAATTTCCATAATAACACTCTAATCCGTCTTCTCCAATATCCACAATCAATGGCTTCTTCTTATCAGAGATTACAAACTTATATACTGCACGAAAGTCTGTTTCCGGTGTGTATGCTTCCATTAATTCATGAATATACTCTGTTCCGTCAGACACTTCCTGCTTATTCATCATATCCTTAAAGATACTTGTAAGTTCCTGAATATCTTCCTTTTGTTTTTTCACATAAGTATCATTGGATGCATATTTAGAAAGCTGTTCACTTTCCTGTGGTGTCAGCTCAATTCCTTTTGTACGCAATACACTCTTTTTCACTGCCTGATTACTGGTAGGAAGCTCTGTCAGCCGTTGCGCAATAGCACGATAAGTATTCTCTGCTTTCTTTTCGATTAAATTTGAATAGTCTTCATTCATTTCAAAAGAAATTAAATCATCCACATATCCATATATACCACTTAATGGAATTCCGCCAAGAATCTCCCATGCATTGGAAAGTGTAAGCATCCCTTCCTTTTCACCATAAGTAGTAGACATTACCAATGGCTGCATATAAAGACCACTAATCTTACTTTTATCTCCATATAACCAACATGCATCCAAAAACTGCTGCATGTATCCTCCAATGCCATACCATTCCACTGTAGTTGCCAAAACAATGCCATCTGCATCTTTCAATGTCTGTGGTAATGTCGCAATCTTGTTTTTCTGTTCAAAAATATTAATACGTTCCACATTAACATTCAGTTCTTCAAAAACTTTCTGCATTTTGTTAATCACATATAAGGTTGGATCGTCAATAAGGCCTCGTCCGCCGTAATAAATGTTTATTTTCATATGTCTTATACCTCTTTCTTCTTTAAAACATTATCACGACTTTTTTCAAGTGTCAAGCTATACAAACCTATAATATACTTCGGAAAAATGAATTATATCTCCACTCTTTAATTGCATGGTCTGATTCGCCTCCAACAGTTCGTCATTTACCCCCGTTCCATTGGTGGAATTTAAATCTGTAATGAATACTTCTCCACTCTCCTCTTCAAACTGGGCATGAATTCTGCTAACCAGTTCATGAGGTATTACACCATCTGCCCATTCCTTGCCTTTCCCAATCACATAAGGAAATTTATCCAAGGTAAAATCCTGATAACCTCCCTCACTTAAACATACCAGATAATGCATTGCCTTTCCCTGCACTTCCTTAAGCAGCATGGTATGACCATAGCGTTCTTCTTCCTGTTCTTCTATCTCCACTACACTTTCCATATTCCATTTCTCCTTTTCTAAATCAGATGTTTTTACAGCCTTTACCTCTCCTTTAAACCGATTCATAATCTGATTAAAAAAACCACTTTCTGCTACTTTTGAATTATGAAGGGCACTTTTCTCTTGACTGTACTCATATACTTCATCCTCATAAACTTCTGGTAACCCCTCCTCTAATTTTTGCTGAAAGTTTTCCTGTTTTTTCTGTTGCCCCAAAGTTTTCTGTATACATTTTAAAATATCATAATTTTCCTGTAGCGTATAACGGTACAATGCATACCCCTGTTCAATAACCTGTTTATCCTCGTAATCCAGATGGTTAATTAAATATTCTGCCAGTGAGTGAAATTCTTCCTCTGCCTGAGTTGTTTCTTTGTGAGGATAATAACAAAAAAATATCTCAAAAGTTTCCATATCTGCGTAAATATATTCTGGTTTTAAAAACACTTCATCCAGTCTCAGAAAATAGCGCCCCAGTTCCTGTATCAGTTTCTGCATTGCCCCTAAGATTTTACGAAACTGCTGTTCATTCAAATGTTTCTTTTCGCATATTCTTTGCAAAGACTGCTTAGAACTTATATCGTACTGCACCCTTGTAACATTATCCATACAATAAATTCTACAATCCAGAAAAACAGATATTTTATTATACCGGAGCATCTTATATTTATAACTTTCTTCCTCTAGTTCTCTTTCAAATATCAGATAATTCTTGTCCTTTTCCCGTTTAAAATAACCTTCCACTTTTTCCTCCCATTCATGTCACTTTTGCTTTTATACATCGTTTTTTGAAAACCTCATTCCTTCCACAATTTATTTCTTGCAATACTTTCCCTACTACTACACAACGGCACCGCACTTTTTTCCTGAATCTCAACTTTTCCCCAAAAGGGAATTGTAAAACTTACTTTTCCTGTCACCACAATATTGTCTATTACCTTTTTCTGTGTAACCTGTATATTCTCCGGCAATACCAATGTATCTTTGGATATTCTGTTCCATTCTGTCTCTAAATCATACACTGTTCCTTCCCTTTTTGCCTCTGCCAACTTCATCCCTGTGTAATAGGTATTTTTCCATACTGTTATTTTGTTGTAATGAAAAAGCATAAGAAATACAAGCATTATAATCACCACTAACAACATAGGCATTATAAAAGAAGCTTCTATTGTTATACTTCCCCTGATTTTTTTTTCACATTTACCACTTATGAATTTCCAGATATTTTTTTCATTATTCATCCTATCCAAACACCCCCTATTGTTCCTAAAAATAAAAATGGTACAAAAGGAAATGTTCCATCTTTCCTCTTATTTTTCGCCCACAACACTCCGCCGTACACTGCTGCCAGCAAAAACGACAAAAAAAGAATTCCTATTCCATCCATTACTCCCATTACAATCAGTATACTTCCTATCACCCACACGTCACCTATTCCCAACGCTTCCTTACTGACTTTACTGATTGTAAAAAAAATTGCTGTTATTCCAAAGTCTAACATTAATTCCTGCAAGGACAAACTGTCATTTATTATTGCACATAAAACACCTGCACCTGCGGTCAAAATGGGAAGCCATATACATACCCTCCTTATTCTGATATCTATAAGACTCTCCAAAAATAATGCAATACACAATATAATTTTTGCCGCTTCTATATTTATCACCCTCCTTTTTTCAAACCTGTTACGCTACTGTTTTTTACTGCATCTGCTACAAATCTTCCGGCTATTTACTTCCTCCAGCAAGACTCTTTCTATAGTGCGTCTTAAATTTTTACATGATAAAGTATTATGATATTTTGTGCCATCTTCCGTAATGTACACATACCCATATCGCTCTTTATTTTTGCAAGTGCTACAGGCTGTATAATTATCCCAAATGCCACTTGCCTGTTTGCGAAAATTTGCTTCACTAATTTTTTGAATAGACAAATTCAGATACGTGCATTTTCTGCTTGTATGGTATACTGTCTGCCCGGTTGTAATATACACAACCTTTCCCTTGTCTTTATCTTTTAGACTTATTCCCTGAAAGGCTCTTATACAGGCATTTTGTATACAGGGAATCGTAATCTTTATCCCTAGTACCTGGGGAAGTTTTATCTTATAATTTACTTTCAGATAAATCATAGAATCTTCCTTTTGAATCTGGGATTTTCCCATACTAAATCCTGCCCATGTTCCCGACACGATAGATGTGTCCGCTCCGCAGGTTTTTAAATTCACAAGAAAAAGTGCTGTGGCCCCTACATTACTTTTCACCTCTGAATAAGCCGCCATTTCTTCTGCTGTTACATTTAAGGCATACTGAATCTTTGCCTGTAATTCTGTTATTTTAAGCCCATACAACATAAACCAGAAAGCTAAAATGAAAATGGGAAACACCAGGGCTGCCTCCACTGTAAGTGACGCATTTTTATAACTGCCAGAGGATGTATAAAATGTCCTTTTCTTACCCTTTTTCTTTCTGAGAGAAATACTGCACCTGAAATTATTATTTTTATTTTTCTTATTTTGTTTTTTTATTCTGAATCTATGTAATAACCCGTTGTAAGAAAAGAACATATTATACACCCCCTGACTTTTCTAATATTCTATTGTTTTAGAAACAGTTATACTTCTGCCGCACCGACTAATGGCTGAAACCTCTCCCTCCATATACGACACACAATTGTCCATACGAAACGAAGTTACATTTGTGATATTCTGTATTCGCTTTTCTATCAAATCCATACTTCGATAGCATTTATCTTTTTTTGAAGATGCGCTTAACAATATCCATAAATAGTCTTCATAAGCCATGCCCTGTTCGTCACCCTGAGATTCTCCTTTTATAATTGTTGCCACATTTGCAAGCTCTGACAATTGCAGTTTCCAATTACTTTCGCTTTTTATAAAGTCCACTTTGCCACCCTTGAGCAAGATTCTTATTTCCAGCAGACTTTCTCCATATGCCCACACTGCCAGAATTGCAAATTTCATAGCAACCACTAACGGTGCAATTCCTGTATATCCTACCAGTGCTGTGGCAAGGGCATCTGCCTCTGCCATTTTAGTCTTGTCTGTCAAAAGATAAGCAAAATTAATTCCTTCCCTCATCCAGATAATTTTCTCCAGCACCGCACTAAGATTTTCTTTATCTCCTGCTCTTCCTGAAACCAGATATTCTATTTCATATTCTAAACAACAAGATTCCCCATCTTGCTGCCGGTTTCCAAAGTGAGAAAACTGATCCTTTAAATACAGATCAAAAATCACCTGTTCCGACACTGATGATTTCTGTTTTTTTTGACAATTTCCCTGATTTAATTTCCGCTTTTGTAATGTGGTACTTAAATCTATGGAGTTACCGGAAATAGGTATATCCCATGCTACAATTCCCAGTAATCCATTTGCTTTTAATGCTTCAATCACTTCTACCGGGTTTACTATTTTTTCTGCCTTTTCCTTCTCTTCCAAATTCACTTCTATATCCTTTGGAATTTCCAATTCTGAAGGTTCTACTTGATTTTTCTCTATGGTTTCTCTTGCTTTTTCTGCTTGTTCATATTTTTTTGATTGCTGCATTGCACTTTCAACCACTTTTGCTACTATTTTTTCTTTATATGCTTTTACTGCTTCTTCAAAAAAAGCCATACCATCATTATCTGTAGCAAGTGTAATGTTTTTTATTTCCGTATCTATCAACTGCATTTGCAGCATCCCGCTCTGTTCCTGCACATTTTTATACATATAATAATCCAGTCGGGATGCCACATTTTCTTTATCAAATACACCATTTTCGTCTGAAGCATCCAGGAAAAACAAGCCATACTCTTCTACCAGTTCCTTGCAATATTCCCCCAATACAGCATTTAAAGAAACATCCATGGCGGATGCCAGTTTAATTCTGTCAGCCTGAAACATTGCTTCCTGCATAACCTGTGTAACAATAGATATCAAAATCAATAAAATAAGGGATAAGAATACCGTAATACTTCCTCTTTCCTGTTTTTGCTCGTTCATATTACTTCAATACTTTGTTGCTCTTAGTAGTAATATTGCTGAAAATATTTGTAACCAAAGAACTCAGCTGTTCTTTAAAAACAATTACAAGCCCTATCAAAACCACCAAAATTAAAATAATTTCTACTACTCCAATACCTTCTTCTTCCTTTATAAAATTTCTAATACCATTCATAATAATTACCTCCTGTTCATTTTTATCAAAAACAAATTTTTCTACTATCTTCACTATTTGCTAAAATCAAAATGTAAAGGATAGGAATGCCGGTGTCATGATTACCACCAAAGTAATAACCAACAAAATTCCCATAGGCAACAGCAGCTTTGTTCCCGCTTTTTCTCCTGCCTCTTTCGCATTTCTTTTACGCTTTTCAAAAGCATCTCTTGTTTCCTGTTGCAAACTTTCCAGAAAACTTCTAGAGCCCTTTTCTAACTGCTGTACCAGTATAGCTGAAAATTTTTTATACTCTGCAAGACCTGTTCTCTCTCCCAAATTTTTATAAGCTATATGCTCGCTGACTCCACTCTGCATTTCATGATAAGTTATCCTTAATTCCTCATATCCAAATTTTTTTATTACTCTTTTTCCATCTGTTTTTCTTGTTTTTTCGTAGTCATCAACTATTTTGCCAATAGCCTTTTTACTGGTCATACCTGACTGAATATACAGGGTAAGTCTGCTTACTATTTCAGGATATTCCCGCAGTAGTTCTTCCTCCTTTTTTGCCTTTTGCTTTTCTTCTTCCTTTAAAGTTCCGTAAAAAAACACCACTGTTATAAAAGGAATTAGCAAAAGATATTCCCACGGACGCCTGTCTGATTTCTCTGTAAAAACAACCTCACTTCCGGCAATCTCATTGGGTAGAGAAATTATATTGTTTTCCTCAGTCTGTTCTAAAAGAGTTTTTATTTTGTACTCCACTGCCCGTTGCCACCAGCTACTGTCCTTCTTATCGGGTAGCACCACACAAACAGGAAAACTATATTCTTCCTCATAATCACCCAGACACAGTTTTGCAGTAATCATAACAACTTCTCCTTTTGTGCCTACGGAAAAATTAAATACCTCGCCATAAGAATTAACATATTCTTCTTTATCTGTACTCCAAATAATTTCTACCGGAATTTCCCCCAGATAATCCATAAAATTCAAATTACTGCTTACCTTCTCCGGACTCTGGTTGTTCCCTAAAATCTCTACTTCTAAATGTTCTTTTACCTGCTGAAACATTTTCTGCGCTTCCTGCTCTGTATAGTGTTTTTGCGGTATAGTTATTCTGGTACTTCCCGACACTTCTCCGTCCTCTGCCTCGTAATATAGCTCTTGTCCCCTTTCGAAAGCACCTTTTTCAATATTTCCCTGTTGAAGCACTCCCTCCTTCTCCTGATAGGTTCCCACAAAAGCGATTATCAAAAAGGTAATTGCTACTATGCAACAAAGAATCTTTTGTATCTGCCTGAAAGCAGCATCTCTTATAACAGCCTCACTTTCCAAAACACCTGCTTTTCTTTTTTCCTCCACCAGCCTGTGAAAATATCTGCTTTTATAAATTAACTTCCTCATGGCTATACCTCTATTCGTGTAAGATGCTCTCCCAAATATACGGCAACCCCATATACCAAAAGGCAAAAACTCATAATAATGATTCCCAGCCCATTGTGATATAGCACATCGAAAAATCCCTCTGATGTAATACTCATGTATGCCATAACCCCCACCGGAACCAGGCTCATAATTCTTTGTTCATACTTCTTTCCTGAAATCATAATCTGAATTTCCTTTTGAATTTCTATTTTTTCTTTCACCATTCCAATGGTTCTTTTCATAATAGATGCCATGTTGCCACCCCCCCGCTTTGCCTGCGAAAACACTATCGCAAAATCTTTAACATCTTCGCTCCCACTCCGTTTCGCAAAATCTAACAATAAGTCTTCAATTTTAATATTCAACTTTAGGCTTTGTCTGATTACGTTTAGTTCCTGCACCATGTCTGAGAAATCGCCAAATCGTTCCCGCATAGAGAAATAGCTTTCCACAAAACTGTTTTCCACAGAATAACCTGCTTCCATACATTCTCCAATTTGAATCAATGCCTCTTTAAACTCCATCTGCAGACGCTCCAACCGCTTTCTCTTATATTTTTGACTTTCTATCCGAAAATATATCAGCAGAAAAGGACTAAGACATACCGCGGCTACCAATGAATCATAAAATAAATACGCTATTATCCCCAGTAGTAGCACTCCCTTAAGAAACGTCACTAAAAATTTCATCAGCGAGAAATAATACACTTCATAATTAATTCCTTTTACAGAAGACCTGTGCTCTTTAACTTTTCTATATTTTTTAATTCTCCCATTTTTCTCCACGTTCCGCACAATCCTCCTCTTTTGCTGTTTAAGCTCTCCTCGTATCTGTATAAAGAGTTCAGTTTTATTTCGCCCTTTTCATAACCCAAAACTTCTGTAATCTCCAGAACCTTCCTGCTCTTGTCACGCATCCTTCCCAAATGCACAAATATATCAATAGCAGAGGCAATTTGCTTTTCAATGGCTGCCATAGGTATGTCCATTCCCATCAACACCATGGTTTCTAATCTGCTAATCATATCCCGCGCACTGTTTCCATGGCCTGTGCTAAGGCTTCCATCATGCCCTGTATTCATAGCACTAAGCAAATCAATACATTCTGCGCCTCTGACTTCACCAATCACAATTCTATCCGGCCTTTGTCGCAAAGACGCCTTAATTAAATCCCTTATGGTAATTGGAATACATCCTTCCACATTGGCATTTCTGGTTTCCAATTGCACCAAATTGGGAATTCCTTGCACCTTAAGTTCCGCACTGTCTTCTATTGTAATAATTCGTTCATCTGCGGGAATATATGCGGTCAAAGCATTTAGAAAAGTGGTCTTTCCGGAACCGGTTCCGCCACTGATAAAGATATTATATTTGGCTTTTACTAACTTCCCAAGGTATTCTGCCATTTCTCCTGTTAAAGAATTCCACTCTATAAGCCGCTCCATGGTAATAGCTGTATCTGCAAACCTTCGAATAGTTAAAATCGGACCATTCAGTGCCACTGGCGGTAATATTACATTTACTCTGGCACCATTTTCTAATCTGGCATCCACAATAGGAGAGGCTTCATTTACCACACGATTGCACTCTGCCACAATCTGCTGAATCACATCCGAAAGTTTTTCTTTTGATGCAAAATTCTGGTCCCATTCCTGAATTTTACCATTCCGTTCAATAAAAATATGTTCCACACCATTTACCATAATTTCCGTGATAGAATCATCCTCAATCAATTCCTGTAAAATCCCCAGTTTTCTGATATCAAAAAACAATTCTCTGGATAAGCGATGCCTCTCTTCTATAGGTATATAATTCTCCTTACTGCATTGGATAATCTGGGCGTCAATTAATTTCCGAATTTCCTCATCTGCCACTTCTCTGGACAAATCCATTTCTTCCATAATCATGTTCTTAATTCTGTTCCAATGTTCCAATTCCCCTCCTCCTTTAACAGCTCTGCCACATAGGCTCCAAAGCTTCCATAATACATTTCTTCCACTGTTTCACATTCCATCTGTTCGGTAAATCTTAACTTACACTGTTTAATCTTCTTCTCCATTTCTGCATAATCAGAACTTCTTAAAAATCGGAAAAACTCATCCAATTTAGTCTGAGAAATCCTATCCTTTAACACAGGCATATACAACAGTTCCAGATCCTGCAACACAGGAAACATACTTTTTATTTGTCTTCCAAAGTCCACTAAGATTACATCGTAAGTATCACTTTTTGCAATCTCCTGTAGCAGTTTGTTAACTTCTCCTCCCAATTCCTGAATATCCGGAGCCATTTTTACCGGAGGAAGAATCTTTAAACCGTTTACTTCCAACACCATTCCATTAATATACATTTCAAGGTTTTCTCTTTCCTGCTTGATATAATAAATCAAATCTGATATATCCATTCCATCATAAACTCCGATAATCCGTTCAAATCCCGGCCACTCTTCCAGATTCACATAAATCACCTTATAATTTTGTGCCAACAATTGTCCCATAACCAATGCCATGGATGTTTTTCCGCATCTGCCTAAAGGTGAATATACTCCTATCATTTTAGTATTGTCCAAAAACCCTGTCCCGGATATTCCTGTACAAAAACGGCAGATTTTCAGGAACTCTTTCATAATACGTTCTGCGGGCTGATATTTATAAATCTCATCTCCTTCCATCAAAATACCTTCTTGTCCCTGGCTGAAACGCACTATCTGTCCCACCTGCATTTCTCTTTTTTCCACATCATCCAGACAACTGCTTCCAAGATAAATGTCAATTTTTTTCCTTTTCTCTCTGGCAAACTCCAGCAGTGCCTCTTTCGTATGAAAGGCATAAATATCAAAAGACTTCCCAAGCTTGTCCTGAAAATATGTAGTAATTCCATACAGAAAATCTTCTTCCCTGTCCAAAATAACAAGTACCAATTAATACATCCCTCCCAAATGTAATACATAACTTAATCCTATAGGTAATGCAAAGGGAATGGTATCTTTGTATCCCTGCTCTGGTGTAAAATACTTTCTTATATTTTTCTGTCCGGCCATACCTACAACATAATCTTTCAAATACTGAAATCTTCTAACCAGACTGTTATTTTTGATCATGCGTACCAGAGACCATACACTGCCCAATGCACATGCATAAAACAACAAATACAGTACCTGCTCCCAGTTAAGTAAGACCGCATACATACACAAAAGCTTAATATCTCCTGCTCCTATCATTCCCAACATATACACCGGAAACAGCAATCCCAAAGGAATCAGCATACTCACCACAGCACTTACACATCCCTCCATTCCATACTCCAAAAGCCTTATAATAA
This sequence comes from Lachnospiraceae bacterium, assembly GCA_017408735.1. Classification (GTDB taxonomy): domain Bacteria; phylum Bacillota; class Clostridia; order Lachnospirales; family Lachnospiraceae; genus RUG11237. Next base: position 23,881 of record JAFQUB010000004.1, read on the forward strand.
AAGCCGACAGCATTCCGGTAATCACTAACCCATTAGGGATTCTGTGTTCCTTTATGTCACATCCCACAATCACCAATGCCACACTACAAAAAAATATAAAAATTACAATCTCCAACGCATCACTTCTTTCTTTTTATTTTCTTATCTGGTAATTTTGTTTGATTCAAACAGATTCTTTATAGATTTAAAAATTTGGAATGTAAGTAAAGTATATTACAGCATTTTTCATTTGTCTACCTCATTTTGGTTTTTCCATTTTTTCTACAAAGTAACTTTTTGATTTTGTTATTTTTACCTATGGATTTTTTTTACCTGTATGCAATAACACCAAAAATTGAATTACAAAATTTTATAAAATCCCATACCATATAGGAGAATAAATCCCGGAAATCCCAGCGTCCCCAAAGTCAGCAGTGTAAACACATTAATCCCTATACCAAACTCTATCCCTTGAGCCACTAAGATACTGTTTACAAAACAAATACCAATGGTGCCCATCATCATACGTAGAACCATATTGATTAAAAACTCTATCTTACTTTTAAACAGCACAATCACTAAAACTACACCAAAAATAAATAGTAAAAATAACATACCTGTTTCTCTCTGCATCGAAACCTCCATAAATTCTGAAATTATATTTTAATTGTATAAAATTGGATATACGTGCTTATACTTTAATATATGTCTTAGAAAGTGGTGATATGAATGTTTGGAAAAAACAAAGAAAAAAATAAGCAGAACAAGCAGTATATGGAAATTGTACGGGACATCGCTCTTACCAAATCTGCCTTGGACACTGCCTACTCTAATTTTGAAAATGTAATTAATCCTGACTTAATCGACTGCTATATTTATGAAGTGAACTCTGTTCAAAAAAGGTACAAATTTCTCCTGGAACTGGTGAGGCAAATGGAAAAAGAAGAATAAAGTCCCCCACTCCCACTTCATAATGAAATGGGGGTGGGGGACTTGCCTGCTATAATTGAACTATTAAATTATACAAAAAAACCTCTGGATGCACCTTCATCTGAAAGGTTCTCATTTAAACTGTTTTTTCCGTAAGTAAGACCTGCATAAATTTCCTGGGCGTTTCCCATAAGTGCAGGTGAGTCATCCTGCTTTGCCACCTGTTCAAAACTTTCCCGCAAACCCTTTATTACATTCTCTGCTGAAACAATCAGCTCCTCCTCCGGTTTTACCATAATCTTTGCCAGCGTTCTGTTTACATATAGATATAATCTTGCCAGTTCAGTGGCGATTTCATATTTTTTGTCCAGAGCAGAAATCAATTCTTTTACACATTCCTGTGCTTTTTTTACTTCTACGCAAAACTGCTCATGATTTCCATCCTTTAAAAAAACTTTTGCATCTTCTATATATACCAATATCATATCATACAATATAACTATCAGCTGGCTTCTGTTGGCATTTGTAATTCTTACAGTAAATTCCTGTTTCTTTTCTTTATCCATAATGCTTCTCACTTACCATTACTGCAACAACTGTAAAACAGTCTGCGGAAGGTCATTTGCCTGTGCCAGCACAGATACACCTGCCTGCTGTAATACATTGTACTGTGTATAGGTTGTCATTTCTTCTGCCATATCAGTATCCATAATACGGCTGTAAGAAGAAGTAAGACTTTCGTCTGCCACATCCAGACTGGAAATGGTATGATCCAGACGATTCTGGTAAGCACCTAATTTTGCTCTGACAGAAGATACAAAAGAAAGTGCATTATCTACCTGAGTAATTGTTCTGGAAGCAGATTCATGTGTAAGATAATTTAAATTTTCAATTCCCATATTTTCTAAAGAAATATCCGGAATACGTACATCCATAATCTGATTCTCATTGGCACCGATCTGTAAGGACATATATCCAAAATCCTTTACATCAACAGTTGCAGTCTGCCCCAATAAAGATGCACTTGTACTTCCTACAATATCCTGATATTTCTCATTTTCTACTTTAATAGTCATCTCAAAACCACCGCGATCTGTTATCTTGACAAATTCACCATCCGCGCTACAAGACGCTGTATTCTTAAATTTTGAGGTGGATGCTGCTGTATTGGTATCTACTATTAATTTAAGAGATGCATCTTTTCCCATCTCTCCATCTACAACGGTGTCTAAGCCTAATGCATTAGCAATACTGCTAGGAGTTACGCTGATATCAATATCCCACTTAGAGCCATATTCCGCTGAAGTAAATGTGAAAGCACTTCCAAATTCACTTACCTCCACGCCTGCATATTCCGCTGCTTCTCTGATTTTCCCATATACTTGTTCTGCAGTTTCTGCAGTAGAAATTTCCACACTGACACCATTAATCGCAAACTTTCCGGTTTCCGCCACATCTTCTGCCACACCAAAGGCTGCCGTATTCATCGCCCCATAGCTAATGTATGTCTTAGTTGCCGCCTGAGTAACTGTAAACTGATATTCTCCCGGTGAAACAGAATCTGAAATCAATCTTGCACTTACACCATCTGTATTGCTATAGGCTCTTGTATCAAATGTTCCATCTAATAAAGATCTTTTATTAAATTCTGTATCCTCAGAAATTCTTTGAATTTCTTCCTGTAATTTTTCTGCTTCAATCTGAATAGACTGTCTGTCATCTAAAGTGTAGGTATCATTGGCAGCCTGTACCGCCAATTCTCTTAATCTCTGAAGCATAGACTGCACTTCATTCAACGCACCTTCTGCTGTTTCAATAGCAGATACCCCATTCAATGCGTTATCAGAAGCCTTTTCCAAACCTCTCAACTGAGTGCTCATTTTATGAGCAATGGCAAATCCGGCAGGATTATCCTTTGCTGAATTAATTTTATAACCGGATGATAATCTGCCTACAGAAGCGGCAAGACCCTTTTCTGTTGTTTTTAAACGATGATTTGCAAGCACTGCTGCAATATTATGATTTACTTTCATATGATTCCTCCTAATTATTATATTACGTTACCTTTTATCTAGTAAAAATATCGGTTACAACTTATGTTTTCATAAGAATTAATTTTATGAAACTTCTGTATTCTATGCCTGTTCCCTGATTAATCCAATAAATGTCTTTGCGCACTGGTAAAGAGCTACTGTGTTCACCTTGGACTGTTTGTATGTTTTCTGTATCTCGGCAAACTGATTTAAATCTACATTTTCGCTCTTGGCATAATTGAGCTTAGTTACCCGATAAGAATCACCCGCCATACCAATCTTTATATTTTTATCCATAGAACGAAGGAATGTGTATCCTTCATCTGTATCTGATACCATAAGACCTGTAATACGGTCTGTCTTTAATTGGAAAGACGCTGCTATTTTACCATACTTTTCACATTCCATGGTAATGGCAACCGTTCCATTCTGACTGCTTCCCCTCACAATTTTCAAATTAATAGAAGTGATTTCTTCATTAATTTCAATTGGAATTTCGTAGTTTTCTTCCCTGCTCAAAGAAGCGGTCAACTGAATTTCCTGATGAAGCATTTTCAAGGAACGTACATCTACATAATTCAAACCTTCCCCTTCCATAGAAGTTTCCACCAGTTTAGCTTCTGCATTTACTAATTCTTCATATGCTGCCTGAGCCGCTTCCTCAGAAATCAATCGGTCTGTCACACGTTCTGCCGCTGCCATAATTTCTTTTTCTTTATTTTTCTTTGGAACTTTTGCAGCTTCTGTCATAAGACGCTTAATTAATCTTCCACGCTGGTTCATTAGGCCGTCTGCCGCCAACAGGTTATTCACTGTCACCGGCTGTTCATAATCAAGAAGCATTTTTATTACCTGACCTTCCACCATACGGGCATCTTTTAACTGATTCATTTTTTCCTGATAAAATTCCTCTTGAATCTGTTCATTTATTGGAAGATTCTTTATCTGCTCACTGAAATTTTCCAAAGAAATATTATAATTATTTACATTTTGCACACGCGCCAGTTTTTCCGGCTCCATGTTCTGCAGTACTTCTTTTACTAAATTCATATAATACTGCTGCTGTTTCTGCTGTTCACTATAATATTCCTGTGAGCTGTCCTGGGAAAACCCGGATGCAATCTGGCTTTCCATTGGAATTACATTGGGTTCGCCCTGGGAAATTCCTCCAAAATTATTATCTACCGTAACTTTAATACCACCCGATTTGGCTGTACTTGCACTTTTTACACTACTAATTAAATTGCGAAGAGTAATTTCGGAACCCTGATTTAACAATGCACCTACCACAGCACCTTCTGATTTTTCTATCTGATGGAATAAACGATAAATTCCAATATAAGCTTCTCGCTGTTCTGCTGCAATTTGCTGATTCTTTTCCAGTTTCCACAAAAATTCGCTATACTTTTCTTCCGAAGATGAACCTAACTGAGATTTTATTTCCTCCACATCTGCATTTAAAGTGTAAATATCGGTATCCAGCGGATTCTTGCCACGCTTAATTAACTCTAAAGTTACATCTCCGGTCATATTCTGCATTAAACGGTTTACACAGGTATCCGCCTGTTTTACCTGAGCTATATTTTCCTTGGAAATTGCCATTCTGTTAAATGCCAGTATTTTTACTGCCCGTTGATTTCCTTCTGTGGTTTCCAAAGATAAATCTCTTAAAATAGCATCCACATTCTGAAATGCCTTATGTATGGAATCTCCCATATCACTTCTAGGTTGGGTCATCATGGTTTCATAGCTGTTTTGAGCACTTTCAAAGGAGACCTTTACAGAAAGACCATGCATATAAATTTCATTTACCGTAGGGTTAGCCTCTTTACCGGTAAAACGTCCCAATGCCATCATTGGCATTTTTGCCAGTTCACTGACTTTCTTTTCTGTTTCCAGATATAAGTTTCCAGCTTCCTCTGTGTAAGTCATTCCTTTAGCTTCAAATAATGCTTTTGCATACTGCTGTTCTTCTGCTTTTAATTCTTCTACAAGCTTGGAAAGTTCTGTGGTTTCCACTTGGATTCCCTGTTTTAACATACGGAAAGAAACTTCCACACTCATCTTAAGTCTTAATTCTTCTAACTGTCTTCTGGCAGAAATTAATTCATAAGATTCTTGGTCTACCGATTCCACATTGGTGTATATAAATGTTGAGTTTGCATTATTATCAATTATTTTCTGCTCTTTTGCCAGATTTTCTATGGTTAATTCTTTTCCGGCAAGCACTACATTTTTCAAAGCATCATCAGAAATACCATTCAATTTTTCCTGAATTTCCACTGCCTGGTCTAAATGATTTTCAACACCGGTCAACAATACTTGTTTCGGTCTTTTTCCCTCTTTCATGCCATTTATAATGTTTTGTAACAATTCATCTTCCTGAGGTGGCAATGTAATTTCTTGAAATTCCATGTAGTTATTGATAGTTTGCTCTGTCAGTGGAATTCCGTTTTCCACCATCCATTTTGCCCCTGCCATGGTTTCTTCTGTCACCGGCAATCCAGACTGAGTGATTATTTTCTCCATCTGACCTTCGATTGCCTTCCAGTTAAAATCCTGTGATTTCTTTGCGTAATATCCGGAAACACCTTCTGTATAGTATGCCTGTTCTTTCTGGGTTCCGCCGGCATAACTGCTGTATTCTGCCCGGTAAAAATTAACTACCGTAGGCTCCATGTTATTTTCTAACATATATTTTACTGCGTTTCCTGACAATTCTTCTATTTCTGCTGCCAGCTCCATGGTCTCCGCAATATCATTTATATTTTCTTCTGTGGCAGGAAGATTGTTTTTCTTTAATTCCCTTGCTATATGAGCTGCCTGACCCTTACTTCCTGTGACACTTTCCACTGCTTCCATGGAAACGTCACTGGTATAAGCAGTGTTAATTCCTGCCTGAGCTAACTTCACTTTAATTTTATCCACCACAGTAACAATATGTTCTACTTCCGAATCACTTAAAGAATAACCGTTTTTCATCAATTCATTAAAATCCCCGCGGCTTAAGGTATTAGACATAATTGCCATGTAATCTCTTTGGGTATCCACGTCGGATTTCTCCAGTTCCTCAAAGGATTCCAGAATGCTTTTTTTGTCTACACTGGTATCTTCCACACCGGAAAATAAGTTTGTATCCTTCTTGAAAGACACGGTTGTAGCTTTTTCCTGAGCTTTTGCTTTCTCACTTTTGGACGCTTTGTAATCAGCAAAAGACGCTTTTTTTACTATATCAAGAATATTATCTAATTTCATATTTCTCCTACCCTTCCTCACGGTTCCATGCTGTTTTTTATTTCGACCACATGAGCGTTTTTCTTAACCGTCGAATATCCTTTGTGCATTTTAACCAAATTATTTTCGAAAATGTGTGCAGATAATAAAAAATTCACATGTTCGACATATTTTCGAAAAAATTCTATTGTAAATTTTAACTAAAAGGTGTTACAATAGGCTTAACAAATTTAATTGATAAGAGGAGATAAATGGTATTATGGAAACTAAAACACATGATTTTGTAAACTTAATGGAAGAGTATCGTAAAATGGGGTATGCGTACGTTAAAATTGAATTAATCAATGGGGAAAGCTATTGCGTATTACCACACAACGTTTACTACTTATCAACTTTATACGTATTAAAGTATAATGATTGTTCTAAGATGTTCTATCTAAGCCAGTATGGGGAAGAATTGGCTTACGATGTATTTATGGAATATTTCAACCAGTTTGTAGAAAATTCTAAACTTCCAACTATGAAGGATTCTGTTCAGGAATTATTAAACCGTTATGACCATCCAATTATGAATGTTTTGGAAAAAACAGAAATTTCAGCATTTGGAGATTTTATCCAGTTAGGAAAATGTTGCAAAGATATTGAACTGGTAGTTGACGACGATGCAAAACGCACCAGAACTTATATCCAGAAAGATGTTACAGAATACATAACAATTTCCATGCAGAACGTGGTAACAATTAAGCCTTGTCGCTTAGATCCGAAATTTGAAGTTACTGACAAGGATTTGATTAAGGCGTTAAATGAATTGAGAAAAACAGCTTCTTCTGTTTAAAAGAAACTGCATACATTTTAATCATTTAAGACAAAAACTTTAACAGACCTTTTAATACCAAAAGGTCTGTTAAAGTTTGCTCTTTTTTACAAAATCCTAAAGTATTTCTTGTTAGATCATACCATCCTTTATCACATCATAATCATGTAAAACCTTTTCAATAACCGTTCCCTTTACTAAACTAAGTAGCGGTTTCTTTAATGCATTAAGTGGGCCTGGAAGAACAATCTCCAATGGGGATTTTCCATCCATAAGCTTTACTGTACTGCCTAATAATTCGCGTACGTCATAAACACTGCCCCATACCTCCGGTATACCTCTATCTACACCTAACAATCCATACACTGCTTCCATAGCAGTTCTTACGGAATACTCAGTAGTAAAGACCGTATCTCTTGGTGTTTCTGTAAACTGACCTAAAAAAGCAAAATTTACACAGCCATCAGGTATAACATCCGGACGGTCGCCCTTGGTTCTTGGCATAAAAAATGCTGTAATATATGGCATCATGGTTGGCACACAAACAGCACTATTTTCTGCCAACTCTGAAATCTTTTCTACCGGTACACCTAAATGATATAACCATTCTTCTGTGATTTCCTTACCGGTGCACTCCCTCATCGGTTTTTTCACATAATCGCCTGGAACATCTGTAAATAACCCATATACCCAGACACACACCTTATCTTTATCCTGTGTCTTAAACTGCCCCTGTCTGTTAATTGTCCAGCTTAATAACCAGCTGGAATCCTGACAACTTACGATACCTCCTGTCACTACCCTGCCACTTTTCGGTTCTCTCTTACATATGTTTGTAATGTACGGAATAATCTTATCATCCAATGTGGTTATGGTTGCTGATTCCCAATTTGTCTTTGTTATATCCGAGCAGAATTTTTCAGGACGACCAAATTCAGGATCCTGCTTTGCAATATTTTTCCACAAACTCCAGCATCCACTGGTTCTCACCTCAGCATCTCCATTTGGAGCGTGATTTTGGTCACCATATATGGTTCCTTCTGTACAACTTCCGTTCGTGACAAATACAAGATCGTTTTCCGTCAGCATAATTCCTTTTTCCACGCCCTTAACTTTACATTCTATTGTCTTTGCAATCTTCTTATTATTCTCAAACTCAAAAATAACATTGGTTACTTCCGTGTTAAATTGAAAATCAACGCCTGCATCTTCCAAGTATTTCTGCATTGGTAAAATTAAAGACTCATACTGATTATATTTTGTAAATTTTAATGCGCTAAAATCCGGAAGTCCTGCAATATGATGGATAAATCTTTGGAAATATCGCTTCATTTCCAAAGCACTATGCCAGTTTTCAAAGGCAAACATGGTTCTCCAATATAACCAGAATGTAGAATCGAATACCTCTTCATCAAATACGTCTTCGATTGACTTATCATACAAATCCTCATCCCTTGTCATGAACAATTTCATAATTTCCATACAGCCCTTCTGGCTCAGGTTAAATTTACCATCTGTATGTGCATCTTCTCCTCGGTTTACGGTTGCACGGCAAAGAGAATAATTAGGATCCTCCTTATTCAACCAATAATATTCATCAAGTACTGATACTCCTGGCGTCTCAATGGATGGAATGCTACGGAATAAATCCCACAAGCACTCAAAATGATCTTCCATCTCACGTCCACCACGCATTACATAACCTCTTGTGGGATCATAAATACCATCGCAGGCGCCTCCTGCAATATCCATTGCCTCTAAAATATGAATATGTGAGCCCGGCATCTGGCCATCACGTACCAAAAAGCATGCTGCAGCCAGCGATGCAAGACCACTTCCTACAAGATATGCATGTTTGTCATCCACGCCTTCTGGCTTTTTAGGTCTTGCAAATGCCTCATAATTACCATTTGTATAGTAGATTCCCTTGCTGTTTTTCTGATTCTTGTCTCTTTCTGTATTACGATACTCTTGTGTTTGAATATCATTTGTAGACTTTTTCTCAGCTTTTTTTTCTGTCTTTTTGTAATTTCTGGCAGCAATCGCTATCACACTTGCACTTGCCGCTAATGCTGCAACACCTATTCCAATATTCTTTTTCTTTCCCATACCAATGTACCACCTTTTTCTCTTTATTTATGCCTTATCTTACTCTTTTAAAATATTCATTTCAATTTACAAAACAGGCGAAATGATAAAAAACTTATCATTTCGCCTGTTCTGATAAAATCTATATATTCTTTGACTGTTCAAAATTATGAATGGAATTTGCAATATTCCCCAGAAGAGTAATACTCATTTTCCGTACAATCTCTTTATAATCCTCCTTCATTCCATTATCAATCCATTCCAACATAATCCCCACAAAACCGTACTTGTAAAAGCCTGCAATAAATGCTTTGTCTGCCTCTTCAAGTTCCATTCCCTTACTTTTTTCATTTACCACAGCTACAATCAGGTTATAGGTAAGCTTATAAAGATAGCCCTCTACTTTTTCTCGGCTAATGAAGTGATATACATTAAGAATAAAAGGCTTGCTCTGTAAAACTGCCTCAAATATCTGTTCCAACCCTTCCTGCCATGTATCATATGTTTTTTTATCCTGTAACACGCTTCTTCCATCTTCTACACATATCCACTCAACCAAATCATATATATCCTTAAAATGATAGTAAAAAGACATTCGGCTAATACCACAATCCGCTGTTAAATCTTGAATTGTTATTTTATCTATCGGTTTATGAAGTAAAAGTTTTTTAAGTGACGCTTCCAGCGCTAACTTAGTTGTGTTTTGCATAAATCATATTTCCCCTTTTCTTTATATAGTGTAACAAAGTAAAACCTGCACCGGCTGATTGTCCGGTGCAGGTTTTTTATGTAATATTAAAATGAAAATACAATCGCCTCATAAGGTTTCAACGGACATGCAATGCTATAATCTCTATTATCCCATATCTTTGCTGTAGCTGTCACAGAATCTGTAGTAATCAATCGGTTACCACCAAATTTCTTTTCATCACTGCTAAAGAGAAGTTTATATTTTTTCTTTTTCGGCACGCCTACTCTGTATTCCTTCCATTCCACAGGTGTAAAGTTGCATACAAACAATAAATTACGTTTTCCATCCTTGGATTTTCTGATAAAGCTATAAACTCCATGGTAAGAGTCATCTGCATTTACCCACTCAAATCCATCCAGTTCATTGTCCATTTCATGCATTGCAGGATTTGTTTTGTAAAGGTTCAACAATTCCTTCACATACTTCTGCATACCTGCATTTAATTTATTTTCACCTATTAAATTCCAGTCTAATTCTCTTTCTTCGCTCCATTCACGTTCCTGTCCAAATTCCTGTCCCATAAATAACAGTTTTTTACCCGGATGTCCATACATAAATGTATAAGCTGCACGTAAATTTGCGTATTTTTCTTCTGCCTCTGTTCCTGGCATTTTATTGACCATGGCACATTTCAGATGCACTACTTCATCGTGAGATAACACATTAATATAGTTCTCTGAATACTGATAAGTCATAGCAAAGGTCAGTCGGTTATGATTGTCTTTTCTGAAATATGGGTCTAACTTCATATAATCTAAGAAATCATGCATCCAGCCCATGTTCCATTTATGTGTAAATCCAAGTCCATCATCTTCCGGTTTTGCAGTTACTTTCGGCCATGCGGTAGATTCTTCCGCAATCATAGCCACACCCGGATTACGTCCCAAAATTACAGAATTCAAATGTTTAAAGAATTCAATAGCTTCTAAATTCTTATTGCCACCAAATTTATTTCTTACCCATTGTCCTTCCTGTTTTCCATAATCCAAATATAACATGGATGCCACTGCATCTACACGCAATCCGTCTACATGGAACTGTTCAATCCAAAACAATGCATTTACAATCAGGAAGTTTCTTACTTCATTTTTTCCAAAATCAAAAATCTTGGTTCCCCAGTCCGGATGTTCTCCCTTTCTTGGGTCTGCATATTCAAATACCGGAGTTCCATCAAAATTAGCCAGTCCGTGAGCATCTCTTGGGAAATGTGCCGGTACCCAGTCTAAAATAACACCAATGTTATGTTTGTGCATATAATCCACAAAGTACATGAAATCCTGTGGTGTTCCATATCTGGAAGTAGGTGCAAAATATCCTGTAACCTGATAGCCCCAGGAACCGTCAAACGGATGCTCTGCAATCCCCATCAATTCTACATGGGTATATCCCATTTCTGTTACATACTCTACCAATGAATGTGCCAATTCCTTATAGTTATAAAATCCCTCTTCGTTTCCTTCTTTGGAAGGATGTTTTTTCCATGAACCCGGATGCACTTCATACACTGACATTGGAGATTTTTTAGCATCAAATTTGATTCTTTTATTGAGCCATGTTTTATCTCCCCATTTGTAATTTGTAATATCAGTTACTCTGGATGCTGTCCCCGGACGCATCTCTGCATAGTTTGCAAACGGATCTGCTTTATATAAAACTTCACCAGTTTTTGTAGTAATCTGAAACTTATACAAATCTCCCAGTTTTACATTTGGAAGAAATGTTTCGAAAATCCCCAATGGTTCTAAGCGTCTCATAACGCCTTCATAACCATTCCACTGATTAAAATCACCTACTACACTGACATAAGCGGCATTTGGTGCCCAAACGGCAAAATAAACGCCTTTTACACCATCTACCTCCATCATATGTGCCCCAAGTTTCTTAAAAATATCATAATGTGTTCCCTGACCAAACAGATACTGATCTAATTCTGTAATAAAATTTGTTGCTGTATTCATTTTTCTCCTCCTCATTTTTGACTTTATGAATAAATACCATACATAAACTGATCTACAAGATTTTTCCCAATTTCATCAATGTCAATCCGGGGTTCTCCAATTTCAAAATAGTAAATCAGATAGAAATTTACAATTCCCTCAAATCCACTGGCAAACTGCTGCTGCCTGCCATTCATGTTTTCAAGCTCGTTTGAAGCCTGTTCAAATATCTTTACTATAATTTCATGTGTTTTTACCATGTATGGTCTAATCGCCCGATATGAATCATTTTCTCTGGCTGAGTAAATAAGAGACACCGTAAAAAGATACATTGTCTTATTTTCAATTGCCATCTTCAAATATTCCCGGCAGGTTGTATACAAAGTATTCGGCAAATCCCCTTGATATACCGATACTGTTTCCAACCTTTCCAAAAATCTCCCATAATACTCCTCAATAATACTCTCTAACAAACCATATTTACTTTTAAAATAGTAGTACAACGTTGGCTTTGTGGTTCCTGCACGGTCTACAATTTCCTGCACCCCCACCGCGTCATAACCTTTCTCACAAAAAAGCTCCGTAGCACACTCCAAGATATTGGTTCGGTTATCCATTTTCCCCCTCCTGTCAACACATAACCTATGTACTTAATGTTTTGAATTTTATATACCGATTGGTATCTGTACACCTATTATACCAATCGGTATATAAGTATGTCAACTGTTAAAACAACAAAAAGGATTCTGCAATTCAGAATAATTTTTTCCTGATTGCAAAATCCCTTTTTTATATGATTTATATTATTTTACTGTTACAGATTTTACTGCACTGTAATTTCCCTGAAGCTTGCTTCCGGAAGCTTTTTTGTATGAGCATACTCTTACATAATATTTCTTTTCGGATTTCAGCTTACTAATTTTCTTAGATGTTGTTTTGTTATTTGAAATAGTAACTGTTTTCACACCCTTTTTTAAGTTCTTATCTGTAGAATACTGCAGAACATAACCTGTTGCTTTTGTATCTTTAACCCATTTTACGGTTATTGTTTTTGCCTTTGTAGATTTTACAGATGATACTTTCTGTTTTTTAGGTTTTACTGTTACTGTAATCTTCTTTGTTGCTGCTTTGTATGCATTTGTTTCTGCTGCTTTGATTGTGATTGTAGTCTTTCCACAACCCTTAATGGATATTTTTCCATCTGCAGCCACGGTTACTACTTTTTTATTTCCTGAAGCATATGTTAATGTTCCGTCACCATCTGTTTTTGCACCAAGTTTAAATGCTTTTGCACCATAAGTTTTAGTTACGTTTTTAGCTGTTACAGTCTGTACTTTTTTAGCTGCCTGTGTTGGTGCTGCTCCTACCACGATTGTTGTTTCATCTGTGATACTGTTTCCTGCTGCATCTACTGCTGTATAAACCAGTTTATAAGAACCTGTTGCTTTTGCTGTGAATGTACCTGCAGCTACAGAATCGCTGTTTCCACCTGCTGTGTATACAACCTGATTGTTGCTGTCGAAAATTTCTGCTTTCAAAGTTACTACTGTACTGTTATCTGCTGCTTTTGCTGCAGGAACTGCATATGCTGCATTCTGTGTTGCTGTTTTCTGTGCATCGTTTGCTTTCTTAATTACAGGTTTATCTGTATCCAAAGATTTCAGTTCACGATTTGCAAGCATTTTCACCTGTTTTTCAGTCATTGGTTCACTGTACATTCTTGCTGTTGAAACCTGCCCTGAAATCGGAGATTGGATAGCTCCGTAAGAAGAACCTGAATCTCCACCGATAACATAATACTGAGCTCCATCTCTTGGTGTTGTTACAGAACCTTCTACTGCAACGGAAGCAACTCTTTCACCGTTTACATAAAGGATAACCTTGCTGTCATTATAAGTTACTGCCATATGGTTCCATGAGTTAAAGTCAATGGCTGCTGTTGCTCTTGGAACTCTGTATTCTCCATCAATGTGTACAAATGCAGCTACATCTGCCTTTGTTGCATCATCGCTGTTTGGATAAATTTCAAATCCAATACCTGCACTCTGCATATTTCCAAAGAAGTTCACATAGCTTTCGCCAAATGCATCCACATAAACTACACTTTCCATTGTGAAACCATCGTTTGTTTTTGCATACTGAGCACTTGTCCAGTCTGTGCAGAATGCTTCGCTTTCCTGTCCTGTAAATATAGCTACATATTTACCAAGAGTTTCATTTATTGCAATATTGCTTCCATCGCTGCCGTAGAATGTATGATTTTCAGGTGAGTGGTCTGTAATCACACCGCCGGAGAAATCTACATCCAGAAGGTCTGCTGTCGGAAGTCCCGCTGTCATATCTTCGAATGTTAATGCGGATTTATCTATTCCTGTTGTCTTAAATGTTTCCGTCAGATAATCTTCTGATACCAGACCATACGCATCAATGGCATGAATCTGTAATTCGTATTCTGTACCTGCCTTTAATTCTGTTGTTGTGTAAGAGATTGTCTCAGGCATTGGTGTAAAGTAATATTCTGAGAATGTTCTAAATGTCTTTGCAACTTTACCTGTAGCTTTGTTGATGAAATCGTATTTATAGGAATGTACAACATCTCCCACACTGTTTTCAGGAACAGATGCCTGGTCAAATTCAATTTTAGCTGAATTATCTGTAATTTCACTTACAGTAACTTTATCTGTATCGTCAAATTCAGGTGCTACAGCTCCTGCCTTACGTTCTTCTGTGTATGGCAGTTCTTTTGTGATATCAAATGTCCATGTCTGGTCAAGATACTGGTCTGCAATAAAGTCATAGTTCTTGATTGTAACAACGCTACCGTCTACAGTAACTTCCAACCCCTGTGCAACATTGTTTGCATTTGGAGGAATAGAGCCATAAATCATACCGGTTTCAAGTTCCATATATGACAATGTTACTGTATTAACTGCTGTATAACCGCCATCCTGCCAGATACTTGTGGGATTATTATTTGGAGAATGGATATGTCCTGAAAAAGATACCACCTGTGGATAATCCTTAAAGATTTCTTCCAATCCTGAACCATACCATTCGTGAGATACATAAAATGTATTTTTAATTGGATGATGGAAAAATACAAAAATTGGTTTGTTAGGATCTTCTGCTACTGCAGCATCCAACTGTTGCTTCAACCATTCTAATGTGTATGTATAATTTCCACCACCTTGAGCTGAACCACGTCCTGTAGTTTCATCCAATGTACCGGACCCCGGACTTAAAGTAATGAAATGATAGCCATTCACAACCTGATTATTATTTGGTATATTTCCTGTAGCTTCTTCAAATCCTGCTGCACTGTTTCCTTCATGATTACCCATGGAAGCAATCAATGGAATGGTAAGATTTGTATCTTTAATTTCTTTCCATGTGTCATATTCTGATGTTGAACCTCCGTCTGTAAGGTCACCTACAACTACCATTCTGTCTAATCCGAGATTGCTGAATCTCTGGAAAGCTTTTGCAAGTCTTTCTTTTTCTGTTGTTTTTGATGCAGTAACATGAGTATCAGATACAACACCGAAGGTTACTTTTCCTTCTTGGGCAGTATCATCTGTCTGGGTACTTTCTTCTGTTGTGATTTCTACATCCACAACTTCGGATTCTTCCATTTTTTCCTCTGTACTGTCATCTGCCTGAACTGCATTTACTGTCATGGTTTCTTCTGTCTGCTGTGGCTCTGCTGTCTGTGATGCCTGTGCCGGAATGCTTCCAAAGCCAGAGCATACACATGCACATGCCATAACCGCCGCAAAAAAACGTTTCATTTTTTTAAGCTTCATTCTCTTTTCTCCTTTTTTGTTTCATAAACTAAATTTTTTATCTGGCAAAAAGAGTATACTTCTTGATATTTAATTTAAAATGGTTTTTTTGTAAAACACTTGTTAAATTCTCTTAATAATATTTTTATGGCATAAATATGACGCTACAAAAGATGCTACCGGCACTGTTAAAATAACTGCCATGGTTCCCGAAAGCCCCTGACCAATTTCTATTGCAATAAAATCCGAGTTTATAAATTGATGGTAGCGAATGCCATAAGATGTCAAAACAAGCATTTCTCCAATACAACTGCCCACAAACGCAAGAATTAGCGTATTACTCATAGTACCTACCATATCTTTTCCAATATTTATACCCGATTTTATAAGCTGGCTTTGTGTCATCTTAGGATTTGCTTCGTGAAGTTCAAAAATTGCAGATGAAATGGACATTCCCACATCCATTACCGCACCTAAGGCAGATATTAATACTCCTGCAAATAATACTTCTCCAACTTTCAAACTGGTGTTCTGTGCCACCAACACCATATATTCTGTTTCATCCATATTGTAGCCAGACACATGAAGCAGCCATGACATAATTCCAAAAATAAGTCCGGCAATTATCACACCGGCAGCTGTAGATATAATCGCAGCCGTAGTTTTTTTGCTGATACCATTCAGCAACACCAAAGATACCGCCGTGGTAATAACCACAGTCACCACGGATGCCAAAACCGGTGAATAACCTTGATAAATCATCGGTAGCATCAGCATGATTACCGTAAAAAGGCAAAAAGCGAGTCCAAGAAAAGCCCGAATACCTTTAACACCACCAATCCATATCATCAAAGCCGCAAACACTGCTATCATCAAATAAATATAAGGTGAACGATAATAATTGTAGATTAAACAGTACGGTTCTGTACCTTCCGGCTGGTCCACTGATACAATCACTTTCATTCCCGGTTCCACATAAACATTAGAATAAGACATAAGGTAATTCTCTATATCCACTTGAGTTCCCTTAAGCTTACCTTCGAGAATCTGAACTTTAGCATATTGAACACCATTATATCTGTTGCTGTCAATCTGATCTAATTCCAACTCTGAATTGTCAGTTTCAATAACCTTCCCTTTGACATATGTAACATTTTCATTATTATAATGTTCATATTCATTTTGCACCTTCAAGCTCCATACAGATACTGCCCCCATAAAAACAAAAAGTATAATGGTAAGAGCAATTTCCCATTTTCGTTGTTTAAAGTTTTCTTTTTTCATTTTGTCAAATCCTTCTTTTTCCATACTTTTTTATTATTAAAGTGTAGCATCGGACTTTTAAGGCAACTATCATCACCGGGTTAAAAAAATGTAAATTATACATCATAATATTTCCGCCACCTAAAAGCAAAAAATAAGCCGGAGTGTTTTGCTATTTTCCTGCCTGCTTGACAGGGAAACAGCATCACACTTCGGCTGCTTTTACTATACGAAATCTTTTTCTTTCAAAATCATATAATGTTCATCATCATATCTTTTGGAAATTAAAGTTCCAAACATATTTTTCAAACTTTTTTTGTTGGCATTTATAATAGCATCATCCACCATTTCTTTCACATCCGCGAGAGATGGTATTGTATCTGTTTCAAATTGTATTTCTGCCAGACGGCTATACAATGCCAAAACACCCATATCATCTATTTTACAGTCATTTTCGATAGCGTAAGATTTTGCGAATGCCACTAAATCTGTATTGGTGTATGGTGGTAAATCGATTTTTGCTGTAAATTTATTGCGGAAACCATTATCTGACTCTAACAGCTTCAACATTCTTTCTTTTGTGTCTTCAACAATTACTAAAATGGTATTTTCTCTTTCATCCAATATTTTAGAGAAGTTCTGAACCGTTTCCTTATTCATGTCTGCCGCGGATTCTATAATAAGCACTCCACCTGCAGCATTTTCCATTACGGTATCTACTTCCTTCTGATTCATTGCCTCTCCGGTGATTCTTGCCACTTTATTTCCGGTAATATTTCTGGATTTTTTAGCTGCTTTTATAATGTCTACTGCAAGGGTTGTCTTTCCTGTTGCAGAGTCACCCATGATAATAATATTTCCTTTATCTGATATTTCATCAATACTTTCTAAAGCACTTACAATCTGGTCGCTGACACCATCGATTTCTGTAAAATATTTAAAAATACGTTTGAAGCTTTCTGCATCTGCTTCCATTACCATAGGATTTTCTTCTTCCTCTTCTCTGGCAATGCTTTCAATGCCTTCTGGCAAATCCGCAGATAATCTTGATTCCAGTTCCTCTACCACATCTTCATCTTCCGGTTCTTCTTCTTTTCCAAAATCATCTAATTCGTCCAATTCTTCCTGAGCTTCTAAAGATTCCAGCACAGCTTCCTCTAAATCCTGCTCTTCTTCCACATCTTCTTCATCCGGTTCATCCATTGACTTCAAAGCAGCTTCTGCTTCCTTCATGATGGCGTCTTCCATATCTTCGAAAATATTGGTTTCCTCAATCAGCGTCTGAAGACCTTCCTCATATTCCTCGTGATTCTGTTCCATTTCTTCAGAACTCTCTCTGTCTTCCATCATTTTCTGCATTTCTTCAGTAATTGTTGGAACAACATCTGCCAGACGATCCATAATATCTTCTGTTTCTGCAATTGCCTTCTCTTTTGCTTCTTCTAAAACTTTCTGCTTTTCTTCCGCAGCTTCTGCCTTAACCCGTTCCCATTCCTGAAGAACTTCTTCAATGCTCATCTGACCGGTAATCTGTTTTTCCACAATATCTTCATCCGGCACACAGATAGATATCTGACCATCCCGTTCTTCAGAAAGCATGTTATTATATACAAATTCTGTATATGCCACCTCTTGCGGTTCTTCATTCATTTCCGGCTGTGTTTCCGGTTCTTCTTCGACTTCGATTACTTCCGGTTCGATTTCCGGCTGTTTCTTCTGTAATTCTCTTTCCACTTCCTTGACCGGAATAATTTTAGTCGGGGCATCTGTAATATGAAGAATGAATTCTTTTGTCTTTTCTAAATCCTCTGGTGTTTCCACAGGAATATCATCATTGACCTCCTCAGCAACACTGTCTAAGTCTGACTCCGGCTCATCTTTCCCTACCAGTTCATCTTCTTCTATTTCCAGATCCTGAAATTCTTCTGACTCAATATGTCTTCTAACTCCGCTTACCGACGTAATCTGACCTATCAGTTTGGCTGCTTCTGCCATAACATCAGCGTCTTCCTTTTCCATTTCATCCATTTCCGGATCATTATCATCTATATTAGGTAGTTCCTTAGTTTCTCCCGGTTTCTTTTCATCCACCAGTCCTTCAATTTTACTTTCCTGAACCAATTTTTTAATATTATTCATTGTGGTATCTACAGTTTCTTTTTCTGTAGCTTCCAGAATCTGCTGCATGCTTTTTGCCAGCTCTTTCTGCAAATTAACAGTATCGTAGATTCCATAATTCATTGGTTTAACATTGATTTCCGGTTCTTCTTCCATGGCTCTTTCCGCCACAGCTTCTACCGCTGCAATGGATTTTTCAATCTGAACATCATTTCTGCTGTCATATTTTTTCTGCTGTTCTTCGGTCAATGGCTGGTAAAGCATTTTCAGCTCCATAGCCTTTTCCACATACTTTCCTTCGGAAAACCATAAAATCAATTCATCACATTCTGCCACACACTGCTCGCTCATGCTTGCTCTGTGATATAAATATGCCAGTTCAAACGCCCACTTCTCCACGTATTCATGACGTTTAAATTCTTCCAGCACTGCAATTCTTTCTTTCAATCCTACTTCCTGAGCTTCGTATAACTTATACTGTAGAATATATCTTCCCGTATCTCTTGGTGCGACCTGTACGAATTCTTTATAATATTCTACCGCATCTATGTAATCTTCCAAACGTATGGACAACTCTGCCAATGTATAAATAATCATACGTCCATATGGATGCCTGTCGTAGGCAATCAACATAACATCCCGGCTCTCCTCCAGCATGTTATTCTTCTCATAAATTTCCCCAATAAGACAAAGCATAGGAATACTTCTTACACGATTCCAGTCAATGGTATTTGCAATTTTCATTGCAGATACGTAATCCTCCTGCTCTGCCAGCTTTCTAATTTGTTCTGCTTTTATGCGATATTCGTACTTGTCCACAACAACTTCACCTCACATGTCCCCTACTTAGTCATAGCGGATTTCCCATCTGCTACGCTATTTTATAGGCAAAAAATGCCTAAATATCATCTAGTTAAAAGTTTATCATATACCATAATATATGTCAAAAACAAAAAAGCGGTCGTTTTACTTTGATTGTAAAAAACGACCGCTACTCCTTATGTACTTTTGTTCTTTTCATTTTATTATTTCATATCAAAGACTTTTTCTTGTGTTTACCTGCTTTTGATTCTTTTGTGTTTTGTAAAAATACAAGTATCTTCGGCATTTTGAAATGATAACCTTATCTTTGGTTTCTACTTTCTTTTGTATTATATATATAAATTTTTATATATATCGAATCGTAATACTTATGCCTATAACCAGCTTAAAATATTTCTACTTTGCTTTGGTTATAAATACTTTAAATATGTCTGTTTCTTTACACATCCATATTCATTTCTACTGTGATGAAATGTTTCAATATGTGATAAGCAACACTCTTTTCGGACTCTTGTATCTTTGATTCTTCTATTCTCACTTTTATTTTAATATTATCCGAAACTCTATCTAATCTTTTATAAAGGTATTATTTACTTTCGTAATATAATTCTTTGCTAATTGATTATTCACAGGATTTATAACTTATCCATCACACATATTGAATTGAGTTTTCTACCTTGTCCATTGGAATCAATCCTCCTGTCTGCACTTTATATGTTATGTGCTCCGAAATTTCTTTCTTATCCCATCGGAATCAATCCTCCTGTCTTGCACTTTCTTGTGTTATGCACTGTTAAAATACTCATTTCTACCCATTGGAATCTGCCTCCCAACTTGTACTTTTTCTTTCGTTCCTGTACGTTGCAACGCCATCTATTATTTTACCGTTTCCGGATTTACAAAAATCTCTTTCGTGCGCTTCTGCAAAGTCCTTATGGAAACCAGATGAATAATGACCCGTTGTTAATTGATGTATTTATATTACCACTGGTTTCCAGATTTGTCAACACTATTTTTCATTTTTTGATAAGTATTTTTACTATTCCTCCTTTTTCTCGCCATTATTTCGAATTATTTGTGTTAATTGTTTGTGCTTTTCTGACAATTTATTTTCCATTAACATTACATAATAAGAAAAGATAGCGTTAAAGGGCTACCTTTAACGCTATTCAACAAGCAAAAAATCTTCTTCTATTTAAGCTTAAAAGAATCTATAAACTTTTGAATTTCTTCCTCGGTTAATAATTGATTGTTTGCATAAACATCAATAAACATATCTTGTTTATTTGTATATATGTAATGTGTTTCTTCCTCCGGTGGATTTTCTCCCTGTATCTCTTGAGAAGCTGATAGTTCATAATCGATTACCATTTTATATCTGGTCCAGTCACCTAATACGGTTTCTTCTACATCCCTAAGAGAACTATGCTCTCCAAAGACATTCATTGCAATACTTTCAGCACTTGTACAATAAGTGCAATCACGAAATATTTCTATATATGCTGCCTCATTGCTTCCTACCATGAATTTTCTACAATTATCAAAAGGTGTTTCTATATCCCATTGTTTCGAAACTGAAACAGTATAGATATCTGTTTCATATTTTGTCGCAACATTTCTACCTCTAGAAAGATAAGTGCATATTACTAATGCTACTATCATGACAACTATTGTAATTGGTATTATCAGTTTTGCTTTTTTTGCTTTCTTATTCATGTCTTTCTCCTATTATCTGGAATATTTAATAAACTTCAATGAAGACTTGGAACATGAAGAACCACTATAATAATAGTTTAGTATCTGCTTCGTTGTATATCCTTTTGTTCCAGCTAAATATTGACTTCCCCATTGTAATAACCTTCCACTTGCTTTTGTTCCAGCTACCCCTTTTGTTCCAGCTCCATATTCCGGAAAGAAAATACAAGAATCCGAATTAACAGCTAATTTCAATCTCGTAGCATCTATCGCACTATTTGTTGCATCATTCTCTGTATCAGGTACATAGTATTGTGTTCCCTGTGAAACCATATAATTTGCATTGACAGGTTTTATTGAATGGTATACCGCAACACCCTTCACACAATATGCTCCTGCTTTTAATGACTCTTTGTTCCATGATGCATACCACTCATTTGGTAATGTATTTCTTACATACTTTCCAAATGACACAGTTACAATTTTACTACCACCTGTTTTATTTAAACAAACACTTATTTTTGTTGGAATTGAATAACATGTATAATTACCTAACGCCGGATGATACTTGTAATTATTTTCTGCTAATGTCACTATTCCTGCATTTATATTTACATTTTCTTTTTCAATTATCTTGTATTCATTTTCAATCAGTTCTCCTTCGCCATTAATCACTATGCCCTCATCCGCATATTCAAGAACTTCTAATGCAGCTATTTCTTTTTCATAATTGTCAGAAGTTGTATCTAATGTTTTTTCTACCACATTATTTGCAAGTTCGCTTGATGGTCTGTTAAACTGAGCAACTTTGTAAAATCCGTCCGCCTCTTTTACGAATACAATCAGGTAATAATTTATACCATTATAGAAAAATACATTTTCCTCTTTTACTTCACAATCTAGCTCAACCAAATATGGTTTTACATCCTCTGACGTTTCAAGAATTGGATATTCATCATACAGTAATTCCTCTTTTACTTGTTCAAGTGTAAGTTCTTGCACATTTACTAAAGAAACATTTGTAATTTGTTTAATTCCATTAGTATATGAATCATTGCTGAAATAAGATTTGTAAAATTCTCTTTCCCCATAAGACATTATTCCCATATATTTTTCCCAATCATTATTTTGTACTGACTGTACCATATCTTTAATCAGAGTTTCACAGTTATTCTCAACTGATGCTATTGGTTCTTCACTTGTAACAGTAATTTTATTGCCATTGTCTTCTATTTCTAACGTTCCCGCCTGTACCTGTACCATATTTGACGTAGCAACTGATACAAACATAGTAACTGCAACAAATGCCGACATTAATCTTTTCTTCATTATAAATTCCTCCTATATTTTCTTTAACCAAGTAACTTTTCTAACCAGATCAAAAAATCTCCAACATTCAATGAATCTACTCCCATTAGTTTCACTTCCTTTCGTCCTTACTATATAACACTTGTTCGACACTTTTCAACACAAATGTTCTGAGCGTTAGATTTTTGTTCTAAACGTAATGTTTTTTGAAATTGAACATTTATTTCTACTCTCTATATTAAATATACTTCCACCCAGAACATTCCCTGCCGAAAATCAAATTCAATCTTTCCCCCGTATTTTTCCACTACGCACTTCATATTTTCTGTTCCATATCCATGATTCTTTTTGTCTTTTTTTGTTGTTTCTAGTAATCGTTTCTGTTTTTCCACCGCACTGTTGTTTATACAAAACCATAGCCCCTCATTCATCTGCTTCACTTCAATAAATAATTTTCGGTCATTCTCCACCCGCAGTAACGCTTCTTTAGCATTATCCATAGCATTTGCAATTAAAATACACCAGTCACTGTCCTTCATTTTTATTGTATCTGGAAATTTTCCTTCTATTTTGAAGTCTAAATCACCAAATTTGTGTATTTCATCTAACGTATCATTAATAAAATAATCCGTTATCGCATTTCCAGTCTGCAGTGTTATGTTCTCCTTATAAATTCCGCATACATCATCTATGTATTTCTTTAATCCTTCTATATCATCACTATTTTTTAATATCTCTAGTCCTTTTAAAATGCTCTTAATATCATGGCGAAATTTTCTTATTCCTTCGTCTTGTTGCATTATTTTATCATAATATTTTTTCTGTAATTCCATTTGCCTTTGTGCCATATCATTCTGTAATTTCATCTGTTTTTTACTATATGACATATGGGAAAACAAAAAGCAAAATACAATATTCAAAAGAACTGCAATAACACAGAATATTAATGCCTTTCGCTGAATCTTTTCTGTCATTTCATTACATATGATTCCATAAATGCAGGAAACAATAATCATCATACAAAACAATTCCATTATCATTACTGTTATATATCCTGCTGATAAATTCTTTATATACTTTTGAATCTTTTTTTTATACGGATTCAACAGCAATATTACAACCAGCCATATAACAACTGCTATAGCTTCACACACTTTTTGGCTTACCATGTTATCTTCAGAATTGTATGGTATAATATTAATACACATTCCCCATACAGCCAAATCAACCAACGTTACCGCTATCATCTGTAGCAGGAAACACTGTATCTTTTTGCCTATTGTCGCCTGTACAAACACAGAAATAAACAATACTTTCCATAGCCATACATACCAAAATGGTTCTCCAGAAAACACCAACATTGCCAGTATTCCTAATAATAAATACAAAAAACTTACATATTTCCGTTTTCCCTTACTTGTTTCAAATCCTAATATTCCAAATAAAAGCATGGATATTTTTATAGTATCCATGCCCAGAGTTAATATCCATTCAATCTTTTCCATCAGTAATATCTTCCTTGTTCTTTACAATACTTCATATAACGTTCTTTTACTATTTTTCTATTCCGATAGGAAACAGGTAATTGTCCATGATTTTCTTTCAATATAATAGTCTGCCCTTTTATACTTTCCACCCATGCCATATTCACCATATAAGACCGTTGAATTTTAATAAAACCCACTGGTTCTAAAATCATTTCCAACTCTTTCATGCTAGTTCGCACTGTTCCTACAGAAGAATCTTTCATATGAATGCAACAATATACATGACTTGCTTCTACATAGCAAATCTCTCTGCTATTATATTTTTTTTCCACAATAACATTTGTTTCGTATAGTGAAAATGCTTGCTTTAAAATTTTCGGTAATTGAAATTCCATATTTTCCTTTTCTACAAATCCCAATACATGAATTCCAAAAGCTTGCTGCATAAGCTCCGCGTGACTAGTTACATAAATAATCACAGTATTCTGTTGCCTACTTTGAAACAAATCTTTTACCTGAATACCATCTACTTCAGGCATTTCTATATCCAATATCAAAATATCTGTTTCCATTGAACATTTTAACAGTTGAAGCCCATCTGTAAATTCTACAATATCCCAGTTCTCTGTAGATTCTCTTTTTATATTTTCACATATTTTTCTGATATAATCTCTATAAACTTTCTGATCATCACAAATCCCAATTATCATGCCGTCGTCCTTTACTGTTCTAATTAATTTTATATTGTGTTATGCAATCATCTTCTTACTGTGTTGTATTATATCAGTTTTTCATTACTCTTTCAATCTGATTACAATCTTTTTTGTGTCAATCGAGTAGGAGACTAACCATTAGTTGATTAGCCGTCCTCTCAGTCGAGTAAGTAAGAGGACTTTCACCTCAAACTTCTCACGGAACCGTACGTGAAAGTCTCCCTTCATACGGCTCTTATCATTTAACAATACGAATACATTTTGCTCCAATGAGCAAATAACTTAGGCTCTCGTTTTCTTACAGACAAGAGCCATTTTTCTGCCCTTCGTCTGTGTCCACGTAAATTTTTATATTTACACATTGCCCATTTTACTAATCTACGCTCTATACACTGAAGTGTATATTTCATCGCTGAAGGATTGAATTTTCCAAAATAGTTCATCCAACCTCTCAGCATTGGGTTTAAAATTTCTGCAATCATGTTGATTTTACACCCAGTTTTCTTATGGATTTCTAACGATTTTATCTTATCCCTGAATGTTTTAGCTGACGTCTTACTGACCGATGCAATAAAGTTTGAACGCATTTTCCCATCTTTACACTTAATGTATACAGCTTTGAAGGTATATCCAAGAAAATCGAACTCTGTTAAATCCTCATCCCTCGTTCTATCCTTGTCTTTGCAATACACAATTCTTGTTTTAGTCGGATGTAGTTCAAGTTTGCACTCTGCAAATCTCTTTACCAAGCTCTCCTTTATAAAAAGAGCCTCTTCTTTAGACTTACAATGTACAACTCCATCATCTGCATATCTTTCAAATGGCGCCTGTGGAAAATTTCTTTTCATCCACATATCAAAGACATAATGTAAGAACATATTCGCAAGCACAGGACTAATAACTCCACCCTGTGGTGTTCCCGCATTTCGCTCTATTACCTCACCATTTCTCAATACAAAAGGAGTTTTGAGCCACCTTTCAATGTACATGCATATCCATGCTTCTTTGACATGTCTTCGCACAACTCTCATTAGTAACTCATGGTCAATGTTATCAAATAGACCTTTCACGTCCAATTCTATTACATAATCATAGCGCCAACATCTCTTTCTTGTCATCTCTATCGCATCTAGAGCTGACTTGTTAGGTCTATATCCATAAGAGTCATCACAAAACATTGGCTCTACTGCACTTTCCACGTACATTCTTGCCACCATTTGCGCCACTCTATCTGTTATAGTTGGTATCCCTAATCGTCTGACACCACCTGTCTTCTTTGGTATTTCTACCGCCATTACAGGGGATGGAAAATAACTGCCAGAACTCATTCTGTTCCATATTTTATAGAGGTTGTTATTAAGTTTTTCCTCAAACTTCTCAAAATCGATACCGTCTATTCCGGCACTCCCTTTATTAGCCTTAACTCTTTTGTATGCTTCAATGACAGCCCTCTTTGGTATATCGTATTGCTTGCTCTCGTTCATCAAATCCTCCTAGTTTTCTAGTTGTTCTCAAATTCAAGCTAAATGATGCCATTCCTTTGCTCCATCACCATTACAGTGACTTCATAACTACTACGAATGACTCCGCCCCTACAGTCTACGTTTCTACTTTCGGCCTTGCCTTTCTGCGACTTGTACCTTTTCGATTTTCATTAGTCTGTAGGTTCCCATGTTTCACACAGAAGCCTAATACATGCTCATGCCATCTTAATGCCGTTCCACAGATAATCAGCGTTACAGGTATCCATTATCTTTGTCCCCACCTAGTGCTGAAAAGTGAGTTTTGCAGAAGTCTTACGCTTTCGACACTTCATCAATGGTTCACTTCCGTTCATCTTCATGTATCCTATCTGACTATTAGTTTATAGCCTTTTCTCTAATCGCTTACTACCATAGGCTTGACTACAGCAGCATTAGAGTGATTTGACAGATTTGCCTGTTCAATCCCTGTCGAAGGACCTACCTTCATCTTCTGTGCGCCTTTCATGGCACACCACCACCTGGCATACCGTTCGGTACCAAGGCGGTTCTTTAGTTTTCATAGACTATCAGATAATAGTCAAGCATGGATGTATATCCCAGCTTGGCTATTATTTTCTTTGTAATTACTGTATTTAGCATTTCTGCCATTCTCCAGTACCCACATCTACTGTTCGCAAGTTTTATTGCTTGCCAATGTTCTAATTTTAGTTTTCTAAGAATACGATATCGTGTCCTTACCCTTTTCCATTGTTTCCAATAGACCGCTCTTATTCTGCGCCTTGCCCATTCATCCGCTCTTGTCAGAAGTCCTTTCATGTCGGCAAGTTTGAAATAATTTACCCATCCTCGCACAAACTGTTGGTATTTCTCTTCTCTTTTCGCATTGCTCATGCCATTATTTCTGTCTGTCAGTTCTCTGATTTTATTCTTCATCTTTGTGACTGACTTCGGGTGTACCCTAAATCTGCATTTTCCCTTGTATCTGTAAAAGCTGTATCCAAGGTATTTAACCTTACTGATATGAGCCACCTCTGTTTTCTTCCGATTTACTCTAAGAAATAACTTTTCTTCAATAAATGGAATGATGTTTTCCAAGGTTCTTTCTGCACTTTTCTTGCTTTTACAAAAAATAGGCTTCGCCTATTCAACTCCCCTACCCCTCAATCTTTGAGGGGTTTCTTTTTATCCCATTTTCATGCATAATAGTATTATGAATATCTTACAAAAAATTTTTACTGACTATTATGAAGAAATTAAATATA
>JAFQUB010000005.1 GCA_017408735.1 Lachnospiraceae bacterium
GCCAGCGATCATCCTGAGCCAGGATCAAACTCTCATGTTAAAGTTTTGTCCTCGTTCAGAACAACACTTGGCTGTTCTTCCCGTTATTACTGTTTTAGGTTCGTTTCTTTTTCCGAAACTTCTTATTTATTAAAGAATTTTCGGGGTTTGGTTCACTGTTTAGTTATCATTGTTCCTGTTGTTTTTCTGATTTGTTTCATCAGCGACAACTTCTATATCTTATCACTTTCAAGGAAGTTTGTCAACAACTTTTTTCATTTTTCTTTAAATCTTTTTTCAAGGTTTTTCTCAGGAGCACTTGGTGTCAACACTGGAAACCCTTGTAGATTCAAGGTTTTTTGCCGCCGTTTCCTCAGCGGCGAATATTAATATAACACAGCTCTCACCATAAGTCAACGCTTTTTTTCAAGTTTTTTCAAAGTTTTTTTACTTTCCGACTTATCCACAGCTTTTCCTCATTTTTTCCTCTTATTTATACACATTTTCGTCCGTTTTTTAATTAAAACGAGATTAAAGCTATTTGCTAGGATTATGAGCAATTCATGTTTATCTCCTCAGCATATTTCCGGTATGCTCATAAGCAATAGCACCATTCCTGCCTCAAAAACAATAAGGGAGAGGGAGAATGTTCTTCTCGCCCCTCCCATTGAACCCTACATACGAGTCTCGTATACAGCTCTACACTTTATATTCCAACCTTACTTAGGTAATAGGATAAAGTCAAGCCCTATTTTGTTTTAATTTTTTTCACACTTGTATAGTTGCTGTATGATTTTTGTCCATTTTTCGTTGTATATGAACGAACTTTAAAATAATATGTTTTGCTTGCTTTTAATTTCTTTTTGGTATACTTCACCTTGGCTGCACCTTTTACTGTTGCCACCTTCTTAAAACCGGAATTAGACTTACCGGACATGTAAACTTCATAACCGGTTACACCACTAGTTTTTTTCCATTTCAGGGTAGCAGATTTCTTACCTACTGTAATTTTCAGATTAGTCGGTGCTTTTGATGCCGTTTTTACTGTCAGCTTGCTGGAAGCATTTCCATATTTTTTGCTTCCGTTAATAGTTTTGTATGCTCTCACCTGGAAAGAATACTGGGTATTTTCTTTTAATGTTTTAAATTGGTATTGAGTTTTGGTAGTTGTAGCAGTTTTTACTTTTTTGCTTCCTTTGTACAGGGTCACTTCATATCCGCTGGCCCCTGTCTGCTTTTTCCATGAAAAAGTTAATGCCTTGCCTGTACCTTTACTCAACTTTACACTGCCAGGTTTTCCCGGAACAATAATGAATGTCAGAGTTTTGCTGCCTGTGTAATTTCCAATACCGGTTACTGCCACGCTTGCCTGTCCGGGATTTATATTGTTTCTATAGGTAACAGTATAATCCTTTCCTGCCACCAGAGTATTTCCATCATTTTTTGCAATAACTTCCGGTGTTTTTGCTGTTCCATTATAGGAATACTGGCCAGCCGCCAGAGAAACCACCAGATTCGCCAGATTTCTTTTCTGAATTGTAAACGTTTTCTCAAATGTTCCTGCGTAATTTCCAATACCTTTGATTGTCACTTTTGCTGTTCCCGGATTCAAATTGTTACTATACTCTGCTATATAGTCTTTTCCACTCTGTAATATAGTTCCATTTACTACCACACTAACTTTCGGGCAGATTCCGCTTCCGGTGTACTCTGCCGCGCCGATATTTCCAATAACAGGAGTTACTGCGGTATAGTTGTAATTTCCTAATGTTTTTCCATTATTTGTTATGGTAACTTTATTGCTTCCAGACCACGTAAAATTGCACTGGGAAGTTATATCTGTTGTTACACGATTATTCCATTCATAAACTTTAGCATCTGTCTTTGGATTTCCAAATACATATCCTTCACATATGTTATCTACGTATATCTTATTGATGGAAACCAGTATCTGATTATATGAAGTATACTCTTTGACTTCTGTTTTTGCATAACTTACACCATTTTCATTTAGCTGTTCATACAGATTATTACACGTTGTTCCATCTGATAAATAAGCACCCATTAACTCCAGTGCATATTCGTCCTCACACTGGAAACGAAGCATATTGTCGCGTCTTTTTTTATTGCTGGAAATTGCATTTTTCATAACGTTAATGAAAGCTGTTTCTGTTGCTATTTTGCTTTCTGTGATGCGAAGCCCAAAATAATTGTAATACTCCTCTTTGGTTGCAGTAGCTGTTGGCACACCGTACATCCCCGGAAAAATATCAGAACGATAATCATGTTCCTTATTCTGATTAAAAATGTTTGTAGTTAAATTGAAATAATCATATCTATAACCGTCATAAGCTGTACTGTTAGTGTCGTTCCATGTCAGGTCAATATTGTACCAGTTTCCGTTAACTTTTACTAAGTTCCAGGCATGTCCACCCATATTAAAGCCGGTACCGCTCATTCCAACTGCATAAATGCTTTCTAAGCCGGCATAGGTTGCAAGAAGATGAAATGCCTTTGCATATCCTTCACACACTACATCTGTACTACTTTTATCGTCAAACACACCCACTATGCTATGAGCAAATGCGGCTGTTTCAGGTTCATTTCTGCTATCATATGCATAATCAACCTCTTCGATAATCATATCATGAATTAACAATTCTAACTCCATGTGGTCAGCACCGTTTACCTTAGCATTATCAATTTCTTCTAAAAATGGCACAATGCCCTTTTCTATACTCTGTGCTGTCTCTCTTCTAACAGAATACTGAGCGTAATCCGGTTCTACCATAATATACCATTTTGTCACAAACATACCTGTTCTGTTATAACCTATCGCGTCATCCAGCCAAAACATCATCGGATAATCCGCTTCCAACGCAAAGTAAATTCGTTCCATCTGCGTCAATGTCATCTGATAATCACTAACATCAATCATTTCTGATGCATAAAAACTTCTCTCTATGTTACGTTCTACACATGTAGCATTTTTTGCAGACACGTCAAACGCAAATATTCTGGTCTTTAAAAGGTTATATACCTTTTTCTCCTCCGCACTGAGAGTATTGTAACCATAGGCAGAAGATCGGCTTCCATTTATCTCTTCTGTATCTTCTATAGTCAATGATGCTTCGTCTGCTTTTCCCTCAAAGATTTCCACACCTTCCGCATTTTCCGGAAGTTCCAGGTATTCAACCTGCTGCACACCGCCTACAGGACGTTTATAAACTTCATCCGTTGCCACAGTTGGTACTTCCGGTGTCAACTGTTCTACTGTTTCCTGTTCCGTACTTGTTACCACTGTTTCCGATTTCTGCATTTGCGTTGCTGATGCCGGAAGTGCTTCACCACTTAACAAAGACAGGCACAATGTTGCACCCATAATTTTTTGTATTAATTTCCTTTTACACATTTTCTTTCCTTTCAATTTACATCATCAATTGCAACAAGATATTATAATCTGAAATAAATTTTAAAATAGGGTTTCCGTTAATCTGCTCATGTACACTGATTCCAAAAGCTGTAGTGGCCAAAATTTCCGCCACCAAAAACAAAAGCCATACAATAATCAAGCCTTCTGCAAACCCCAGCACCGCTCCCACTGTCTGGTTAATTTCTTTTAGCAAAGGCAGGTGCGTTAACACATCTAAAGTTGTCGCCAACATTCGTAAAGCAATGGACACTAAAATAAAACTGATGATGTAAGATGCACAACTGATAATCGTTTTGGCAATATACGCCGCAATATATTCTTGAATTTCCGTCACATCAAAGAGCTGATAAGTTTCCGGAGTGTTATTTTTCAAAATATTTTCTTTCAAAATATCAGCAATCGGGTAGGAGTTAATTATCTCCTCATCCGTTCCCACACTTGCAATTTCATCATGCTTTTCCGGAGTATAAATTTCCATACATGTTTTCTTTATGTTCTCATAAACAGGCGTCTGTTCCATAATAAAGTCCGTAACAAACGGATTGATAATATTTACTAAAATTATGGTAATAATAAACAGCGTCATGGATAATGCGCTTTTCACAAATCCACGACGGTAAGAAACATATGTAAGCGTTACAAGGATTGCTATTACTAAAATCAACAGCCAGTCTATTATCATTTTCGTTCTCCTATCGTACCAGTTTAATGGTTTCTATATTTTCTTCGGTAATCAGCATATACCGGTTATTTCCGGTAATCGCCATAGCAAGGATTGTCTTATCAAAGGTTTTGTCTAACTTGCATACACCTTTAATTGTGTACACGCAACACTCACTCTCATTATACATAAGTATGGTATCCCCGGAAATCATCGCGTTGGTATACTCTTTGTCAAAGCCTTCTGAAAAAATCTTTTTTCCTTTTAAATCATAAATATCCATGCGGTATTTTCCGGTATCTTGAGTGTTTTTTACCACAATACCAATATAAGATTCATTGTAAAATACTTTTTCTACTTCTTCTTCCAAGGTCAACTCAAAAGCCAGTTCCGGTATCTGTTTTCCCGAATACACTTCCACTTTATCGTTGCCAAACGCTACCGCTGTATCACTGTTAATATATTCAAACACAGGAAATACACTTCCTGTATAAGAAGTGCTTCCTACAAAATTATCGATTTCATTTTCGCCTACAGAACCAAGATTATGAAACGCAAGTGTTGCCCTTGCCTCGCCATTTTCCACATTTAAATGGGATACTCCAAACTTGATGCCATCATTAGAAAGACATAAATCCACCGGATACCCACTTTCTTCCATAAGAATTTTGGTGGCAGCCAGCTCCTCCTGCGGAGTTTCGGGAGAATAGAACTTTATCCATGATTTTCCACTGTCTTCTAAAGAAGCTGCGGTAACTCCCTGAGCTGAAATATCCAGTTTCTTAATAGGAAGCAGCGTACCCACTTCTGCCCGCAATCCACTTTCATTTAAAATATAAATGGTTGTACCATTTTTGTCTGCCAATGCTACCGCGGAATCACAGATGGCATACAAAGGTTCCTGCATCTGATAGGTCTGATTCCATTTTTCTTTTAAATCAGCCCCAATAAAAGCAGCCCCATCATTGCTGTATTTTAGCATTCCGCCGTTGTAGGGAATATATTTAGCAGTATCAGCATCTGCACGTTCTATGCTGTTTACTACTTCATAACCAGTATATGAGGTATTAATATTGTATGCATGCCAACAACCTGCCCCCGCAACACAGATAATGGCTGCCAGCCCCGCTAACATTGCCACATTGGCTCTGTGCTTCTTTAATTTTCTCTCGTATTCTTCGTGTATATCCTGACTATTTTCTGTATTTTCAAAGCTTTGAAAAGGCGTTTCTATATTCTTGCCCGCTTTCTGTTCTTTGTACTTTGTGTATTCTCTGATATTCATAATATTACCCCTTTGCTGTATGTGCTAATCATATCACACTTGCATCAAGGTAACAAGATTTTTTGCCCCACAAAAATTTTGTCTACGTCCTCGATTTCATTGACTTCACAGATTTTGGAAACCATGTCCTTTGTATTGTAAATTTTTAAACTGATTTTTGCCAAGGTATCACCTTTTTCAATAATATAATACTGCGGTTCTGCGCTGGCTTGTACTTCTTCCCGGGGCGGTTCGGTGGCTGCCGGGGGCTCTGTCGGCACAGGAGCCTGTGTAGCTACCGGCTGTTCTGTGACCACAGGGGAATCTGTAACCGCAGGCACTTCTGTGACTGCTGAAGGTTGTGTGACAGTTGAAGTTGTTGAATTTTCCGCGGCGGCCTGTTGGTTCGCTACTGCTTTTGCGTCATTTGTAGCTTGAACCGTTTCCCCCTGCTGCGGTATTTCTGATGCCACCGGTTCTACGTTACCGGAAACAGTTTCAACCGCTACCGTATGTAATTTTCCACTTCCTGCGTTTACCGGCACTTCCTCTGGTTCATCTTCCTGCACCACTTGTTCTGCCAACTGAATTTCCTGACTTTCTGCCTGCTGTTTTTGTTCCACTTCCTCTGTAATTGAATTCTTAGTAAGAATTGCCAGAGATTTTTCCATATTGCTCATCTTATCATAATTATTAAGCATTGTAATTCCTATTACCAGAACTATCATCACAAGAACGGAACTGACCGAATACATAAATGCCATGGTTTTCCGCTTGTGTATTTCCTCCTGTTTTTCCTGTACCAGACTCCGAAAATGCTGGGTCGCCGCATCCGTTTTTTCTTCTACCACTATTTCTTCTTTTTCGCTGCGATGTTCAATCATATATGTCTGCATCAGATTATTTTTTTCGTAATATATGTAATACCCTTGAATGGTTTTCATCATCCCATTTTCGTAACGGAAAAAGCATTCATCCTTTTCTATTGGCTCATGCATCATAAGAATTTTCATATTACCTGCAAACTGGTTAATATGAACTTTTTGGATATTTTCATTCATTTCAATAGGAAATCCCGGAACGGACAAATACCAGCCTACAATTTCCAGAGTATCAAAATATTCTTTGATATTTTCGTAAATCCGGCTCCAGATATTGTCTGTAAAATGAATTCCCTCTCCATCCACTACAATGTCTTCCACGTAAATTGCTCCGCTGATAAACAGATATCTGGCATCGCTTTCCACGGCATCTCCCATTAAAATTGCCACCCGGATTTTGCTTAAATCTTTTTCCGTCAGCTGGTTTAAAAAGGTTACCACATAATCTTCGATATATATTTTAAAGTCTTCTTCTGTATTTCCTATCTGCCGTATATTCTTGGGCAAGCGAAGGGAAGTTTTTCCTTTGCTCTTATCTTCTGGGTTCTCATTGTAGATAACTTCTATCATATTTCTCCACCTTTCACAGAAAGACTCAAGACCTTATGCCTGTCCTACTTTGAACCATACGCCGGTCTTTTTTCCCAAATATGATAGCATATATGAATTGCATAATTTATCGGAAGGTGTCTGAGAATTTGAGTTTTTTTCGACAAGGACAAGGCTGATTCGACGTTTTGTAAAACAATCTGATTTGGCTTACTCTGTTTGCTTCAAATGCCCTAAACAAAATTGGGGAAGGAGGTAGACAAGCATTTTGTCTACTTTCCTTCCCCGCCATTCTATATACCGTTTGCTAATGTTCTTTTCATATTTCTATCTTTTTCCATATTTCTATCTCTTTAAAGTATTCTTCCCCTATTGCTTTTACAATATGGCAAATTCTCGTTGCTACCTTTTCTGCCTGTGGAGTTCCGGGATTTTTTGCTGAATTCTTGTCCTTATCTGAATTTATGTAATAAAGTTTATCACATATTTGAATTGCACCTTTTTTTCCCTCATGTGCTTTTTTTTCGTAAGTTTCTTTATTTTTCTCATAAAATTCCGGACTGCAAAGAAAGTTTGTTTCATAATCAATTTCTTTACCCTCTGTTGCAAATAAGGTATCTTTATCCTCTATCCCTCCACTGTTACACCGATAAGATTTTAATTTATCTATAACTTCCTGTTTCTCTTCATCACTGTTAATTCCATCAAACACCCCTACTAATAAGTATCCCGGAATCTCGTATAATTTGCACTCTGTACAATTCTCTCCTCGTCTTACACAAAATTTTATTCTTTTTCCTTTTCCACTGGCTTTAAGCGCGTTACTCAGTTCTGTTTTATTTATTTTTCCCCATGTATCGTTCTGTACATATTTTTCATCCATAATGCTTCTCCTTTTCTAATCCCGGATATCCAAAATATCCGGGATTGCTAAAAATCTGTAATACACTTTTTCTTGGTATATGTTGCAGACTTATTTTACTTTTTCACCTTTACTGATTTTATACTACTATAATTTCCTTTGATTTTTGTTCCGGAAGATTTTTTATAAGAACAAATTCTCACATAGTATTTCTTTCCGGCTTTTAATTTACTAATTTTCTTAGAAGTTGTTTTATTATTTGAAACAGTTACTGTCTTCACATTTTTCTTAAATTTCTTATCTGTAGAATACTGTAATATATAGCCGGTAGCTTTTTTGTCTTTCTTCCATTTTACAGTTATGCTCTTGGCAGCCGTTGATTTCACAGAAGATACTTTCTGCTGCTTTGGTTTTATAGTTATAGTTATCTTCTTTTCTGCTGCTTTGTACTCTGATGTTTCTGCCGCTTTTATGGTGATAGTAGTCTTACCACAGCCTTTGATGGTTACTTTGCCGTTGTCAGATACTGTTACCACTTTTTTGTCACCGGAGGTATAGGTAAGTTTTCCATTTCCGTTTGTTTGGGCACCTATGGAAAAGGCTTTGGCACCATAGGTTTTGGTGATATTTTTGGCAGTAATCTTCTGAGCTTCCTGTTTCACCGGTGCTTGTGTTAATTTTGGTGTATCTGTCGGCACGTTAGTCTGCGTTATGGTTGGTATTTCTGTCGGATTTACTTCCGGTGATACCGTTCCACCAGATGTTTTTTCGATATATTTGTACGGAATATTTCTTTTTATTGCATAACTTTCTGCTACTGAACCTTTTATACAGGATATGGTCAGTTTCTCACTGTATTGGAATGTCCATCCTTCAAAAAATTCCCATATACTGTTGACACTTTCAGGAATTTCTACACTGAGCAAATTCTTGCAATGCATAAACGCTCCGTCTACTATTTCCCTTACACCATCCGGGATAGCTACATTTTCTTTCCCCGGCGGGCAGCAAATCAACTGTTTTCCATCCTTACTATACAAAACACCATTTATAGATAAATATCTGCTATTATTTGTATTTACACCTATGTCAACTAAACTACTGCATTCCCCAAATACAGTGGATTCTATACTTGTCACACTTTCAGGCACTTCAACGCTCAGCAAATCACTGCAATTCTCAAATGCATTTTCCTCTATTGTCGCAACCCCTGCCGGAATAGAGAAATGTGCTTTTCCATTAGGACAGTAAATCAATGTTTTTCCATCTTTACTATATAGTACACCATCCACAGAAGAATATATGTTGTTATTGTTATCCACTTCAATACTATTTAACTTATCATTTCCATAGAACGCATCTCTTTCTATATCTGTCATTTCTTCTGGAATGACAAATGCAGATTTTCCTGCCGGACATGAAATCAGCCTTGCTCCGTCTTTACTATATAATACTCCGTCGATTGACTTATAATTTGCGTTATTCTCTGCTACATTTATACTCACTAAATTGTCACAATCTGAAAATGCCCTATACTCTATACCCGTTACACCATTTGGAATCTCTATATTACTCAGACTACTACATCCACTAAATGCTCCATACCCTATACTCGTTACACTGTCAGGTATTTCTATGTTGCTTAGACTACTACAATCCCCGAATGCAAAACTCGCTATATCCGTTACACCATTTGGAATCTCTATATTACTCAGACTACTACATCCACTAAATGCTCCACCCTCTATACTCGTTACACCATTTGGAATCTCTATATTACTCAGACTACTACATCCACTAAATGCTCCATACCTTATACTCGTTACACTGCCAGGTATTTCTATGTTGCTTAGACTACTACAATCCTCGAATGCAGAACTCGCTATATCCGTTACACCATTTGGAATCTCTATATTGCTTAGACTACTACAATCTGCAAATGCATAACTCCCTATACTCGTTACACTGTCAGGTATTTCTATGTTGCTTAGACTACTACAATCCATAAATGCGAAATCCCCTATATACGTTACACCATTTGGAATTTTCACACTACTCAAACTACTGCAACCCTTAAACGCATAATCATTAATATTTGTAAGTTTTTCCGATATGGTTATACTTTTTTTGCCACCAGGACAAACAATTAGTTCTTTTTCATCCTTACTATATACAACTCCATCCAAAGATAAATATTTGTCATTATTACTGCTTATATTTATACTATTCAAATTACTACATCCACTAAATGCAGAGTTTCCTATACTTGTCACAGTTTCAGAAAGTTCTATACTGCTTAGACTACTACAATCAGCAAATGTCCAATCTTCTATTGTCGTGACTCCTTCCGGAAGTTCTATACTGCTTAGACTACTACATCCACTAAATGCTCCATACCCTATACTTGTCACAGTTTCCGGAAGTTTTATGCTACTCAGACTACTACAACCGCTAAATACCCCGCTTCCTATACTTGTCACAGTTTCCGGAAGTTTTATGCTACTCAGACTACTGCAACCTTCAAATGCATAACTCCCTATGCTAATGACTCCTTCTGGAAGTTCTATACTGCTTAGACTACTACAACCTCTAAAGCTTTCGCCTTCTATGCTTACTACACCTGCCGGAATTATTACACTTTCCAAACCTTTACAATTATAAAATGTTCCTATTTCTATTGTCGTGACTCCTTCCGGAAGTTCTATACTGCTTAATTTAGCACAATCCCGAAATGCATTTTCTCCTATTTTTGTTACTCCTTTTGGAAGTTTTATATCCTTTATGTTAATACAATTCATAAACATTCCACTTTCTATTGTCGTGACTCCTTCCGGAAGTTCTATACTGCTTAATTTAGTACAATCCTGAAATGCATTTTCTCCTATTTTTGTTACTCTTTTTGGAATTTCTATACTTTCTAAATTCCTACAGCCTTGAAATGCCCCACTTTCTATATATTCTACTTCATCTAAAATAACAACATTATCTTTTTTTGCAGGACAGCAAATCAATTCGCTTCCGTCTTCACTATACAGAACACCGTTGTCTGACATATATTCATCATTACCTTCAGCCACTTCTATATTGCTTAAATTATCACATCCGCCAAATGCAGCCGAACCTATATAGTACACACTGTCCGGAATTTCAATATTACTTAAGCTATCACAATCCAAAAATGCTCTTTCTCCTATATTTGTCACACTATTTGGAATCTTCACATCACTTAAGCTATCACAATCCGAAAATGCTCTTTCTCCTATATTTGTCACACTATTTGGAATCTTCACATCACTTAAGCTATCACAATCTTCAAAAGCTCCGCCCTCTATATTAGTCACACTATCAGGAATTTCTACATCTTTCAAACTCCCACAATCGCTAAACACACCATATCCTATGCTTTCTAAATTATTAGGAAGTTTTACCTTGGTTAGATTTTCACAGGAAGAAAACGCATTACTTCCTATGTTAGCAACACTATTTGGAATTTCTATGCTATTTAGGTTTTCACAGACAGAAAACGCATTACTTCCTATGTCCGTTAAACCCTCTGAAAGTTTTACCCCACTTAAACTTGTACAACAACTAAATGCACAGTCCCCTATGCTAATGACACTATTGGGAATTTCTATGCTATTTAGGTTTCCACAATACTCAAATGCACTGTCCCCTATGCTAATGACACTATTGGGAATTTTCACGCTACTTAAATTATAAGATTCTGAAAATGCATACTCGCCTATCTCTGTGACCCCATCCGGAATCACTACATCTCCACCGGTTCCCAAATATGCTATAAGCACACCATCTTCAATATCGAAATCACTTTCCAGATTTTGTTGTGGTTCTCCAGCCGTTACTTCGTTTAGAACAACCTCCATATCCTCTGTCATTGAACCTTCCGCAGCCATTGAATTCCCCATATTCATGCCAGCTGCCATAATTGCTGTTACTACCGTTAATGATACTACCTTTTTTAATTTGCGCATTTCTAATTCCTCCCTTTCTCATTTACTTTTTAGTAAATAAAATGTGTAATTTTACCACTTAAATTTTAACATAATTGCTGTTTTTCTGTCAATTACAGATATCTCGGTGATAATGCAATATCATTCAGACTATTTTACTATTTATCTGAAAGGGGTGAATATATGGTTGCAGATAAAATTAAACATATGCGCGAGCAAAAAAAAATGACGCAGGCTGACTTAGCTAAACATTTAGGAATTACCCGTTCTAGCGTAAATGCTTGGGAAATGGGCATTTCTGTTCCTTCTACACAATATGTTGTAGAACTTGCACTGATTTTTAATGTTTCCACCGATTTTCTTCTTGGTGTGGATTCTACCTCCACCCTTAGCGTTACCGGATTAAACGAAGATGATATAAATATAGTATTTAATATTATTAATCATCTGCGTTCCAAAAATATGCATTGCAATTAAATTTGAAAACTTAAAAAACAACAATCGAAAACTGCCAACAGGTTTTACCTGCTGGCAGAAAAATTATATTTTCTAAAATTCATTGATTTTGTGGATGAAATGTTATATGATGTATGTATAGCAATTGCTTTTGGGATATTTTTATCCTTCCGGCGTTCGCCAGAATTTTCCATATTATTTAAATTATTTTAATTAACAAATAAAACAGAACTACAATTATATTTGTACAAAGAAAGGAACATTGCCTATGAGTAATAAATTACAAAAATATTTTCCATTAATTCGTACCAGAGAATCTATTTTCTGCAATATTCAAAATACTCCTCATTTGTGGTCCATATTCCAAACCTGGACCTCAGAGCAACAGAATGAATTTCTAGATTTTTGTAGCGGAGCGAAAGGTGTAAAACTACTGTATGATGGATTTTTCAAAGAAATCTTAAATCCCGAATATACTCCCGAACGTGTCAGCGATTTTTTGTCTACTTTATTGAACAAAAAAGTATCCATTATAGCTGTCCTCCCCGCTGATTCTACCAGAATTGCAGATGAGTCTTCACTGCTGATTATGGATATTGTGGTCCAACTTGAAGATGGTACCATTGCCAATATAGAAGTTCAGAAAATCGGCTATATGTTTCCGGGAGAACGAAGTGCCTGTTACTCTGCTGACCTTCTGCTACGACAATACAAAAGAGTCCGAGATACGCAAAAAAAGAAATTTTCCTATCAGGATATTAAAACAGTCTACACCATTGTGCTTTTCGAAAAGAGCCCCCATGAATTTCATGATTTCTCCAATACATATATTCATAAATTCCAACAAATATCTAATACCGGATTAGAACTAGAGCTATTGCAAAAATATATATTTATTCCACTTGACATTTTCTTGGAAACCAAGCAAACTATAGATAATAAACTTGATGGTTGGCTTACTCTGTTTGCTTCCGATGATCCACAGAAAATTGTGGAATTAATTACAAAATACCCGGAATTTAAAAGCATTTATGAGAAAGTCTATGAAATGTGTATGAATTTGGAGGATATTATGGCTTTGTTTTCAAAAGAATTACAGGAACTGGACAGAAATACAGTACAATATATGATCGACGAGCAGCAGGAAGTCATTAACGAGCAAAAGAAGTGTATCGAAGAAAATGAACGTATTCTCGCAGAACAGGCTACTTCTCTCGCTGAGAAGGATAAATTCTTAGCCGAGAAAGATAAATTCTTAGCCGAGAAAGATAAATTCTTAGCCGAGAAAGACAAGTCCTTAGCTGAAAAAGACAAAGAGATTGAACGTTTAAAACAGCTACTAGAGCAAAAAGAAAAGTCTTAACTTTAAAGGGGCTCTCACATTTCAGTGGTAGCCCCTTTCATCGTTCTAGCAACTTGTAAACACAAGTTTATATTACATATTTTCTTTTATTTTCTTATAAATGCCTTCTGCATCCAATCCATATTTCTTTACCAGTTCTACCGCAGGACCTGATTCGCCATATACATCATTAACACCAATTTTTACTACCTTTGTTGGTGCTTTTTCGGATAAGCAGTCACACACTGCACTTCCAAGACCACCGATAACAGAATGTTCTTCTACCGTGAATACCTTTCCTGTTTCTTTTGCTGCTTTTACAATTAAGTCTTCATCTAACGGCTTAATTGTATGAATATTTATAACTTTCGCATCAATTCCGTCTTTTGCAAGCAATTCTGCTGCTGCTAAAGATTCGCTGACACAAAGACCTGTTGCTACAATTGTGAT
This sequence comes from Lachnospiraceae bacterium, assembly GCA_017408735.1. Classification (GTDB taxonomy): domain Bacteria; phylum Bacillota; class Clostridia; order Lachnospirales; family Lachnospiraceae; genus RUG11237. The sequence goes on from JAFQUB010000005.1 coordinate 13,849, forward strand.
GTCTTTTCCTTCTCTTAATACAACACCTTTTCCAATTTCAAATTTGTAATCCGGTGTATCATTAATAACCGGTACTGCCAAACGACCGAAACGGATGTATACCGGTCCTACATGTTCGATGGCTGCTTTTACTGCTGCCTTTGCTTCTACATCATCTGCAGGGTTGAGTACCACCATACCCGGAATTGTTCTCATTAATGCAATATCTTCGTTACACTGGTGAGTTGCACCATCTTCTCCTACAGAAATCCCTGCATGAGTTGCACCAATTTTTACATTTAATTTTGGATAACCTACGGAGTTACGAATCTGTTCGAAAGCTCGTCCTGCTGCAAACATAGCAAAAGAACTTACGAATGGAATCTTTCCTGTAGCAGCCAAACCTGCCGCAATACCTACCATGTTACATTCTGCAATACCACAATCAATATGTCTTTCCGGAAATGCTTTCTGGAAAATTCCTGTTTTGGTTGCTGCTGCAAGGTCAGCGTCAAGAACGATTAAATCAGGATACTGTGCACCCAATTCAGCTAAAGCATTACCATAACTTTCTCTTGTTGCAATTTTCTTTACTTCTGACATAATGCTTCACCTACTTTCTCTAAATCTTCCATTGCTGTTGCAAACTGCTCATCATTTGGAGCAGAGCCATGCCAGGATGCCTGGTTTTCCATGAAGGATACACCTTTTCCCTTTACACTCTTAGCGATAATGGCTGTTGGCATTCCCTTACATTCTCTTGCGGCCTTAAATGCCGCCTCTAACTGGTCAAAGTTATGAGCATCTACATTAATTACATTAAAGTTAAATGCTTCAAATTTTTTGTCGATTGGGTATGGGGAACATACATCTTCGATTGCACCGTCAATCTGAAGGCCGTTATTATCCACGATTACAACCAGATTGTCCAATTTTCTTGCACCTGCAAACATTGCTGCTTCCCAAACCTGACCTTCCTGAATTTCACCGTCACCTAATAAGGTATAAGTACGGTAAGAATCATTGGAAAGTTTTGCAGACAACGCCATTCCAACTGCTGCTGAAATTCCCTGTCCTAAAGAACCACTGGACATATCCACACCCGGAATGTGTTTCTTATCCGGATGTCCCTGAAGATATGAGCCTACATGTCTTAATGTTTTCAAATCTTCTACCGGGAAAAAACCTCTCTGTGCAAGAGTTGCATAAAGTCCCGGTGCTACGTGACCTTTGGATAATACAAAACGATCTCTATCTTCTTTGTCCGGATTTTTCGGGTCAATGTTCATTTCTTCAAAGTACAGATAAGTAAAAATATCCGCTGCCGATAAGGAACCACCCGGATGTCCTGATTTTGCACTGTGTACTGCAGTAATGATACCCTTACGAATCTCATTGGCTGTCTTTTTAAGTTCTAATTTATTCATGAAAACGCCTCCTTGTTTTACGTTTTTAGTACAATAACTCTCTTTATAGATTACCATTATTAGAAAGCTCTTGCAAGCAATTTATTCATCATAGATTGACACAATTTCCCCGTCCAAAATACGATTCACATTTTTTACTGCACAGAAATTACCACACATACTGCAGGTATCCTCTTTTTCCGGCTTGGATTCTGCCCGGTATCTTCTGGCTTTTTCCGGGTCCATGCTTAAATCAAACATCTTCTCCCAGTCTAATGCTTTTCTGGCTTTACTCATTTCGTAATCCCAGTCAGCAGCCCCTTTTATGCCTTTGGCAATGTCCGCTGCATGAGCAGCAATTTTAGAAGCAATGATTCCTTCCTTTACATCATCCACATTCGGCAAACGCAAGTGTTCCGCCGGTGTTACATAACATAAGAAAGCAGCTCCGTAAGTAGCCGCAATCGCTCCACCAATAGCCGAGGTGATATGGTCATACCCCGGTGCCACATCCGTAACCAGTGGCCCCAGCACATAAAATGGAGCTCCATGACAAAGGGTTTTCTGAATAGTCATATTTGCTTCAATCTGATTTAGAGGCATATGCCCCGGACCTTCTACCATAACCTGTACATCTTTTTCCCATGCACGTTTGGTTAGTTCTCCTAAGGTAATCAGTTCTTCAATCTGTGAAGTGTCTGTAGCATCCTCAATACACCCCGGTCTGCAGGCATCTCCAAGACTCATAGTCACATCATATTCTCTGCATATATCAAGAATTTCATCATAATATTCATAGAAAGGATTTTCTTCACCCGTCATTTCCATCCACGCAAAAATAATGGAACCGCCTCTGGAAACAATATTCATCAGACGTTTGTTGTTTTTAAAACGACTGGCTGTGGCTCTGTTAATACCGCAGTGAATAGTCATAAAATCCACGCCGTCTTCTGCGTGCATGCGAACTACGTCAATCCACTCTCTTGCCGTAATTTCTTTCAATGGCTTATGGTAATATACTACTGCATCATAAATTGGTACTGTTCCAATCATGGCGCTACATTCACTGGTAAGCTTTCTACGGAACACTCTGGTATCTCCACTGGAACTTAAGTCCATAATCGCCTCTGCACCCATTTTCACAGCAGAATTCACCTTCTCCATTTCCACTTCCAAATCCCTGCTATCTCTGGATACTCCAAGATTTACATTAATTTTTGTTGTTAACATGGAACCAATGCCGTTTGGATTAATGCAGGTATGCTTCTTATTACACGGAATGATTATCTGACCTTTTGCCACATATTCCATTAATTCCTTTTCATCCATATGTTCTTTTTCTGACACAAGTTTCATTTCTTTGGTGAGAATGCCTTGTCTGGCGGCATCCATCTGCGTAGTGTATGACATACGATTTACTCCTTTATTCTAACTGGCTTTCTGTGTAATACCCACCATCTATTAAAATCTCTTTATAATTTTCTTTATCCACCACCACAGTAGTGCATAAATAAGTCGGCACGTTGATACTTCCATTATCGTATCCTTCTTCGTAGTTAATTTCCGGCATAGTTCCCTCTAATACCGCCTTTACCATCATGGCACATTTGTCCGCCAATACTCTGGTATCTTTATATACAGACATTGACTGCTTTCCGGAAATAATATTTTTTACTGCCTCTATGCCTGCATCCTGACCGGTAACAAGAGGCCATTCTTCTTCAGAATATCCACTCCGTTCCAAAGAATAAAGCACTCCTGCCGCTATTGTATCATTGGCGCAACATGCAATATCCAGTTTTTCTTTTTTATAATTCTGATTCAGAATCTGATCCATATTCTTTTCTGCCAAAGTTCTTGACCAACGTAAGATATTGGTATCTGCAAATTCTATTTTTCCGGAATTACATACCAGCGTACCATCTTCCAGATATTCACCTAAAATCTCCATAATGCCTTCGTATACTAATTTGGCATTGTTGTCATCCGGAGAGCCCATAAAAAATTCTATGGTTCGATGTTCTCCTGTTTTGCGAAGTTCTTCCAGATTCTCTTTTTCTTTGATATAGGTTCCCATGGAAACTCCTATATTTTTATTATCAAATGTAGCGTAATATGACACAGCTTCTGTATCCATCAAAAGTCGGTCATAGGAAATTACCGCTATCTGCTGTTCTTTTGCTTTTAACAAAACTTCCTGAATTTTCTCTGTATCTACCAGACCTATTACAAGACAGTCCACTTCCAAACGCAACATTTCTTCTATCTGCTCTGCCTGAACATAAGGATTGTTTTCTGCAAAACGCACCTCTACCTGGTAGCCTGCCTGCTCCAGGGCTTTTTGAATGTTCTTTGCATCCTGTTCCCAGCGTTCATCTGTTTTTGTAGGCATAAGCACCCCTACTTTTTTGTCCAACAAAACAGGTTCTTCTTCTGCTGTTGCAGGTATTTCCGTCACTTCATGTCCCCCACAGGAAATACATACAATCGAAACCAGAACAATGCACAGCAATACCGCTATGTGTTTTTTCATAGTTCTTCCCTCATCTCGTATTTTAACCCTTATTAATCTTTACCTTCCATCTGTCTTCCAGCTTATAGTTCCACCCTTCCTTCTAAAGCTCTCAACAGCGTTACTTCATCAATATACTCCAAATCTCCACCCACCGGCACGCCGCTGGCAATGCGACTTACTTTAATTCCTGTAGGCTTAATTAATTTACTGATATACATTGCTGTGGTTTCTCCTTCCAGACTGGAATTGGTAGCAATAATCACTTCATCCACATCTTCCTGAAGTCGCACCATCAGTTCTTTTAATTTTATGTCTGCCGGCCCTATACCAAGCATAGGGGAAATCGCCCCATGCAATACGTGGTACACACCTTCGAATTTTCCGGTTTTTTCATAGGCAGCCAAATCTCTGGGATTTTCCACTACCATAATGACACGGTGATTTCGCTTTCCATTGCCGCAGATCGGACATACTTCGCTGTCCGTTAAGTTGTAACAATGTTTGCAGTATTGAATATTATTTCTCACCGTAACCAACGTGTCTGCAAGCTTTGTCACATTTTCTTTTGGCATATTAATAATATAAAATGCCAGACGCTGTGCAGACTTGGCACCAATTCCCGGCAATGCTGCCAGTTCTTCTATTAATTTCTGTATTTGACTGCTAAACGTTTCCATTAAAACGGTAAGCCTCCAAGACCGCCCAGTCCGCCTGTCAATTTTGACATTGCTTCTGTGGTTTCTTCCTCTACTTTACGTAATGCTTCGTTGGTAGCTGCCATAATTAAATCTTCTAACATTTCCACATCATCAGGATCTACTACTTCTTCTTTTAATTTTACTTTTGTAACTTCTTTTTTACCGGAAATAGTAATCTCTACCGCACCACCGCCGGCTGCTGCTGTAAATTCTTTTTCTTCCAGTTCTTTCTGGCTTTCTTCCATCTGGCGCTGCATACGCTGTGCCTGTTTCATCAAATTATTCATATTTCCCGGCATACCGCCTGGGAATCCTCCTCTTTTTGCCATTTTTAAAATTCCTCCTTGTTATCATCTTCTATGGTTATTTCCATATTAATTGCCTGCTCTATATTAACATAGGTTTCCTCGAATCGGCTACCCTCATCCAGCAATCTAATTTCAATTTCGATTTCCTTCCCTATATAATCGGAAATCTGCTTTTGTAATTCATCTTTGTGGTTTTCATTTCCCACAAATCCAAAGGCTAAGTCATCTTTAAATACTATCAGAAGTCGGTTGTCTCCTGCAAGACTTAATTTTGCATTTTTCAGAAATGTCTGAACCGTCTTAGATGTATTGCGAATAATTGCCGGCCAGTTTTCTACCACCTGCTTTACTTCCTCCGGGATAGCCTTGGGAAGCGGAAGATCCGGTGCAGTGACCGGCTGTGGTTCCGGTTGGGCATAACTAACCGGTTTTGTGGACACAAAATCACCTTTTTCCAGTTTTTCTTCCAGCTTAGTAATTCTGTCTATGACAGATTCCAGATTATTTTCCATGGCAGGTTTACATAATTTTATCAGTGCAATTTCTATAAAAATACGTTTTTGCACTGCATATTTTATCTGACCGGATAATTCTGAAAATACCCGGATATAGCGCATCAGCCTATCCTGGTCCACCATAGTGGCTTCTTCTTTTAATCTTGCAAGATTTTCGCTGGAAATGTCCAGCACATCTTCCATATTGTCAGAAGTACTAATTAACAGTAGATTTCTTAAATACCATGTAAAATCAATCACAAACTGCCCCAGTTCACGTCCCTGCATCACCAGTTCTTCCAACATTTTCATAAGACCCACAATATCTTCATCCAATATCCTTCGAAGAAAACGGCTGAATACTTCCGTATCCACTGCTCCCAATACTTCCAATACATTGTCGTAAGTAAGGGTTTTTCCCAGATAAAAGGCAATACATTGGTCTAAAAGACTTAATGCATCTCGCATGGAACCGTCTGCCGCCTTGGCAATGTAGCGGATTGCTTTTTCTTCCACTTCAATCTGCTCTGTTTTCATCAGGTCTTCCAGTCTGGAGGCTATGGTTTCAATGGTAATTCGCTTAAAATCGTACCTCTGGCATCTGGACAAAATGGTGATTGGAATCTTATGAACTTCTGTTGTTGCCAAAATAAATATTACATAGGAAGGTGGTTCTTCCAATGTTTTTAGGAGCGCATTAAACGCTCCTATGGACAGCATATGAACTTCGTCGATAATATATACCTTGTACTTTCCTTCTGCCGGTGAGTACTGTACTTCTTCTACAATTTCACGGATATTGTCCACACCATTGTTAGAAGCCGCGTCGATTTCAATCACATTCATGGAAGTACCTGCATTAATAGAACGGCACACAGCACATTCATTGCAGGGACTTCCATTGACCGGATGCTCACAATTGACTGCCCTGGCAAAAATCTTGGCAATGGAAGTTTTACCGGTTCCTCTGGTGCCACAAAACAGATAAGCATGTCCCATTCGTTCTGCTTTTATCTGGTTTTGCAGGGTTGTAACAATATGACTCTGTCCTTTCACATCCTCAAAATTATCCGGACGGAACTTTCTATAAAGGGCAGTATATGCCATGTTTTTCACTTCCTATTCTTCAATTTCTTGTTTCTATTCATCTCCGAAACTGATTCCTAACAATCTGGTTTCTTTGATAATCGGTGACTGCGGATCCACCATTTTCAGTGTTCCTGCCACATCGGAGAGTTTTGTTTTTGAAATCTCTCCATTCACCACAGATGCCATATATCCATATTCTTTATCAATAATCATCTGTGCTGCCGCTGCTCCCAGTCTTGTGGATAAAACTCTGTCGTATGGACATGGTGCACCACCTCTCTGGGTATGTCCCGGAACGGTAACTCTTACTTCCTGACCTGTTTTCTTTAAAATCTGGTCAGCAATTTCGTAAGATACGGTTGGATATTTTCTGTTTTTTACTTTTTCCTTATATGCTTTCTTGCCCAAAGCTGCATCTTCTTTGGAAATAGCCCCTTCTGCCACTGCAAGAATGGTAAAACGCTTTCCTGCTTTTCTACGTTTCTCTATGGCTGCAATTACATTGTCAATATCGTATGGAATTTCCGGAAGGAGTATTACGTCTGCTCCACCTGCAATTCCTGCATACAAAGTAAGCCATCCTACTTTATGTCCCATAACTTCCACAATGAAAACACGACTATGAGAATCTGCTGTGGTATGAATACAGTCGATTGCATTGGTTGCAATGTCTACTGCACTTTGGAATCCAAAGGTCATTTCTGTTCCATATATATCATTGTCAATGGTTTTTGGCAATGATACCACATTCAAACCTTCTTCACTTAACAGATTTGCAGTTTTCTGTGTTCCGTTTCCGCCCAATACCACCAGACAGTCCAGTTTTAATTTATGATAAGTATCCTTCATGGCTTTCACTTTATCAATGCCATCTTCCCCTATGACACGCATCAATTTAAATGGCTGTCTTGAAGTGCCGAGAATGGTGCCGCCTTTTGTAAGTATTCCCGAAAAATCTTCCGGTTTCATAATACGGTAGTTCCCATGGATCAACCCTTTGTATCCTTCCTGAAATCCATAAATTTCAACGTCTTTCAAATTGTGATACAATGCCTTCACCACTCCACGCATGGTTGCGTTTAACGCCTGACAATCTCCACCGCTGGTTAACATTCCAATTCTTTTCATAGAACCACTCCCATTCTTATGTTTTTTATAGCTTTACACCCCAAAGCTCATATAGTTTGATTATATAATATTTTGGGGTTCATAACAATACTTTTGTAAACAAAAGTACAGATGCTAAGGTAGGTTTTTCCTGTCGAACCCAACGGCAAATCATTGACACTTTTCCCAAAAAGTAGTAAAATTTTAGACATAAATTGTTTGTTTTTAACAAATTTAGGAGGGACAAGTATGGGAAGAACGATTGGAAAAAAGGTATTACTAATGATTAGTGCACTGGGGATTCTATTAATCGGAATAGTTTTAGCCAATGTATCTGCACTATCCATTATGAACAATTACAACAAGCAGCTCAACAGTGACATCAACGAATATTTCACTGCTGCCAGCAATGGCAATACCGCCGAACTGGAATCACTACACGAAGATTTAATTTCCACGCTCGGGCACAGCAATGCAAGAATCGAGGGAACTTACATATTTGATATAGGATTGATTGTGGTTGTAATTATCGCTATGGCTATTGTTATCTTGATAGCAAACAAAATCATTGCAGCTCCTGCCAAGAAAGCAGACCGTCATTTAACTGAAATCGTAGAAAAGTTAAAGAACAACAGAGGAGATTTAACCGAACGAATCAAGGTGGAATCTCGGGACGAAATCGGTCATCTGGTAACCGGTATCAATGGTTTCATAGAACATTTACAAGGCGTTATGCAGCTTTTACAGAATAATACGGTCAAAATACTAAATGCCACAGATGATATTAATTATCAGGTAAAAGACTCCAGCGAAAATGCAGTAAATGTATCTGCTGCCACGGAACAACTTTCCGCCAGCATGCAGGAAATTTCAGCTACTTTGGATGAAATCGCCACAGGCAGCAAAGGAATTTTAGAAGAAGTCCAAAACATCAGTCACACAGCCGGCAATGGTGCCGAAATGGTAAAAGACATTAAACATCGCGCTACTGATATGTATGATGAAACTGTAGAAAGCAAAGAAACCGCCACCTCTGTTATTAATAACATTCGAGATGCTTTAACAGTAGCTGTAGAAGAAAGTAAAAGTGTTCAAAAAATTAATGAATTAACAGATGATATTTTAAGTATTACAAGCCAGACAAACTTACTGGCGCTAAATGCTTCCATTGAAGCCGCAAGAGCCGGTGAGGCAGGAAAAGGATTTGCCGTTGTTGCAGACGAAATTCGTGTCCTGGCAGACAGCAGCCGTGATGCTGCCAACAACATTCAGAATATCAGTGTTTTAGTGACAAGCGCTGTAGAAAAGCTTGCAAGCAATGCTGAAAACATGTTGAATTTCGTAGACGAAAAAGTAATGCATGATTACGATGGTTTTGTTGAAGTTGCCAACCAGTACCAGGCAGATGCTGACCATATGAACAATATTTTAAACGAATTTGCAAGTAAATCTTCCGGAATGGAATCCACAATGAGTACCATGAACACCGGTCTTGAGGATATTTCCGTTGCCGTGGACGAAAGTGCTAAAGGTGTTGCCAGCGTAGCTGAAAGTGCCGTGAAGCTGGTAAGTGCCATTTCTAATATTCAGCAGGCAACCGAGCAGAGTCAGGAAATTTCAAGAGAACTGCAGGACGAAGCCTGCCGGTTTGAACGTGTATAATTTATACTAACTAAAAGAGAGGTTGCCATGGCAACCTCTCTTTTGTAGTTTCAAAAGATTATTTTTCTTTGACAACTTCCCACATATTAGTACAATAGAACAAAGTCTGTTCATAGCCGGACAGAACATCCAAAAATGCCATACCCGCATCAGAGGTACATGTTCCCATCTGTAATCTTTTCATATGATTTTTCTTTGATTTTTTCAAGCTTCGTTTCAGGGCAAGCACTTTTTCATACGGATTATCAAATTTACTTAAGGATTCATTTTCTACGAAATCACTTGTGTGTTTTAACACTTCCATGATTCCTTTCCAAATTTCTTCCAGTTCTTCCTTTGCCATATCAGAAAAGCTTCTGTTCTTTTTATTCAGCTTTTTGCCCGCTTTTGCTACCTGGAACATCTGGGTGGTAATTCCTTTCATTTCTCCTGTAATCTGTAGCAGGAAACTGACAGCATAATGATCCTTATTGGCAAGAATACAGTAAGATAAGTCTACCAGATATTCATTGAAATAATCTATTTCCATTTCAATGTTCTCGTATTTTTCCTTTATTTTTTCAAATTTATCACTGTTGTAATTATATATCAGTTCATATGTATACTCTGCAAACTCAAACATTTCTTCCATAATACTTCTGGATACTTCCTGAGATTGGGCCACTGCAAATGCAGGCTTTTCCAAAAAGCGTTTATCCAATAATTCCATGCGATGGCTCACTTCTTTTTTCTCATCTTCCTTCAGCGGTAATGCTACATAAGCAAGTTTTACCAGCACTTTGTTAAATGGAAGTAATAAAATTGTTGCTGCCACATTAAAACAACTGTGAATAATTGCTATTCCTGTTTCATTTGCTGCCTGGTCTAAAAATGCATAGTCCACAAATACATTACTTGCATAAAATGCCACCATAAACACGGTTGTTCCAATCACATTAAAAAACAAATGTATTAATGCTGTTCTTTTAGAATTTCTATTTGCACCTACTGCAGATAAGATTGCCGTAATACATGTTCCAATATTCTGCCCCATAATTACAGGCAAAGCTACTGAATACTTAATGGTTCCTGTGGCACAGAGCGCCTGCAAAATACCTACAGATGCCGATGAGCTTTGTATAATAGCCGTTAAAATTGTTCCGGCTAACAAACCAAGTATTGGATTGGAGAACATGGTCATAAGATTTGCAAATTCCGGTACATCTGCCAACGGTTCCACCGATGCGCTCATGGACATCATACCGCTCATTAGTATGGCAAATCCTAAGAAAATTGTGCCCAAATCATTCTTTTTCTCTTTTTTGCAAAACATGATAAGTATAATTCCGATAAATGCCAAAACAGGGGAAAATGATGATGGTTTTAACAACTGCATTAACAAACTTTCTCCCTGAATTCCGGTCATACTTAACAGCCATGATGTAACTGTAGTTCCTATGTTAGCACCCATAATTACCCCAACAGCCTGTGTCAATTCCATAATTCCGGAATTAACAAAACCTACCACCATAACTGTGGTCGCTGATGATGACTGTATTACCGCTGTAACTGCCAACCCCAATGCCACCCCTTTTAATGGACTGGAGGTTAACTTCTGCAAGATTGTTTCCAGTTTTCCACCGGATAATTTTTTTAACCCATCTCCCATCACATTCATTCCGTAAAGGAATAAAGCCAAACCGCCAAGTAACGTAACTATATTAAATATTGTCATAAATTCATCCTCAACTACTTTTCACTTGTATTTTCTAACTACTTATTGCTTTCTTTCTGTTCCTTGGTTCCGATTGTATCGAAAAACCAAACTGCTACGGTAACTGCAATTACCGCTACCGTTAACACGCCTGCAAATATATCTTCCATTCTAGCTTTCCTCCATTTCAGATGCACTCAAATAAGGCATATGTTTATATATTTCTAAATATATAATATGCCTGATTTATATTATTTTTGCGTACCAAAACAAACCTATGGATTACATAGGCTGACATTTCTGCATTAGAAGAAAATATTTATTTTTTTCCGTCCTTTTCATGGATATATTTCAAGACAACAGCCCTTCCGTACAATTCAGGAAATTGTACTGTACACGCCGCAGTATGAAAATTAGAAAATCTGTGGATAAATTCATCCACATACGCCAAGAAAAGAGATGCCCGTAAATCATTTCGATTGTAGGAGCTGTTTCTAACGTTTTTTACGTAGGAAGCTCCGCGAAGTCCCAGCATCTCCGTAGTACATGATTCACTGTTGATAATCTGAGAGTTTTGTGAATCAATAAATAAGTTGCCTGTGTTTTCTGAAGTGCATCCAAAATAAGAATCTGCTTTCGTTTCCTCTAAGCACATTCCTGAAAAAAATATACATATTAACAACAAAAAAGTTATTATATGCCTATTTCTTGTCTGCACAACAGCCACCTCCAGTGTAACTATAACACAGAAGGTTTTAAAAATCCACCATATTTTTACACCATTTTAACTTGTTCTACAAAAAGTTTAACCTTTTCTTCATCTTTTCCTAATTTATCCTCATATTCGACACCGGAGGACACATCCACGCCATCCGGTTTAAGATAGTTAATTGCTTCTCGCACATTGCCCGGATGCAGTCCCCCTGCCAGAAAAAGCATTTTTTCATCTCTGGGTATATTCTTGACCAGACTCCAGTCAAATGTTTTTCCGCTGCCCGGCTCTTGGGCATCAAACACATAGCCTGCAATTTGGGGATTCGCATGGTAAATTTCATAGTCATCCATGTCCTTTATGTTAAAAGCCTTTAGAACAGGCAATGTCACCTGTTCTAACAGACCTTCCTGCAATTTTCCATGAATCTGGATATAATCAAAGCCCGCCTGCTCGATTTCCCGAAGCTGCTCCATGGAAGGCTCCACAACTACCGCCACCTTCTGAATTTCTTTATTTAGAGCAGACATAATTTCCTTTGCCTGTTCTATGGTAATAGAACGCTTGCTTTTCGGAAAAAACAACACCATTCCCGCAAAATCCACCTGATTAGCGTTCAAATATTCTGCTTCTTTTTTATTTGTCAAACCACATATTTTAATTTTCATTTTGATTTCCTCTTATTCAGAAAGCTTTTCCTGTAGCTGCTGGTAACACTCTTGTATGACTCCGTCTTCCCTGCTGTTGCAATAGATTTTCATGTCATTTAATTGTAACTCCAACACCGGAGAATAACCATGATAAATATAAAGATAGCAAGTACCTTCGTTGCGTATGTGAAAGCGTCCCAATGCATATTCATCGGTAGCCGCTCCGTTTTGTTTGGATGCCTTTATGTCCGGAAATTCATCTAATAATGTTACCCACTGAATTTCATCAAACTCAATAGTCTTTGAATAGGACGGGGCTATAATTTCAAACTTATCTGCCACCTGATATGTTACAGGCACAAAATCAAGACGCAGCATCACAACAGAAGTCCACAATAGAAGCACTGCCGTACCAATACCTATCCCTGCTGTCCAAATCCATGCCGATGGTTTCGCCATATTTAAGGTCATATTCATATCACTTTGTCTGTCCGGCACAAGCAATCGGTTATCCATTGGATTACGATAAAAACCGGTCGCCCAAAATTCATCTTCATCCACCACTCTCTCTTGTGAATCTTCCGCCAGAATGGACTCTCGTTTCTTTTTTATCTGAATCAAGCCCACTACCATTCCCATTACAATGATGCACTGCATCACCACAAACAGAAGTACTCCTACCATGGTCATACTGCCCATAGCAATTTCATCCCACAGAAGCATAAAAAAACTGATGCTGTCGAAAAAGCTTGCTACCACAAATACAATGGAATAACCACGTTTTGTTACACGGTTACAGGCTATATTGATATCACTGTTTCCACTGTATACCTGACTCCTTTGTTTCGCAAACATATAATATATCAACAGATAAGAAGCTTTTACCAGTACAATTACCCCGATAAAAACGCAACTCATTTGCAAATTGGATAAAATAAATTCCCGTACTCCTTTGTTTGACAAAGGAATCAGAAATACCAACATAGAGGGCAGAAACCACCCCGGTGACACCGGCATTTTATCTTTTGCATAGCTTAACTTGGTATCAATCGTAATTTCATTCACAATTTTTCCATAGGTATAGCCTTTCTGTTTTTTAATGGCATACAGCTTTTTATGATATTTTACATAGATATGCTGTATCAGAAAAATATAACCAAACATCCATACTAAATATAAAATCAAGGCAATGGATACATACCACTCAAAGGGAATAATCACCAAAATCCCTGTAATATAACCTATGATAATATATTTTCGAAAGCTTTTTCTATACTTTTCCAACAGACATTGTATCTCGTCATCTTTCACCTGTTCCTCTGACAACGTCACACCCAGTATCATATGTTCCTTATACTTTCCATATTGTCTAAAACTAATATGCATGCATACTACTACCACCAAATTGGTCACTGCCAGAATTACTCCTAAAATTCCCATAACCTACGCCTCCTCATTCACCCCAAAGGCTTCTCTGCAATAGTCCATAAACTGTGTCAGTTCTATTCCATGTGCTTTCGCCTCTGCCGCCGCCAGCTCCATCTTATCCTTCAGATAGACTTCAAATTCTTTGTCATCCTTTTGGTGTTTTGCAACCTTGGCACCATGCCGTCGGTCAATTTCTATGTATCCTTCTGATTTCAATATCTGATACGCCTTATTTACAGTCATATTGTTAACGCCAATGTCTTCTGCCAACTGTCGCACGGTTGGCAGTGCTTCACCCGGAAGCAGGTCACCTCTGCCGATTCCCAGAACAATCTGATTTCGAAGTTGCACATAAATAGGCGTTTCAGAAGACATATTCAAATGAAAAATCATATATTTTCACCTCGTTTTTATGCGGTATCTCCATCTTTTTTATAAAGTCTGGCTGCTACAAAGCCAAGCAGAATGCACATAAGGAACAATACTGCTTCTACCGCCACTACAGGAAGCTTATCTGCCGCTACCACCGTAACAAAATCCGCTGCAAAATGTGCTGCGTATGCAGCCACCACAATCATTTTCTTTCCCTGTTTGATTCCTGCGTAAACAAGAATAGATAAAGCAATATGAAGAATAATAGCAGAAACACGCTCGATGCCACCCATAAAGAACAAATAACCCGGTGTTGTCCAAAGAGCTGACAGGCTTTCCAAGGTAGCTGCTTTCTGAGTTTCATCCAATACACTCAACACAGCCTCCATCTGGTTTGTGTTAATCATAATTGCAGTAGCAATATTGCTAATCTGCGCCAAACCTATGATTAAAATTGCTTCGATTCCTCCGTGCCCCACACCATACATCAATGCATTTTCCCGATTCAGATTCTTTTTCATAATAAATTTCATAGTAATAACTCTACCGGTTTCTTCAAACACCGCTGCGGCGGCAGCTCCATACAAACCATACAGCCAGATATTTTCTGTAAGTGTGGTACCTGTCAACTTAAGCACTACCATGTGAAGTATCTGTTCTAAAATAAGAGCAAATAAAATAAAAGTAGCACATCCCCAGAGCATACTGCTGAATTTTGCTCCAGTTTTCTTTCTGACCACCACACAAAGTACAATTGGCAATAACACAGCAATTACCAAAGATACTATCATCCCTACCATACTTAACGTAGATACTGTTCCTATTTCCATAAAAATCCTCTCCTTTTCCATAACAAAACAAAAGTATTATTTGTATTACTAATTATAATACAAATAATACTTATACTTGTCAAGCCCAACTTTTTGGATAGGTTTTACTCCCTACATTCTTTTAGCAAAGCAATCTCTTTGGCGTAACCTTCCAGTTCATTTGGCGTTTCCAAATAGAACGGCAGGTCACGAAGCAACGGATGATTGATAATTGCTTTGACCGCCTCAAGTCCAATACTTCCTTCGCCGATTTTTTCGTGGCGATCTTTGTGACTGGCAAATGGATTTTTGCTGTCATTTAAATGAATTGCTTTCAGTCTGTCTAAACCTATCACCCTATCAAATTCTTTTAATACACCGTCTAAATTTCCCACAATGTCATAACCGGCATCATATACGTGGCAGGTATCCAGACACACGCCCAACATATCTTTACGCTCTGTCTTTTCTATAATTGCCTGAATTTCTTCAAAGCTTCTTCCTACTTCACTTCCTTTTCCAGCCATGGTTTCCAGCAAAACAGTGGTATTTACGTTATGCTCCAGCACCTTGTTTAAGTGGTCTGAAATTAATTGAATTCCAACTTCCGCCCCCTGTTTTACATGACTGCCCGGATGGAAATTATACATGCTGCCCGGTATGAAGGACAGGCGATACAAGTCATCTTTCATCACTTCAAAGGCAAACTCCCGTAAATCTTCCTTGGCTGCCGATGCATTTAATGTGTATGGTGCATGGGCAAGAATTGTGACTAATTCATGTTCTTTGGCAAATTCCACATAAGCTGCCATATCCTGCTCATCCAATGGTTTTGCCGCTCCTCCTCTGGGATTTCTGGTAAAAAACTGAAAAGTATTAGCTCCTATTTTTACCGCTTCTTTCCCCATGGCAACATAGCCTTTTGAGGAAGATAAGTGACATCCTATTTTAAACATACTAATCTCCTTTTTAATCATAGATAACCACTGTATCATTTTCATGAATTACAGTTTTTCCACTTGGGATAATATTTTCTTCTCCCCGCTTCAACATGGCTATTAAAATATCATTGGGAAGTTTTAAGTCTTCAATACTCTTACCATTCCATTTATGATATCTGTCAATTTCTATCTCTCTTAAATTTACATCTCCCGCACTCTGATATTCCGGCACACTTAAGATAACACTATCATTTGCTTTAATCAGCGTATCGCCTTTTGGAATAATTGTGTCACCATCTCTTTTTATCATTAATGCCAGAGAGCCTGCAGGAAGATTGATTTCCTGAATTTTCTTATTTTCCCAACCGTGCCCTTTAGGGATAAAGAAACGAATCATGGTGATGGCAGATTCTTCCTGATAATCGTTGAAGGTTTTTAAAATATTTCCACCTTCTTCTATCATATCCAGTTTCTTTGCCACAAATGCAAGAAAAGAGCCCTGTATTAGTACGGAAAACAATGATATAAAAAATACAATATGATATAAATCATGTTCCATTTTAGCTCCACTAGACATTGCCATAATTGCAAACACGATAGATGCCGCACCGCGAAGTCCTGCACAGGATATAAGCATACACTGCTTCACACTACAGCGAAAAGGCTTTAATAGAAGTGTCACAACTACAGGGCGAACCACAAATGTTAAGAACACTACAATAGCGAGAGCCACCGGCAATACCGGCAGTATTTTATGCGGAAATGCCAAAAGCCCCAACAAAAAGAAAAGTGCCATCTGGGCCATACCTGTCAACGCATCAAAAAAATGTACCAGAGAAACTTTGTTTTTCAATTTCCGGTTTCCCATAAGAATCCCTGTCAGATATACACTTAAAAAGCCGTTTCCGTGGAGTAGCTCTGCACCGGCATAGCTCATCAGTACAACCGCAATTACAAAGATAGTATCAAATCCTTCAGATAAAACATTCATTTTTTCAATTACAAGGCATCCTAAAATTGCTGCTAAGATTCCCACTACAATCCCCACTACAACCTGAGTAAACAGTGTCAATGGAACTGATATTTTTTCTCCATTAAGAAGGGCAAGCCCTATCATGGTAAGCATATAAGCAATTGGGTCATTACTACCACTCTCCAACTCCAGAAGAGAGGCCGAACCATATTTCAAATCTAAATTTTGGGAACGAAGAATAGAAAACACCGATGCTGCATCCGTAGAACTAATAACTGCACCAAGAAGAAAACTTTCTGCAAAATCTATATGTAAAATATAATGACAAAATCCGCATGTTAACAATGCGGTAAACAGTGTGCCCATAGTTGACAATGCTAAGGATTTTGCCGCAACCGGACGTGCTATCTCCCATTTGGTACCAAATCCACCATAAAATATAATAAATACCAGCGCCACAAGACATATCCGCTCTGTTATCTGATAATCATCAAAAGATATTTTAAATATCCCATCGGAACCAAATACCATACCCAATGCCATAAACAGCAACAATGCCGGCATGCCCAGTTTTGCTGAAAAACGATTCGCCATTATACACAATAGTATAACAGAAGTTACCAAGATTAACATTGATGCCATTAAATATTCATCTCCTTTATAAATTTTCAGCCAATCAGCAATGCCGATTGGCTGGTAAATAACTTAATTTTTTCTATAATGCTCCAGTTCCTCATAACCTCCGGCAAAGCCGCTTGCTCCCTCCGGAAGACTATTTTCATCTTCTGCATCTTTGTATACAATTTTAAGCAAAATAGGTGTAATAATCGTTGTAATCAACACAACAATTACAATCGGACCAAGGAAGTTTGTTCCCATAAGTCCTACTGCCTCCCCTTTACTAGCAACAATTAAAGCGACCTCACCTCGAGAAACCATTCCTACGCCTATTCGTATACAATCTTTTCCTTTATATTTGCACAATTTTGCACCTAAACCGCAACCTACAACCTTAGTAAGCACCGCAACCACGGTAAGAATCGTTGCAAACAATATCAAAATAACATTCATCTCCGGCAACACTACCTTCAAACCAATGCTCGCAAAAAATACCGGCGAAAGCAACAGGTAAGATACCGTGTCAAACTTGGCTGCAACATACTTGGTTTTCTGGGTACAGGATATAATCAAGCCTGCTATAAAGGCACCAGTAATATCCGCAACGCCAAACCATTCTTCTGCCACATAAGACATAAGAAGACAGAAAACAAACACTACAATAGAATGTCTATGCATTCCCTTTCCACTTTTTTCAAACCAGTTAGCATAGAATTTATAGAATAAATATCCTGCTATCACCGCAAACACAAAGAATGCAACAATTTTCAATAATACACTGACAATATTCACCGAAGAATCCGCCATACTGGTAATAATTGTAAGGGCAATAATTCCAAGAATATCATCGATAATAGCAGCTCCCAGTATTGCATTTCCGGAAGCGGTTTTTAATTTTCCGATTTCCTTCAACGTTTCCACAGTAATACTTACGGAGGTGGCTGTCAATATAACTCCAATAAACATATTCTGTAGGAAAACAGTTCCTGCAGCATCTGATTCTATCATGCCGGGTCTGTTAAAGAAATACGCTACTGCAAAACCACCTGCAATAGGTATCAACACACCTGCTACTGCAATGATAAAAGATGCCTTACCGCTATTTTTCAGTTCCTGTATATCCGTTTCCATTCCCGCACAGAACATCAATACAATAACACCGATTTCGGCTACTTCCTTAATAAATGCTGTTTCCTGCATAACACCAAAAACAGCCGGGCCAAGAATTACCCCTGCTAACAGCGCACCTACAACCTGTGGCATGTTAAATCTTTTTGTTAATAACCCAAATAATTTTGTACTTAACAATATTATTGCCAAGTCAAACAAATAATGATATGATTCCATAGATTCAACTCCTTTTCCGGGGTGGCTTTTTATCTATAAAATTGCATTGCATCCTCTCAGAAAAACGCAAGCTCCTTTCAGATTATTTTACTACCGGTGGGGAGATTTGTAAATAGAATCTAAAAATTTTATAAAACGTTTGTAACGTTCAAATCCAATCTCTAATTTTCAAAGGGACGGACTCTTAAAGTCAAGCCTCTCTCCCGGCAAACCTTCTTGCAGGAAGCAACTTCTTCTTCTCCAATGCAGTCTACTACGGAAAGAATTACATTTGGCACATATTCTTTGCACTTTACGGCAAAGTCTAACATGTCTTCGTAAGCCTCTTCTCCATATCTGCTTCTGGTGACTTCATAGTATTTCTTTGCGTCAGAAGCGTTTAAACTGATGGATATGGTATCAATTAACCCTTGAAATTCTTTGGTAATATCTCTGCCATTTTCTCTATTTCCTGAGCCATTGGTGTTCATTCGGATAGGCACTTCTTTATGTTTTGTTTTTAGGTACTTAGCTGCCTCCAGCACCACATCAATGCACATAGTCGGTTCGCCAAATCCACAGAAAACGATTTCTTCCAGACCACTCCAGTCATAGGCTTCAAATGCTTCTATAATTTCCCGAGCTGTAGGTTCTTTCTTAATCCAAAGACTGTTATGCTCATTCATTTCTTTGGTGTTGCGCAGACAAAAGGTACAGGCACAGTTACATTTGTTGGTAATATTGACGTAAATCTTTCTGGCAAATCCCTGAGCCTCCATATCTGATAAATCCTGCTTAAATGTATCTATATTATAGTATGCTCCTTTTTTTACTGCATATAAAATCATTGTAGTTCCTCCTAGTTAAGTTCTGTTAAAAATTGTTCAAAACATAGTCCAAAATGTTCCGGCGTATCCAAATCCTCTGTAAACTGAATTGCCTTGTTAATAAAATCCACTGCCTTCTGCACAGCGCCATGAAAATCATTTCCATTAATAATGTCCGCAAAAACCACAGAAGTAAACACATCTCCGGTTCCTGAACGATCTTTTCCGATTTTATTCACCACAATCTTTTCCGGAGTCCTTCCTTTTTCATACAAAAAATTTATGATTTTCCCTTCTTTTTGCAAACCTGTAATTACAATTTTATCCGGACCTTTTTCACTTAATTTTTCGCAAATTTCAAGCAAACCAGTATCAGATAAATCCGCTTCTTCATAAGGAATATCCAGCAATCTACAGGCTTCTGTAAGATTCGGCGTTAAAATATCTGCATAGGGAACCAGTTTTTTCATTTCCTCACACATTTCATCTGTATAGGAACTGTAAAGTCTTCCATAATCTCCCATAACCGGATCCATCAATACCAGGTTATCCTTCGTCTTAAACAATTCAAAAAATTGTATTACCTGTGAAATCTGTTCTTTTGAACCCAAAAATCCTGTGGCAATTCCATCAAATTCCAAATTCTGGGATTTCCAGTGTTCCATATATTGATTCATGTAAGGAGTAAAATCTTTTAGAAAAAAATTTGGAAAAGCCGTGTGAGCCGACAATATGGCTGTTGGCAATGGGCAGCACTGTATTTTCATTGCAGAAATTATTGGCAGTGCAACCGCAACCGAGCACCTGCCAAAACCCGTTACGTCATTAATTACTGCAATTCTTTTTTGTCGTTTCATAATCCGTGATAGCCTCACTTTCAATCCTTTTACCTCTTAACATAACATAGCAGTGTCTTTTTGTAACTAGCCACTTTTTTCATTTTTAACCATGCCACATGTGATTTAAAGGACCATTCCCCTGCCCTAAATCCAATCCCGCTTTAATTGCTCCTGTAATGTATTCTTTGGCTTTTGCCACGCTTTCCTCCAACGGATATCCCAGAGCTAAGTTGGCAGCAATAGCAGAGGAAAGAGTACATCCGGTGCCGTGAGTATTGGAATTGGAAATCCGCTTGCCCGGATAACAGGTAACTCTCCCCTGTACTTCCAGCCAGTCGTCTGCATTCTCCGTTCCATGCCCACCTTTCATTAATACCGCCGCCGGATATTTTTCTGCCAATCTTTTCATAGCCTGTTTTCTGCTTTTTTCATTCACTATTTTAATGCCAGTGAGCAATTCTGCCTCTGGTATATTTGGGGTAATCACATCTGCCAATGGAAGTAATTCTTTCGTATAAGCTTCCGTGGCGGCTTCTTCCAGTAACCTTCTTCCACTGGAAGAAATCATCACAGTATCCACAACAATGTTTTTAGGTTCATACTTTTTCAACATTTTTACAACAATATCCACAGTTTCCTTACGGTCAATCATTCCGATTTTTACCGCATCAGGAAATATATCTTCCATAACACATACAAGCTGGCTTTCGATAATTTCCGGTGACAGTGGCTCCACCTTTGCCACACCGCAGGTGTTCTGGGCTGTTACTGCTGTAATAACGCTGGTAGCAAATACTTTGTGCATGGTCAGGGTTTTTATGTCTGCCTGAATCCCCGCACCGCCGCTACAATCGCTTCCAGCAATGGTAAGTACACTTTTCATACCAGATTCCTTTCCTAATTCCAATTTATTACTCAGAACATTTCTTCAAAATCTTTTATGTATTTGTCTGCAATCTGTCTGATTTCTTCTCTGTCTTCTGCAGCATGTTCTTCTTCCACTGCCACCACATAAAACCCACCCTGTCTGGCTGCTTTTATACCTTTTAAAATATCCTCAAAAACCATACACTCCGAAGGTTGCAGGGATATTCTTCTTGCTGCTTCCTCGTATACATCCGGAAAATCTTTTCCTCTCGGCACTTCCATGGTAGTTACAATGGCATCAAAAAACTCGAAGATTTCATTGTTTTCCAAACACGGAAGAAATAATTGCTCCGGTGATGATGTGGCTACTGCAAGTTTCACATCCATCGCCTTTAAATACGCCAGATATTCACGAACACCTGATTTTAATTGAACGTCTTCCCCATATTCTTTCATTGCCATACCAAACCATTCTTCTACCACGTCTTCTACCGTTTCGGGTAAGCTAAATCTGTCTATGGTATATTCTGCCGCTGTTTTGATATTCATAGCTGAAATTGCTTTGGCATAATCACTTGGAATCGGAATACCCCTTTTTCCAAGGAAATTGACATCTACCTGTTCCCAAACCCACATGGAATCCAAAATAGTTCCATCCAAATCAAATATTGCTCCTTTAAATTCCTTCATTCTGCACTTCCCTTACTTTTATTACTAGTTTTTCTGCTGCTTTCTTTGGTTCTTCTGCCGCCATTATGGCAGATACCACGGCAACACCCGAAATTCCGCTGCCTGCTAATTTTTCTATGTTAGATAGCCCCACACCACCGATTGCCACCACAGGAATGGGTACCTTGCCACATATTTCTTTCAATGTTTCTATGGACGTGTCTACCGTGTTTTTTTTGGTATTTGTTCCAAAGATGGCACCTACGCCCAGATAGTCTGCCCCATCCTGCCATGCTTTCAATGCTTCTTCCACATTGTGAGCAGAGACACCAAGAATTTTTTCTTCTCCCAAAAGCTTTCTGGCTTCTGCTACCGGCATATCCTCCTGTCCCAGATGAACGCCATCTGCATTTACTGCCATGCATATATCAATTCTATCATTAATAATCAGTGGAATATTATATTGCTGTGTCACATTTTTTATTCTTAATGCCTGTTCATAAAATTCTTTTGTACTACAGTCTTTTTCTCGGAGCTGGACAATGGAACAGCCGCCCTGTACCGCCTGCTCTACTGTTTCTTCCAAAGTTTCTGTTTTCATAAAACTTCTGTCTGTACAAAGATATAATATATAATCTATGTCTGCTTTCTCCATGTTTACCTCCTGTATTCCCAGTCACATAGTGATTATTGTATCTGATTTGCTGTATACTTTCAAGGTTCTACTAGAGATTTTCTCGCACTGGTGCACAGAAAAAAAGGATTCCGATTACTCGAAATCCTTAAGAGCGATAGACGGGACTCGAACCCGCGACCCCAACCTTGGCAAGGTTGTACTCCACCAACTGAGCCACTATCGCATAAGCGGGTGATGGGAATCGAACCCACGTATCTAGCTTGGAAGGCTAGTGTTCTACCATTGAACTACACCCGCATCTATTTTGTTTGTTCTGGCAAAGTGCCCAGAACCGGAATCGAACCAGTGACACGAGGAATTTCAGTCCTCTGCTCAACCAACTGAGCTATCTGGGCAAACCTTTTAGCTTCTCGCCTCACCAGCGACTATTATAGTCTATAACAAAGATTTGGATTTGTCAACACCTTTTTTTAATTTTTTTTATTAAAATGTAATTAAACCAAAAACATTCCTACGAGAATCCCAAGCACAAATCCCGCAAATACCTGAAGTGGCGAATGCCCCAGAATCTCTTTTACATTATCTACATTCACTTTTCCGGTTTTATTGTAATTGTTAATAATCTGATTTAACGTCTGTCCTATGTGACCTACGGCACGTCTTACGTGCATGGCATCATACATAACCACAATAGATAACACTACAGCCAGCGCAAAGATGGAGGATTCGATTCCTTCCTTTCTTCCAATTACAGTGGTAGCCGCAACGACAAAAGCTGTATGAGAGCTTGGCATACCACCGGAGGCAGTCGCCAAAGACCAGTCTATCCTTTTGTTTTCGATAAAAGATATAATCATTTTTAGTGCCTGTGCAATAAACCATGCAACTCCGGCTGAAATGAGTATTTCCATGAATTTTTCTCCTTTGATTCTTTTTTACAAATCTTATTATTCTCCACGTACCAGTTTTACAAAGACTTCTCCACGTTCTTCAAAATTCTTAAAAATTCCGTAGCTGGCGGCGGCTGGTGACATAACACAGCTCTTTCCTTGTCTGGTTACTTTTTTTGCCAGTTCCACTGCATCCTCTAAATGTTCTACCGGCTGAATTCTTTCCACAGCTTTAAAATCAGGATAATTTTTCTTAATCTCCCGATAAATACGTTTTCCTGTGGCTTCCATCAAAATAATATTCGGAACTTCATGTTCACTTAAAAATGAAATCAGTTCCTGATATTCAATTCCCCGATCCATTCCGCCAATAATAACAGTATCTGTGTCTTTCAGGCTGGTTAACGCCTGAATTGTGGTATCGCAAATGGTAGAAATGGAGTCGTCATAATACTTAATTCCATCCACAGTTCCCACATACTGAAGACGATGCGGAAGTGGCTCATAGGTTTTTAGAGCTTCCATAAACACCTCATCACTAACACCAAGTTCCTGAAGCAGACCGTACACCACACCGATATCATAATAATTATGTATTCCAATTAATTTAATCTCTGATACCGGTATTGAGAAAGCTTTATTCTTATAGCGAATCCTCGTTTCTTCTACCTGAATATCTGCATTGCTGCCTTCATAGCCAATAGAAATCACCTGGGATTTGCAGGTATTTTCTTTTGGCAGAATTTCCATATTACAAATCAGTTTATCTCCTGCCTGCTGATTTCGATAAATACGTTCTTTGGCTGCCACATATTTTTCCATTGTGCCATAATGGTCTAAATGTTCTTCGTGAATGTTCATCAGCACTCCGTATTTTGGAGATACACTCATATATTCCAGCTGATGGGAAGACATTTCAAAACAAATCACTGTGTCCTCTTGTATTTCCTCTGCAATATCAAATGCCGGAATTCCGATATTTCCTGCCAGCACACATTTTACGCCGGCTTCTTTTAATACATGATACAGCAAAGTGGTTGTTGTGCTTTTCCCCTTCGTTCCGGTGATTCCAATTATCTGGTTACGGAATCTGCGGAAGAAAAGTTCTGTCTGAGATACAATTTCACAGGTGTATGTTCCAATTTCCTGTTCCAACACAATACCGGGACTTTTAAATACAACGTCATAATCATTTAAGGATTTTTGATAATCTTCTCCTGTAATTATCAAAACATTTTCTGCCAGGGTATCTGTGATGGGATTTAAGTCAGCTATAGCAAGTCTTTCATAACCACCAGCCTTTTGCATCAGCTTATAGGTGGATTTTCCTTCTCGTCCAAATCCAAGTATTAGCACTTTTTTATTTCTTATACAATTTCTCATTGTTTCTAACATGTGACTGCCTCCCGCTTACTGATAGCCTATCTTGCTAATTATAGCATTCTCTTTTTAAAATCCGGTCAAATTCTTCCGGCAACAGGTGTTCTTTATCGTAAAAGTCAAAATATTTCTTTTCATTGCCTTTGTTTTTTTCATAGAAGCCTTGTTCCTTATAATATTCCAACAGCTTTGGTAAAGTCTGTTCCTTCTGCTCTGACTTTTCTATGGCAAGGCAGATAGCTGTATTGATTTCATCTCTGCTTCCCACGCATTCAAAGGGTTTTTCCGGTGATACTCCGATTAACTGCTGCATAGTTTCTAACATGGACATATCATTTAACATATCTGCGCCAAAAATTTCTTTCAATCGTTCCTGTTCCATAAATGGGGACAGAATGAAATATACAAACAGACATTTTGGACAATGTCCGCACCAGATATCTTCCTTACTTCCCACATTACAGCTTCTAAAAATATCATGATATTCCTCGGACTTTGCAAACTGCTTTGCAATCTGGAATTCACTTAACGGTCGAAGCATACTAAAGTAATAAGTACCGCTTCTTATGTATTTTTCTTCGTAATTATGGAAATCCTGTTCAAATTTAAAACTCTTGGAGTACTGATGGTTTACCGTACTTCCTGCTACAGTGCTTTCATTGGCACTGGATTCATTGGACAATACTATATATTTTAATCCATTCATATATGCTGCAATGGTTGCTGAAAACGCCACAATTGCCGAAAATGGTGTATGCCCGTTTAAAAATCCCTGCTTATTTAACTCAATCATATTTTTGTCCAGAGTACGTTTTACCGCAATCATCTTTTCTTCTTCATAGCCGCCGGCTTCCACCGTGTGAATGGTCGCCCCTCTTGGATTGATGATATAACAGTAATTGCTGTCTTTTTGCTCTTTTAACAAGCTCAAAGTTACCGCAGAATCCTTTCCACCACCGATTGGTACAAGGCAACCGTTTAAGCTTTCTTCCGCTTTCCATGTTCCGGAGAACACATTGCCTTCGGATACAATTTCCATAAAGCTTTCCTGCTCTACTTCGATTCCATTGGTATAATAAAATTCTCCTAATCCATGGTAGTACAGTTCTTTCCACCATGCGATCTGTTCTTTATCCAATGCACCAGCTTGCACCCGCACCTTCGGTGCACAGGTTATCTTCCAATAGCTAACCAGTTCTACCATACCAAGTGAAAAGACCATATTTTCAAACATTGGATTGTCTTTGGCCATTTCTTTCTGCTTTGGTTTCTTTGGAAATTCCCAGTAAGGATGAAACTCTGATAACCCCGGAATTTCAAAATCGTAGGTGATTCTGATTTTTTCTTCTGTTTCTTCTATATTGTAGCTCTTATAAATAAATTCTTTATATGTTTCCCGTAATTCATTATAATTCATGTTTTTACTCCTTGAAATGAGCCTATGCCTGATAGCAGGATAATTCATCGGCTATCAGCCCTGCTCTGTCTGACACTCTAACTTTTTCATTATAGTTTAAATGTATGCACTTTGCAAGGGAGTATTCGTTCTTATTCTGCCTTATTTCCCAAATAATATAAATACACATCTTCCAAATCAATATTATCATGCACCTGCACAAATGGTGCTTCCAATTTATCACCTACCACACGGAATACCAGACCTTCTCGCCTCTGCTCTACATTTCCAGCCGGATACTTTGTCTGCAGCATGGCAAGTTCTTCTTTTTTACATTGTCTTTCCCATACTTTATTCTGTATGGAATCTATCAACTCTATGGCTGTTCCCTGAGTAACCAGTTCACCCTCCCGCATCAAAAGAATTTTATCTGCGATACATGCAACATCACTAACTACATGGGTAGCTAACAGGATAATCTTATTCTTTGATAACTCCGAAATAAGATTTCGTATTCGTATTCTTTCCCGTGGATCAAGTCCTGCTGTAGGCTCATCCAAAAGCAGAATCCGTGGATTTCCAAGCAATGCCTGAGCTAACATCACTCTCTGCTTCATTCCACCGGAAAAACCGTTTACCCTCTTATCTGCCACATCATATAAGTTTAACTTTTCTAACAACTGCATACTCTGTTCTCTGGCTTCTTTCTTTCCCAAGCCCTTCAGTTCCGCCATATACATCAAAAATGAATAAGCAGAAAAATCCGGAAATTCTCCTTGTTGCTGACACATATATCCTACCAGATTCCTGAACGAATCCCCATATTTCAAAATATCTTTTCCCTGCAGCAGTATTGCGCCCCCATCTCTTTTTATGTTATCCGTAATCAAATTCATCAATGTGCTTTTTCCAGCTCCATTTTCGCCCAGAATTCCATAAATTCCACATTCCAACGTAAGATTTAAATTATCTAATGCCACTTTATCTCCATAATGTTTTGACAGATTTTTAATTTCCAATTTCATCTTTTCTCGTTTCCTCTCTGAAAGCTTTTCCTATAATTGTAAAATATCTGACACTGTAGCACACCATACCAATTACACACCACAGTGCAATTTTCCCAAGATAAACAATTCCTAAGTAGAGCCAGATTGGGTAATTTCCGGCTACACCGTTTGCCAGCTCAAAGCTTCGTATCGGAGCTGTCAAATGTTCCATAGGATACACACGGTAAATATTATAAAAATCCATACCATAAATCATAGCCACGGCCGCCGCCAGAAACCCTACAAATATCAACATTCTTTTTAAAAAGAAAATATCCCTTCCATCTCTGGTGGAACGTACCATATACCGCCAGTTTCTCTTCGTAAATGTTCTAAAATATCCCGCAAGAAATAATAACGCCACTAGAAACTCTACTACCACTTCCAGCTTACGTTTTATCCCTTTTTCGAAAAGCTTATTATAGCCTCGTTCATTTACTAGTTCCACTTTATACCCTTTTTCCTGAAGTTTTTTCAATTTCTCTACTTTTGCATTTAATTCTATTACAACGGCTGCCTGCTCCAATTCTTTTTTCTGGAAAAAGCTTTCAGCATCATATTCCTCATAGGTGATTTCATTTTTTTGATACTTCTGTTTCAACTGTTTTGTTTCCTCCAGCAACCGGTTGTATTCTTCGTTTAATCTTTCCAGTTCTTTATAAGTATCTTCTGTGATTTCTCCACCATAATTTTCATAAAATTCATTTAACGTCCTCTGCCCTACGGTATAACTTACCGGTTTTTGAAGGGACAGCACATACACAACCAGCAAGGCAAAGGCAAGAACAAAAAATCCTTTCTGATACCAAAACATTTCCTTACATTCCATTCTCCCGATACCTGCCAACGGTCTTTTCCATATTCTTTTCCATTTTAAAAATTTCTTATGACTTCTTTTCTCTTTGGGCTTCCCATATACTACATACAAACTGCTACCTGCAAAAGTAAGTAGCACAAATATCATCCAAACTACACCCTGTCCCACAGCATACGATGCCACATTATAATTCTGATATGTGGTAAAAATGTTTTGTGGAAACAACAGTTGGTAAAAATTCAAGCTATGCAATAAATTAAGATTACTGCTCTTTCCTATCAATGACAGATTAAGATAGCCCATCCCATAAAGAAGCGCCCACAGCAAAAATCCTACTTTATTGCCAAACTTTTTCATCAAAGCCCAACCTGTACAGATACCTGCCATAACTCCGGTAAGTCCAAGGAAAAAATGTAACAATACTGCTTCCAGCATAGAAATTTCCAAAGTGCAAGACCAAAAGTTTTGAGCTGACTGTATGCTTCTAAGCCAAGAGGAATCCCCTCCATAGAAAAAGAATCCCAGCAATATATTTAGCATGTATAAAAAAGTTCCCAAAACAGTCACAAATCCCAACATAAGAAACAACTGTCTTTTTCGCAAGATTTTTCTTCCCTTTTGACAACTGTATGTAATCGTCTGCATGGCACTTTTTTCCGGATAAGGTACTTTGCATACCAGAAACATGCCGAAAAACAGCATAATAAATGTCCAATATTTTTCTGTAATCAAAGCACCCAACAACTGATTATCTCCCTGGGTGATTTTTATATTATAAAGACTTCCATAATCGTCCTTTGTCTTTATACGATTTCTGTCGGCATAGGAATTCTGTTTACTAAAAATGCTGATTTCTCCCATACTGTCTGCCTCTTTTACAATATTTGCAATCTTTTTTTTGTACTCTTTCTGATATTTGTCAGAAGACATTTCTTCCACTTCTAATTCACTCTCCATAGCGTCTGTTTCTGCCTGTCCAATCTGCTGACTGATAAACAAAAGCATCATCACTGCCAGACACAAGAAAAACACTCCGCGTACGCTAAGCTGATTCCATATTCTTTTCCACTCTAGTTTCATATTGTGTCCCCTTTTCCTCGTGCGAAAAGGGATAAGAAGCATCTTATCCCTCAATCAGTTCTTCACGTTTTTTCTCCTAATCCAATGATGAATATATCTTTACCCATTCAGGATTTTCATCCTTCACTTTGTCTTTATTCAATATTCTATATTCTTCATCATTTATATTTAAAATCAGATAATTTGTTACCACATGAAATACACTGCCTGTATCCGTTGGAATTGATAAAATCGCCACTTGTTCCAAAGACTCTTTATCATACACATATACTTTATTTTCCTGATACCATTCTTTCAGCTTATCACCTATAGTATCTAATTGATATAATCTTTCCGAGATATCTCTTCCATTGTTAAAATAAAGATATTTATCATCTACCAAAAGATACATGTCTTCCGAAAATTCTCCGGACAATATAATTTCATCTTCTCCTGTTTCCATATTTCTTGCATGAATATTCTTTTGAACTGTATAATAAATTTTATTGTCATACACACAATAATCCGCATTTTTTTCAATTTTCGATACCTCTACTTGCAATTCCCCAGTAAGAATGTCATAACTGTTAATTTGCAAATAGCTTTCATCTTCCTTATACTCTATTAAGCTATAATATATTTTTGTTCCACATCCCAAAATTCTATCATATGCTTTTGTTTCAGAGTCACTTCTTTCTATCACCTCTGCTTTTGCATTCTTTTCTAATTTTCTGCGATATAAAGTAGACGTTGTTCCATTTTCTCCCACATCCAGAATATAATATACATATCCTCTATGAAGGCAAAAACCGGTAGAAGATATTTCTAATTCTCCGTCTTCTAAATGAAACATAAAAAACAATTTTTCTGTTTTTGTTCCATCTCCACTTTTTTTCCAAAAATAAAAATCGCCTGTGGTATTTTCTTCTGCTACATAATATAAATTTCCATCTGCATACCGCATAGTCACACCACCGGCATAAGCATTACACTTCTCATCTTCATGAGTACATTCCGGATTATCACATAAAATATGACTTTTTCCAGATTCCAAATCATAATATTGTACATAACTAAGTGCATCCAAAAAATAATATCCGAAATTTCCCTCGGCAAAACTTCTTAATGAAGCTATATTAGGTTGGTCGTCTGATTCCGGCAGATATTCTTCTGAAGTATACTGGGCATTTTCACTGTTTCCGCAGGCGGTAATGCTAAATGTTGTTGCTAGTATAAGTATTGTTATAATTAATTTCTTCACGTTTTTTCTCCTAATCTAGGGGTGAATATATTCTTACCCATTCAGGGTTTTCATTCGCAAGGGTATTCTTGTCTAAAATTCTAAATTCCTCATCTACAATACTTAAAAACAAATTATCCGATGTAACACTAAGTGCAGCAGAAGTTTCTGTTGGAATTGACAACACATTTACTTGCTGTAAGGTTTCCTTGTCGTATATATACACCTTTCTGTCCTGATACCATTCCTTCATCTTTTCAGCTATATGTTCTAGCGGTTCCAGTCTTTCTTCTATATCTCTGGAATTGTCAAAATAAAGGTATTTATCATCCGCATGCACAAACACTGATTCTGCAAACTCTCCTGACAGAACTACTTTTTCCTCACCGCTTTTTAGTTCTCTTTCGAGAATATCTTGCCCCTTAGTATAATACATTTTATCTCGATAAAAATAATAAGACTCAGTTCTTCCCATACTTTCTATTTCTACTGATTTCTCTCCACTAATGATGTCATAATTTCGAATTTCCATATGGGCATTCTCTTTTGCATAATTGTCTACTATGTAATATATTTTAGTTCCACATCCATACACTTCAAAATACGATTCTGTTTCGGATTTCAACGTTTCCAAAACTTCCTCTTTTGCATTTTTTTCCAGCTTTCTCCGGTACAAAACAGGGATATTTCCTTCTTCTGTCACATCAAGAAAATAATACACATATCCTCTATGAATGCAAAATAATGTGGACGAAATCTCCATTTCGCCATCTTCTAAATGAAACAAAAAGAACAGCTTTTCTGTTTTGGAACCATCTCCACTTTTTCTCCAAAAATAAAAATCTCCTGTCAGATACTCTTCTGCTACATAATACAAATCTCCCTCAGCATACCGTAAACTTCCACCTCCTGCATAGGCATTACATTGTTCATCTTCATGGCTACACTCCGGATTGTTGCACAAAATATGAGTCTTTTTAGTTTCAAAATCGTAGTATTGGATATAGCCCATAGGGTCATAAAAATAATATCCTGTTTTCCCTTCCACAAAATTTCTACGATAAATTACATTTGCCTGATCGTCTGATTCCGGCAGATATTCTTCTGAAGTATACTGAGCATTTTCGCTGTTTTCACAGGCGGTAATGTTTAATGTTGTTGCTATTATGAGCAGTATAATAATTAATTTCTTCACGTTTTTTCTCCTAATCTAGGGGCGAATATATTCTTACCCATTCAGGGTTTTCATTCGTAAGAGTATTCTTGTCTAAAATTCTAAATTCCTCATCTACAATACTTAAAAACAAATAATTCGATGTTACATTAAAATCTGCAAAGGTTTCTGTTGGAATTGACAACACATTTACTTGCTGCAAGGTTTCCTTGTCGTATATATACACCTTTCTGTCCTGATACCATTCCTTCATCTTTTCAGCTATATGTTCTAACGGTTCCAGTCTTTCTTCTATATCTCTGGAATTATCAAAATACAGGTATTTGTCATCCGCATGCACAAACACAGATTCTGAAAACTCTCCTGACAGAATTACTTTTTCCTCACCGCTTTTTAGTTCTCTTTCGAGAATATCCTGCTCCTTAGTATAATACATTTTATCTCGATAAAAATAATAAGACTCCGCTCTTCCCATACTTTCTATTTCTACTGATTTTTCTCCACTAACGATATCATAACTTCGAATTTCCATATGGGCATTCTCTTTTGCATAATTGTCTACTATGTAATATATTTTTGTTCCACATCCATACACTTCAAAATACGATTCTGTTTCGATTTCCAACGTTTCCAAAACTTCCGCTTTTGCATTTTTTTCCAGCTTTCTCCGGTACAGCACAGGGATATTATCTTCTTCTGTCACATCAAGAAAATAATACACATATCCTCTATGAATGCAAAATAATGTGGATGAAATCTCCATTTCGCCCTCTTCTAACCGAAACAAAAAGAACAGCTTTTCTGTTTTGGAGCCATCTCCGCTTTTTTTCCAAAAATAAAAATCTCCTGCGGGATACTCTGCCGCTACATAATACAAATCTCCCTCAGCATACCGCAAAGTTGCTCCTCCTGAATAAGCATTACATTGCTCATCTTCATGGCTACATTCCGGATTGTTGCATAAGATATGAGTCTTTTTAGTTTCAAAATCGTAGTATTGTATATAGCCCATTGGGTCATAAAAATAATATCCGGTTTTTCCTTCCACAAAATTTCTTCGATATGTAATATTTGCCTGATCGTCTGATTCCGGCAGATATTCTTCTGAAGTATACTGAGCATTTTCGCTGTTTCCACAGGCGGTAATGTTTAATGTTGTTGCTATTATGAGCAGTATAATAATTAATTTCTTCACGTTTTTTCTCCTAATCCAATGATGAATATATCTTTACCCATTCAGGGTTTTCATTCGTAAGACTATTCTTGTCTAAAATTCTAAATTCATCACCTAAAATTCTCAGTGTCAAGTAATTTGATGTTACATTAAAATCTGCAAAGGTTTCTGTTGGAATTGACAACACATTTACTTGCTGCAAGGTTTCTTTATCATATACATATACTTTTCTGTCCTGATACCATTCTTTCATCTTTTCTTCTATGTGTTCTAACTGGTCCAGCCTTTTTTCAATATCACAAGAATTATCAAAATAAAGATATTTATCATCTGCATGCACAAATACAGATTCTGAAAACTCTCCTGACATAATCACCTTATCTTCACCATTTTTCAAATCCAATTCGCATATATTCTGTTCACTTGTATAAAACATTTTATTGTTATAAATGTAATAGGACTCACCTAATCCCATTCTTTTTAATTCTGTCTTTTTTTCACCGCTAATAATATCATAACTTCGAAGTTCCATATATCTGTTATCTTTTTCATAACTATCCAGCACATAATATATTTTATTTCCACACCCATATACTTCGTCATAGTCCTGTGCTTCTGACTCTAACGCTTCTAATACTTCTATTTTTGCATTTTTTTCTAACTTTCTGCGATATAAAACAGAACTGTATCCTTCTTCCATTCCTTGCAGAAAATAATATACATAATCTCTATGAATACAAAATAATGTAGATGCTATTTCAACCTGTGGCTCATCAAAATGGTATAGGAGAAATAACTTCTCTGTTTTAGAACCATCTCCACTTTTTCTCCAAAAATAAACATCTCCTGTTGTCCCTTCTTCCGCCACATAATATAAGTTTCCCTCGGCATACCGTAAAGTTACACCACCTGTATAAGAACTACATTCTTCATCTTCATGAGTACATTCTGGTTTGTTGCATAAAATATGTGTCTTTTTTAAATTAAAATCATAGAATTGTATATTATCCATGGGATCATAAAAATAGTAACCAGAATTTCCCTCTATAAAATTTCTTCCATATATTATGTTAGGCTGGTCGTCTGATTCCGGCAGATATTCTTCTGAAGTATACTGAGCATTTTCGCTGTTTCCACAAGCGGTAATGTTTAATGTTGTTGCTATTATAAGTATTGTTATAATTAATTTCTTCACGTTCTCTCTCCTCGCACAAAAAGGGATAAGAAATATCTTATCCCTAAATTTAACTAAATTATTCTTTAACGATAGTCATTTACATAACTCAAACCTGTTTTGCTATTAACAAAAGTATGTCCTGATACTTTTGCACTTGTCTGCACATATGAAACCTTAAGTCCATTATTTTTATCTGATGTAGATATCGGAACACTACATCCCAAACCTGTAGTTGTATTCATTGAACCCGTATGTGAAGCTGATATACAATTCTTTCCGTTTTTCTTAACATATACCTTACTTGTTATTTGCATACTCGTCTTCACCGGATAGGAAACATAACTATACCCGCTTGTATCCTTCGCCTGAGATGTCACCGTAATTGTATTATTCTTATATTTTTCCGTTCCCTTTGTTGTTGCATTTGCTACAAGGCTTGTACTTGCTGTACTTACCATGATAACACCTGCCATCAAAGTTGCTGCGAATTTCATTTTATTCTTTCTGTTCTTCATTTTATTCTCCTCACTTCCGTACCTTTAACTTTTTCACATTTGCTGCAACTAAAGACAAGCTTGTACAAATACCTGCTAAAAGAATACTTTCGTACACAGGTACCCATTTTCCCAGAATGCTCACTAAAAAACATATCGTTTCCATGCACCATATCTGTTTTGCCTTTTTTCTGTAGATTCTTATCTCCATCTGGTCCAATGGCTTATTCTCTGCTTCTACTAGCTGTCCACATACAATACTTATCAGGAAGATGGAGAGTATATTTATCATTTCTACTCCCATTTGCTGTAAACCATAAATATATACTTCCTGTTTTTCCTGTTCTATAATGCCGTTTTTTTGTAAGTATCCTGTTATAAGTTCAGCCATTTTTCTAATCTTTATCATATTTCAATTTTTGTACTTCTTTTGGCAACTCCGGCTGATAATACAACCATTTACACACTGAATCAACTTCTTTTTTCGATGTAACATATGCCATATCAGCTATAATTTTCAACATCTTCT
This sequence comes from Lachnospiraceae bacterium, assembly GCA_017408735.1. Lineage (GTDB taxonomy): Bacteria > Bacillota > Clostridia > Lachnospirales > Lachnospiraceae > RUG11237. The sequence goes on from JAFQUB010000005.1 coordinate 48,844, forward strand.
CTTTACCTTTTTTCACTGCATTCTCCTCTCTCGCTTTCGACGTACCTATCCTAACACAATTTTTCTTCTCTGTGTGCGACTTGTCATTTTTTACCTATGTTTTTGTATAAATTTACAGTTTGCATCTTTAAAAATTCACGTATCTTTTTCTTTGGAATACAAAACCACTCCTACTGAAAACACTTCCGCTTTATATACAATTTTTAAATCACCACAATATTTATTTGCAATATTTTTCACACTCTGCAACCCTATGCCATGATATTCCTCATTTTCTTTTCTAGTTTGTATTCTTCCATCTCTCTCTATTACCTGAGCATCAAAACTATTAACCACTTTCACAAACAAACATTTCCTATCATATTTTATCGTTACCTGAATATATTTGTTTTCCTTTAATTTCGTCGTTGCTTCAATAGCATTATCTAACAAATTTCCTAAAACCACTACCAAGTCATCGTCATCTATCGAAATATTATATGGCAAAGAAATTTCTGTCTGTATGTGACATCCCTGTTTTTCCGCCAAACTCAGTTTATAATTAATAACACTGTCAATTATCATATTTCCCGATTGACTGTAACTTTTTCTTTGTTCAATTTTATCTGCAAATTCCCGAATATAAGCAGATGCCCTTTCTATTTCATTTTTGTTCAATAACTCATTCAACACTAATATTTTATTTTTTATATCATGTCGAAACTCTCTTAAATTTTCACTGCCACTCTGCAGCAATTCTGCCTGATTATGATAATAATTTTTTTCTCTCTCCATTATTTGATTTTTTACCTGTTCTTTTGCAATGGTTGACAACGAGGCATATAAATAAACAATTATAATCGTTAAAATCAGAGTCACCAATACCGAAAGTATCCTAATAGAATCATTAATATTCTTTTGTTGAAAAATCAGAATTTCCTGAACACATATCAATATAACCTCCCCTACGACTGTTAGTGTAAAAACAAACGGCGGCGTTATATCCTTTTTTAAGGATTTTAATTTCTTTTCAAGAATAATCATAACCAACCATTCCAAACTTTCTACAAGCACACTTGCAAGAGCATCTATATGTCTTTTTTCCAGTAACACATTGTTGGTATTTTCTAGCAATATAAATACAAAGCCCTCTATCACAAATCCACAACTATATATAACAGCTATTACAATAATTTTTTTCCATAAAGTCCCCTCATAACAATATACTATAATACCATAACACAAAATGGAAACTACCACATTAATTATTAAATACGGAATCCGCACAAGCACAAATGACGATATTATATATTGTAATAAATACATACAGAATGTCACTTTCCTATCCACTACCCGTCTTTCAAAAAACACATGCATAAACCGATATATCACATACGTTGCCAGCCAATTTGACAACAGCAATACTATATTATTTAGTATATTTTCCATTTACATCTCACTTTCTATCAATTCCAAATACATGGACCTGATAATCTTTCTTCGTGACTGGCTGATTGGTAATTCTACCCCATCCACTAATTTTACGAATTCATATTGAAATTTACTGATATATCGATAATTTACTATAATAGACTGGTGTATAAATAGAAATTGATTTCTCTTTACCTGCGAATATAACCCATCCATGGAACCATAAAATTCATCATCCTGCTTGCCCTCCAATGTGTGAATATGAATTTTTCTTCCCTGTTTTTCAAAATACAAAACTTCATCCAATGAAATTTTCAAAAAATGTGAGCCTTTTTTATATGTATACAACTGCCTGCCATATTCCGCCAGAATCAAATATTTGTCTATCACCTTTTTTATCTTTTCCTGTTCTAAGGGCTTAACCAAAAAATTAATAGGTCGGAAGTCAAAAAGTCTTAACGCATACTCCGCTTTCGCAGAAATATAGGCAATCTGCACCTTCTCATCACCTAAAGCTTCCCGTATGTAACTTCCTATTTCAATCCCATCCATGTCCGGCAATTCAATATCCAGAAAAATCAAATCAAATTTTGTTTTTTCCATACTCTCACACAATTCTCTGCCCTTCTGGAACAAACTAAGATTATATCGGACAGCTGCCTGTAAAAGCATTTCTTCTAATATTCCCTCTATTTGTTTGCATATTACTATTTCGTCGTCACATATCGCTATATTTATTTCCATAACAGTTCCTTCTTAAGCATTAATATTTTTTTATATTTATTTCGACTCCATATTTTACTTTATTCAACATGATTTTTCAATATTTCCTTTTACATTGAATCATATAATCCTCAACATAGTAATCCAAATACGCAAAAATGGTTCTGGACACAAATTTCTTTGTATCCAAAACCATTTTTATTCTTTCAAAACCATGCTTCCTATTTTAAATTAAAACTCAACATCCTCCCCATAGAAGCAAGCCTTCAAAAGCCCTTCCATTTCTTCCTGTGTCGGAATTCTTGGGTTGGAGCCGGTACATGCGTCACCGATTGCCAGCTTTGCTACTTTAGGAAGTTTATCCATAAATTCTTTTTCATCGATAATTCCGCCTTCGTATTCTTTGATTCCTTTTGGAATTTCCAAAGAATCGTTCATGGATTTTAATTCTGCAACTAATGCAGCTACCAGTTCTTCTGTTGTATCGCCCTTTAAGTCGATTGCTTTTGCAATTTCAGCATATCTTTCTGCTGCTTCTGCATTTTTAGCGTTGAACTGAATTACTCTTGGAAGATACATTGCATTGGCACAACCGTGTACGATATGTCCGCCACTGTAAGCTGCTCCTGTTTTATGTGCCATAGAGTGAACAATACCCAATAATGCATTGGAAAATGCCATTCCAGCTAAGCACTGTGCATTGTGCATTCTATCTCTTGCTTCCATATCTCCGTCGAAGGATTTCTTTAAATCTCTATGAATCATTTTAATTGCATGGATTGCCAATGGATCTGTGTAATCACAGTGAAGTGTAGACACGTAAGCTTCGATGGCATGTGTCATGGCATCCATACCTGTATGTGCGGTTAATTTTGCAGGCATTGTTTCAGCCAGTGCCGGATCTACGATTGCCACGTCCGGAGTGATGTTAAAGTCTGCTAACGGATATTTCACTCCCTTTTCATAATCTGTGATAACACTGAATGCTGTTACCTCTGTTGCTGTTCCTGAAGTAGATGGAATCGCGCAGAATTTTGCCTTGGTACGAAGTGTTGGGAAATTAAATGGTTTAATTAAATCCTCAAATGTTGTTTCCGGATATTCATAGAATGCCCACATTGCTTTTGCAGCATCGATTGGAGAACCTCCACCCATGGACACAATCCAATCCGGTTCAAATTTTCTCATAGCTTCTGCCCCACGCATTACGGTTTCCACACTTGGGTCCGGTTCTACGTTTTCGAACAATTCCACTTCCATGCCGGCTTCTTTCAAATATTCTACTGCTTTATCCAAAAAGCCAAAACGTTTCATGGAGCCGCCCCCAACTACCACAATCGCTTTTTTTCCTTTTAAATTCTTTAATTCCTCTAAAGAACCTTTTCCATGATACAAATCTCTTGGTAATGTAAATCTTGCCATATCATACCCTCCTAAAATATAGTTTTATGCAGGTTATTATTCCCCTCCTGCTTACCTTCGTTTGCCTTTTTATTTTATCATATTTACTGTAGTGACACAAGAAATTATTCTTTGATAGCCTTGCCTACATTCGGCTTGATAAAATTCTCCAAAGCGTATTCCCAAAGCTTTGGCGCACCTTTTTCCACGTTGACGTTTCTGGACATAATCTGGTCTAATGCCACGCCATGTTCTGCCCATGCCTTTCCATCACTTTTGTGGTTTAACATAATTGGCTGCACTCTGTCCAATGCATTGGCAAAGTTTGCTTCTTTTGTTTCATTTGCTTCAAATTCTTCCCACAAGTCCCATACCTTTTTCGCCTGGTCTTCCGGTAAAATATTGAAAATCCGCTCTGCTGCCTTTTCTTCTCTGGCACGTTTGGACTTGTTTCCTTCGGTATCATATGCATAAGTGTCTCCTGCATCTATTTCCACCAAATCGTGAATTAAAACCATGGAAATTACATGAAGCACATCTACTTCTTCCTTGGCATACTCTGATAAAAATATTGCCATCATGGCCAGATGCCATGAGTGTTCCGCATCATTTTCCTTTCTTGAACTGTCCGTCAGATAAGACTGCCTTCCTATTTTCTTTAATTTGTCCACTTCTGCGATAAATTCCATCTGTTGCTGTAAACGTTCCATAGTTTCCTCCTTTATATTTCCAAAAAGGAGATAGGCTGAACCTATCTCCTTCCTAATGCTTTATTTTTTATTAGCAACCGCTGCCTCAATAAATCCTTTAAATAATGGATGAGGTCTGTTTGGTCTGGATTTCAATTCAGGATGAGCCTGAGTTGCAATAAACCAAGGATGGTCTACCAATTCCACCATTTCCACAATACGCTTGTCCGGTGACAATCCGGATAATTTCATTCCGTTTTCTGTCAATACAGCTCTGTAATCATTGTTAACTTCGTAACGATGTCTATGACGTTCCTGTACTGTTTCTTCTCCATACACTTCGTATGCTTTGGAAGTTTTATCCAGTACACATGGGTAAGAACCAAGTCTTAATGTGCCACCAATATCTTCGATACCATCTTGATCCGGCATCAAATGAATTACAGGATGTGTTGTATCCGGCTTTAATTCCACACTGTGAGCGTCACTGTAGTTTAAAACATTTCTTGCAAATTCTACGATGGAAAGCTGCATTCCAAGACACAAACCAAGGAATGGAATCTTGTTTTCACGAGCATAACGGATAGCGGAAATCTTTCCTTCCACACCTCTGTCACCAAATCCGCCCGGAACAAGAATACCGTCTATATTTCCTAAAATCTCTGCCGCATTTTCATCTGTTACTGTTTCAGAATCTACCCAACTAATATTTACTGTAGCACGCTCTGCAATTCCGCCATGCTTTAATGCTTCTACCACACTGATGTAAGCATCATGAAGCTGAATGTATTTTCCAACTAACGCAATGTTTACTTCCTTGTTTGGATTTCTTAAAGCTTCTACCATCTGTTTCCAGTCAGTAAGATCCGGTTCCGGACAATCTAAATGTAAACATTCACAGGCCACCTGTGCCAACTTTTCTTCTTCCATGGCAAGAGGCGCTTCATATAAATATTCTACATCCAGATTCTGTAATACATGATTTTTTGGCACATTACAGAATAATGCGAGCTTGTCCTTTAAACCGCTGTCTAATGGAAGTTCAGAACGGCAAACAATAATATCCGGCTGAATTCCCATTCCCTGTAATTCTTTAACACTTGCCTGCGTAGGTTTTGTCTTCATTTCCCCTGAAGCACGAAGGTAAGGAATCAATGTCACGTGAATAAGAATTGCATTTTCATGCCCTACTTCATGCTGGAACTGTCTGATAGATTCTAAGAATGGCTGACTTTCAATATCTCCTACAGTTCCTCCCACTTCTATAATAGCAATGGTAGTATCTTCATCTGTAAAGTTACGATAAAAACGGCTCTTAATTTCATTGGTAATGTGAGGAATTACCTGAACAGTTCCTCCACCAAAATCTCCTCTACGTTCTTTCTGTAAAACAGACCAGTAAACCTTTCCTGTTGTCACATTGGAATGTTTGTCCAGACTTTCATCAATAAAGCGTTCGTAATGACCTAAATCAAGGTCTGTTTCCGTACCATCATCTGTTACAAACACTTCACCGTGCTGAACCGGGTTCATGGTTCCCGGGTCAATATTGATATATGGATCAAATTTTTGCATGGTAACTTTATACCCTCTTGCTTTTAACAGTCGTCCAAGAGAAGCCGCGGTAATACCTTTACCAAGACCGGATACTACGCCACCTGTCACGAAGACATATTTCACTGCCATAGAAAAGTTCCTCCTTTGAAAAATGTACTAATTATTCAATTATACAATGGGTTTTCTGCAAAGTCAATGGCTGAACTGTTACCTTTTTAAATACAGTGCTGTGTACGCAGGAACATCCAGTTTCAACCGATTTCCTCCTGCTTTCTTTTCTGCGGTAATCATTATTTTTTCCTGTCTGGTATTCCCTCCAAAGCATTCCCAGTCGCTGGATAAAATCACCTGCACCTGCTCTGTTTCCCCTACATTCAGAACATAATCCCCCATTGGTGCTTCATCAAAATTAAATACACAATAAATGCTGTCTACACTTCCCCTTCTTTGAAATGCATACATACAATTTCCATTTTTCTGGCAATCCAGCCAGCCAAATCCCTCTTCCTCATAATCATTTTCATAAAGGGACTGTTCCCTTGCATATAACTCATTTAGTTTTTGTAAAAAATACTGAAGTTTCCCAAATTCCTTTTGTTGTGTAAGTTCCCAAGAAAGTGCTTCTTTTCCATTCCATACCTTATTTTCTCCAAATTCATTTCCCATAAAATTTAATTTTTTTCCCGGATGAGCATACATATACATGTACATGGCTTTCGCCTGTGCAAGCTTTTCCTTTGTTTCTCCATAAATCCCCTGGAAAAGGCTTTTTTCTCTATGAGCAGCCTCATCATGAGAGAATGCAAGCATAATACTTTCTTCGTAAAAATACACCATAGAATATGGAAGTATATAATACTGTTTTTTTCTGAGTTGCGGAGTATATGCCATATATTTCAAAATATCTTCCACCCAGTTACTGTCCCATTTATAATCAAATCCAAAACCACCCGTGGAAATCTCTTTTGTAATCTTAGGAAAACTTCCTGTATTTCCGGTTATCAGAATACAATGGGGAAAACGTTCTTTTATCCCCTGATTCATACGTTTTACAAAATCCATAGCACTGCCATTCGTTCCGCGATATTTCTGCCCCTGCCAGTAAATCAGACGGTCAATGCTTCCAAAATGCAGCCCATCAAAATGATATTCCTCCAGCCAGTAGTTTGCCACCGACTGCAAAAAGCTTCTGACCTCTCCTCTGGAATGGATAAAATTACAGCTTCCCCATTCATTGATTGCCACATCTTTGTGTGGGTATTCATATAACGGCTGTCCGTCATACTGTGCTAAACCATAGCTGTCAACGGCAAAGCACACCATCATACAATCCATAATTACACCAATTCCGTTTTGATGACAAACATCCACCAATTTCTTCAAACCTGTGGCAGTACCATACCTTGCAGTAGGACTAAAAAATCCGGTATTCTGATAGCCCCAGGATTCATCCAGCGGATGCTCTGCAAGGGGCATAAATTCAATATAATTGTATCCTTCCTGTTTGACATAACTAACCAGTTCTTCCGCCAATTCTTCATATGTCAGCCAGTCACCATTTTCTTTTTTACGAAAGCTTCCCAGATGAACTTCATAAATATTGACAGGATTTTTTTTGCTGTCTTTTCGTTCTGCCATCCAGGCCTCATCCTGAAATTCATAATCTGCTAAATCACGAATCACAGAGCAGCTTCCCGGTCTGACTTCCATCCCAAAGCCATAAGGGTCACAGTGTTCCTGATACTCGGTTTCATTTTTATAGATTCGATATTTATAGCGCATGCCCTCTTTTGCCTCTGGCAGCACAATTTCATAAATATTATCGTCATATACCGGCTCTAAAAAGGTTTCTTCAAATTGATTAAAATCTCCAACCACAGCAACCTTTGCCGCACCGGGAGCAAACGTACGAAATACCACACCCTGCCCCTCCGGCAAAAGGTGAGCACCAAAATATTTATATGCTTCGAAACTGTTTCCATTATAAAAATCCTGCATTTGACTATTCTCCTTGTATGTTCTAAATGCTTTATAGGTTGTCGGGACTTTTCTCAAAGACGCCCCAAGTAAATAACATAAAAATACCCGCTCGTTTCATATACTATTTAAAAATACGGTTCGGGAGGCTTCCTTTGCGGTACCTGAAATTTTTACTTTGCTTTTTGTTGCTATCACTTTGTCTGCTCTCCGGTTGTTCTGCTTCTAAAGTGTCTGCAACCCCAGAAACTCCTTCCCTTTGCTTTTCCGACTGGTGTGAGCAAATATTCCGGGAAGAAATTTCCCAAAATACACTAAATCTTCATTACACCTTGAAAAATCCCGCGGAATACGGTATTACATCTCCCACAATTTCTCTGGGCAGCTACAATGCTGATGAACAGACAGCCTATTTAAAACGAACAGCTGAATATGCTAAAATTCTCACCACTTACGATTACGACTCTCTCAAGCTGGAAGACCAGTTGACTTACGATATTTTAAAATATCATTTTCATCAGGTATTGTCTAATCGTTCTTTCTATTATTATCGGGAGCCTTTAAGCTCTGTGACAGGTATTCAGGCACAGCTTCCTATTTTGCTGTCCGAATATGAATTTTATCAGGCATCTGATATTCCTGTCTATTTAAACCTGCTGTCCCAAGTAGATGACTATTACCATTCTATCATCAGCTTCGAAGAACAAAAAGCAGAAAATGGACTTTTTATGTCTGAGCAGGCAACTGATGCTATTATATCACAATGCGAGGATTTTTTAAAAAATCCTTCGGAAAATATGTTAATTACTACTTTTAATGAACGAATTGATGCTATGGAGGACTTAGACGGCCGTCTTGCAGTGGACTACAAAGCCCAAAATATGCAGACATTTATCAGTCATGTCATTCCCGCCTACAAAGATTTAATCGCCTCTTTAAAGGAATTGAAAGCTTATTCTTCCAATCAGGATGGGCTTTGCTATCTGGACAGTGGCACTGACTACTACGAGGCACTGGTAAAGGAAACCACCGGTTCCTCCAGAAGTATTTCCGATTTAAAAAAATTAATCAATAAGTACTACAAAAACGATTTGCTTTGCTTAAAAACTTGTTTAGAAAACGGTGAAATTGCTGAAGAAGCTCTTTCCTCTTATTCCGATAACGCCCCGGAAGAAATCCTGCTTCATTTAAGCCAGAAAATCACTGCAGATTTCCCGGAGCTTTCTGGTGTAAATTATCAGGTAAAATACGTTAACGAAAATCTGGCTGAACATATCAGTCCCGCCTTTTATCTGACTCCACCAGTTGATAACAGTTCAGAAAATGTAATCTACATTAACCCGTCCTCCAACTTAAAGGACCTTTCTTTGTTTACCACACTGGCTCACGAAGGGTATCCGGGGCATCTGTACCAGACAGTTTATTCGACGCAAAGCGGTTTACCAAAAATCCGCTCTTTGCTGAACTTCGGCGGCTATACGGAGGGATGGGCAACTTATGCAGAAATGTATTCCTACCGCCTTTATGGAATGGATAGTGTTTCTACCTCCTATTATATGCACACAAATACCTTAAACCTTTCTCTTTATGCCAGACTGGATATCGGTATTCACTACGATGGTTGGAAGTTGCCGGAAATTAAGTCCTTTTTATCTAAATTTGGTATTACGGATGAAGCCAGCGCCTGCGCCATACAGACAGCTATTTTAGAAGCGCCTGCCAATTATTTGAAATATTATATTGGTTATTTGGAATTTTGTGAGTTAAAAGAAAAAGCCCTGCAAGACTCCTCCGGGGATGCCTCACAGGACTTAAAAAAATTCCATCAGGTAATTTTAACCTTAGGACCTGCTCCATTTTCTATTTTAGAAAAATACATGAACAATTATTCTGATGTTTTGTATTCTTCAAAATAAGTTTTTAAATTCACTAATGCTTTTGCCAAAGTTTCTTTTTCTGTTTCTGTTAATTTGTCTACCGTTGCCTTTATCATATTTTCATGAAATATCTTGTGATGTTCGTAAGCTTTTCTTCCCTTTTCTGACAGCGAGAGTAGTACCACTCTCCTGTCCTCCTGACTTCGCACACGCTCTACATAACCTTTTTTCACAAGGCTGTTCATGGCAATTGTAAGGGTACCGGTAGTAACAGAAAGGGACTTGGCAACCGCAGACATATTCTTTTCCTCTTTGATGCCCACTGCCTCAATTACATGCATATCATTATTACTCAAATCCTTAAATTCGGATGTAACAATCGCCTTTTCTTCGATATCCATAATATCACGAAATATACCTACCAGAAACTCATTCATGCTTTCATATAAGTCCACTTCTGTCACCCCCCATTACTTTCTCTTTATAGTATAATCTATCATTTTACATAATTCAACCGATTTTATCCCTTATCTTTTCCCTATAAATCCGAAAATATGTATCCTGCTCTTCGCACATTTGCAATAATCCCTCTCTCCTCAGGGTCAATTTTTTTTCGCAGATTCGAAACATGAACCTTTACTGTTCTCACATCATCCAGACTATCTGTATCCCATACTTTCTTATATAGATCTTTATAAGTCAGAAGCACATTTTCATTTTCCACAAACATACTTAACAGCATATATTCTGTGTGGGAAAGTTCAATAATACGTTCTTCTTCTCCCTCTGATTTCAAATATACTTTTCTACGCACCTTATCCAAGGAGAAAGACCTCATCTGACACACATCCGACTTCATGGTTTTGTAACGTTTTCTTAAAATTTCTATACGCATCAGAAATTCAAAAGTGTTCCAAGTACCAACCATAAAGTCTTCCATTCCCTGTTCCAATGCTTTTTCCAACAAACTTTTATTTTCTTCCTCTATAACACCAAGCACAGGAATCCGAACACGTTTCTTTAAATCCCCCAACACAGACAAACTGTTATCCGAACACATCTCCAAAACAATCACATCATATGCCTGTTCTGAAAACTCCTCTAGGTGTTGTCCCGTCAAAATCAGACGTTCCATTTCCCAGTCTATATTTTTCAAAGCATTTTGTATCCGCTCTCCAAGCTTTTGTGTTTTCCCTACCGCTAATACTTTTTTTGTTTCCTGCATTTCCTTTCCTCTTTTTCTTTTCCTGTTAGTGCTATAACTTGATACAAATTTAATCTTTTTGATTTCATTAGTTGCTTCCAAAGACTATGACAAAATTAGGAGGTGTCACTCTGTTATCTCAATCTGATTCCCCTCGATACCAATAATACAACTTTCATAATAACCATCACCAGTTGTTCTTGGTCCACTAATAACATTATAGCCATCATTTTTCATTTTTTCTGTAAGTTCATCAACAGCCTCTTTACTTCCAAGACTAAACGCAATATGAATATAACCTGTGCGTGTCAATGTCTTTTCAACATCTTCCATTTCAGGTTTATTCATAATTTCCAGCCTTGCACCATCATCAAAGCTTAAAAAATAGGAACGAAAATTGGTTGTTTTATTGTGATATCCGCCATTTGATGTTGCATTAAAATACTTAACAAAAAAATCTCTTGCCTTTTCTAAATCATTTACATACATTGCAATATGTTCTATTCGCATACTCATCACTCCAAATTTAAAGTTTACGGACTATTCTACTATTTTTTTATCACCAAAATACTGCATCAAGATTAATATCAAAGCACTTCCTGCAAGTATTCCATCTATATCCAGCTGGCAACAAAAACATCATCAATGTAATTGTAATAACACAGTTTATTACAGATAACACTAAGCCCCACATTCTATTTTTCAGCAATCCTATTGCTCCCATAAGTCTAAACACTCCATATATTGCTCCCATAACCATCATCATGTAAAGATTATCTTGAAAATATGAAAGCTTAAATTCAAAATATTGACCTATATCGTATTTATCAGTTCCTATAAGCAATGCTGGTATCATAGCAAAAATTCCACCAAATTCAAATTGAACAAAATCGCTGCGCGATGGCCTGCCAAGGCTGTGACGCAATTTTTTCAACTTTTTCTAAAAAAGGCAGTGACAGGATTGTCCCAAGATAGTATTGTTAAAGTACGACCAATAACAAATATCAAAC
>JAFQUB010000044.1 GCA_017408735.1 Lachnospiraceae bacterium
CCTGTTGTTTTTCTGATTTGTTTCATCAGCGACAACTTCTATATCTTATCACTTTCAAGGAAGTTTGTCAACAACTTTTTTCATTTTTCTTTAAATCTTTTTTCAAGGTTTTTCTCAGGAGCACTCGGTGTCAACACTGGAAACCTTTGTAGATTCAAGGTTTTTTGTCGCCGTTTTCTCAGCGGCGAATATTAATATATCATATTCTTTTCAGTCTGTCAACAAGTTTTTTAAAGTTTTTTACATTTTTCAACTTGCTTTTCATTCCGAAAAAAATGGAAGCGGTAAACGCTTCCAAACGGAGAAAGAGGGATTTGAACCCTCGCGCCGCTATTAACGACCTACTCCCTTTCCAGGGGAGCCCCTTCGGCCTCTTGGGTATTTCTCCAGATGCTTACTTTACGATATTTCCATTTATCCAATATACACCGTGGCAAAAAAATAACCACTACACAGTGGTTATCCTGCCAAACGGAGAAGGTGGGATTCGAACCCACGGTCCCTTTCGGAATCACTGGTTTTCAAGACCAGCTCCTTAAACCACTCGGACACCTCTCCATGTCTTAACGACTTACATATAATATCATTTACTTTTCCGTATGTCAACACCTTTTTTTGATTTTTTCATTTTTTTTGATTTTTTTGTTCTTTTGCATCAATTAGAACTATTTATCCTTTTCTTTAAGAAGACATCGGCTATTTCCATATCTTCCGGTGTGGTGATTTTTATGTTTTCATAGCTCCCTTCCACCAGTTTTACCGGCTTTCCAAAAGCCGTTTCGTATACCATGGCATCATCAGTAATATTGATATCTTCTCTACCCATAACTATCTCGTGAGCTTCTTTTATTTTCTTATATTCAAATACCTGTGGCGTCTGAACCTGCCAAACCAGACTTCTATCCGGTGTAGTCTGCACAAATCCATCTTTATCCGCTATTTTTACAGTATCTTTTGCTTTGACCGCAATGACACATGCACTGTTTCTTTCCACCTCTTCGTAAGCACGTTCCAACATATCAGATTCTACAAAAGGTCTTGCGCCATCATGAATAAACACGTAATCCGCATCTCCCACAGCTTTTAAACCTTCATAGACTGAGTGATATCTCTCTTTTCCGCCCGCAACTATTTCTTTTACTTTATGAAAGCCATACTTTTCTACAATTTCTTTTTTGCAAAATTCTATTTCATCTGCACCTGTCACTAAAACCAATTCCTCCATAAAGCTGTCCTGAAAAGCTTTTAGTGCGTAATAAAGCACCGGTTTACCCCCCAGTTCCATAAACTGCTTTGGAATTTTACTGTTCATTCTTTTTCCTACCCCGGCAGCAAGTATGACGGCGCTACATTTCTTTCTGTTTTTATCCATCTCTATCTTTCTCCCAATTTCAAGTTTGGTACTGCATTCAAATCCCATCCATGGCTTACGCCCTTTAAAGACTCGTAATATGCCGCTACTCCTATCATCGCCGCATTATCGGTACAATAAATTGGCGACGGATAATAGAATTTAATTCCATTTTCATCACACGCTTTCTGCATGGCTGCCCGCAAGGCAGAATTAGAGGCTACACCTCCGGCAATGGCAAGCTTGTCATTCCCAAAATCTTTCACCGCCATCATGGCGTGTTCTACCAACACATCGATAACTGCTTTTTGGAAAGATGCTGCAATATCTGCTTCATTTACAGTTTCGCCCTTCATGTGACAAGAATTGATGTAATTTAATACTGCAGACTTTAAGCCACTAAAACTAAAATCATATGGACTTCCAGCCACCTTTGCTTTTGGAAACGTAATTGCCTTCTCATTTCCTTCTTTTGCCAGTTTATCAATTTTAGGACCACCCGGATAGCCCAGTCCGATGGCTCTTGCCACTTTATCAAATGCTTCTCCTGCCGCATCATCTCTGGTTCGTCCCAAAATTTCGTATACACCATACTCAGCCACACGCACCAAATGGGTGTGACCGCCTGAAACCACCAAACAGATGAATGGTGGTTCTAATTCCTTGTTTTCTATGTAATTTGCAGATATATGACCTTCAATATGATGAACACCAATCAGCGGTTTCTTCGCAGCATAAGCAATCGCTTTTGCTTCTGCCACCCCCACCAAAAGAGCACCTACCAATCCCGGTCCGTAAGTAACCCCGATTGCATCCATGTCATCTAAGGTAAGATTTGCTTCCTCTAGCGCTTCTTCCACCACCTGATTAATCTTTTCAATATGTTTTCTGGAAGCGATTTCCGGTACTACGCCTCCATATAATTTATGCAACTCTATCTGGGAAGAAATCACATTGGATAAAACCTCCCTGCCGTTTTTTACCACTGCCGCTGCTGTTTCATCGCATGAACTCTCAATCGCCAGTATTAATTTATCGTCTTCCATTTTTATTCTCCTGATTCTGTTGGCTGTGCCAAATCCCAGCCATAAATTTTCCATTTTCCATCTGCATCCTTTCGCATCAAGAAAACTTCTGTTGTTTTTGTATAAACACCTTTGGTTCTGATTGTATAGTGGGAACGAATTGTTGCCCAATCACTTCCTTCAAAGGTATTATATTCCACCTCATTGGCAGAATCGGTACTCCACGCAAAGATATCTCTTTCCTCTTCTCGAAAGCTTTCTATTTCATCCATCAAGTCTTTTAACTGAGTATCTTCATCATTTTTCGCCAACAAATCTCTGTCAAAAAGCTCTCTCGATTTTAACATAAGTTTTTTGATTGTTTCTTCATCGTTTCCTTCATTATAATAACATTCCTGAATTTCATTATAATACTTCATTACCTCTTTTGGTGTTGCAGGATAAGACTTCTCCAAATCCTTTGCCAGTACATCCTGAGTAATGGTTGTTTCTATCACTTCACTTGAAGCATCTTTGGTATTTCTCTGCGAAAGATAAAAATAATATCCTATAATTAACGCAAGAAATATTACCCCTATAATTACGCTTTTAATCACTTTCTTATTCATTTGTTATTCCCCCTGTTCAAACTGCAATTCTACCGTCTTTCTGTCTTTTCCGGCTTTTGTGTTTTTAAAAATCTTCTGCACTTCCTCCATATACTCGTCCGGTCTGTTTAAAGAAGGACTGTAGTGTGTCAGCCACATTTCCTTTACCTGTGCAGCCTTTGCAAGTTCTGCAGCTTCATAAAAGGTCATGTGCTTATGCTCTCTCGCCTTTGCTTCTTTTTCCTTTTCTCCATACATTCCTTCACAGATAAATAAATCTGCATCTTTTGCATTTTCCACAATGGACTGTACCGGTCTGGTATCGGTACAATAGGTCAGCTTGATTCCTTTTCGTGCCGGCCCTAATACCATGTCCGGAGTATACACACAATTCTTTTCTGCATCTTCAATGGTTTCACCCTTTTGCAGACGTCCCCAATATGGCTTTGGAATCTGCTGTTCCTGAGCTCTAACCGGATCAAATCGTCCTGCACGGTCAATCTCCATAGTATATCCATAGCATAAAACATTATGATTTACTTTAAATGCCCGAATGCGATACCCTTCAAACTCAAAAGTCTGCTCATTTCCCGATATTTCCATAAATTTTATTTCAAAAGGAAGTTCCGGGGCTATCACACGTAATGCATTTACTACTCTTTCCAATCCCTTTGGTCCAATTAAGGTCAATGGCTCATGTCTTTCCGCATTTCCCATGGTAAGCAACAATCCCGGAAGCCCGCTAATATGGTCACCATGATAATGGGTAAAACAAACTACATCTATTGGTTTAAAGCTCCATCCCTTTTCGCGAATGGCAATCTGGGTTCCCTCGCCACAGTCAATCAATATACTGGAACCGTTGTAACGCATCATAAGGGAAGTAAGCCATCGGTAAGGAAGGGGCATCATTCCACCACATCCTAATAAACAAACATCTAACATTCACTTTCCTCTTTCTTTCCACTTTACTTTTTCTCCCATCATATCATAAATAAAATAAAGTTACAAGAAAGTGACTCTTTCACTCCCAAAAGATTTACAAAAATTCTTTCAGACTCCTGCGTTCTACCGGTATTTTAAATTTTTCAATCATCAAATTATAACATTCTTCACACATGTCAAAATTATGCCGTTCTCCGTCTTTTTCTGAAAAATATCCCCAGGAAATATCTGCTTCGAATACACCTTCTTTGATAATCCCATGCTCTACTTCCATTTCTTTTCCACAGCTGTTGCAATATACTGCTTCCACTTCATTCCCTCTGTATTTCTTCAACGGGAGTCCTCCTTTCATCCGATACCTTTTCTTTCTCTTGGATTATATCTTATTCCTCTATAAAATAATAGTGGAAAAGATAGCTTTTTTTAACTATCTTTTCCACATAAAAATTGCATTTTCACGAGGTTTCTCATAAAAATTCTTACGGATTCCCGCCTCGATAAAACCTAACTTCTTATATAATTGTATTGCTGCTTCATTACTTTCTCTGACTTCCAGAAAGAAGTTATCCACTTGAAGTTCATTGCCGTGTATAAACAGTTGTTCCAGCAGTTTTGATGCCACCTGCTTTCTGCGGTACGCCTCTGCCACTGCCACATTTACAATCTCGCCTTCGTTAAACACCCGGTACATACCGCAATACCCCATAATATTTCCATCTTCTTCTGCCACAAGGTATATGGTATGTTCCAGTTCCATTGATTCACGAAAACTTTCCAAGGACCATGGAATCGAAAAATTAGCTTTTTCAATTGCTTCCACCTGTGTAAGATCTGACTCCTGCATATTTCTGATTACCATAATTAGGCTTCCTTTTCTTTTTCCAATCTTTCACGCTCTGCCTGAGATAAACGCAAATAATCCGGCATATGCTCTGCAGCCGTTTCTATTTTGCCCATTTTTACATATTGCTGTGCTAAAACAGCCACAGCTCCCGCACTCTGTCTGCTTCTGTGCGCCGGTGCCAAAAGGAACGGTACCTTTACCAGCTCTTTTATTTTTTCCAGATACACCGGAACACCATCTCCCAGAAAAACGGTTTCCTTTCCCTGCTTATTTACTTCTTCTAAGATTTCTTCTATAGAAACTGCACATTGCTCTTTCAAGGTAACAAATTCTTCCCCTTTAAAGCTGTACATTCCTGTATATACCTGATTTCTTCTGGCGTCCATCAACGGACAAATATTCTTATCTGTTCCATAAAACTGATATGCCAAAGCATCCACCGTTGGAATATGTACCAATGGTTTTTTCAATGCCAAACCAAGACCTTTTGCTGTGGCTGAGCCAATACGCAAGCCGGTAAATGAACCAGGACCTGCCGCTACTGCAATATAATCTACGGTATTTAAATCCAGTTCAATTTCTTTTGACACCTGATCCAGCATAGGAAGCAATGTCTGGGAATGAGTCTTTTTATAATTTATAGTGTATTCACCAACCAGAATATCTTCCTCCACCACTGCCACAGAAGCAGTCAGTCCGGAACTATCCAAAGCTAATATTTTCATATTCTTCTCCTTTTATTGTGATTTTCCGATAATCAAATCCACAGTTTAAATCTTTTTCTATAGAGATTTCCACATATTTTTCCGGAAGTATTTCCTTGATAAGCTCTGCCCATTCAATGAGACAGACACCATTTCCATAAAAATAATCTTCATACCCTATTTCTTCCATTTCTTCAATATCACCAATGCGGTATACGTCAAAATGATAAAAAGGCATTCTTCCTTCTTCATATACCTGAACTATTGTAAACGTAGGGCTGTTCACAGGTTCTTCCACGCCAAGCCCCTGGGCAAGTCCCTGGGTAAACACTGTTTTTCCAACACCCAAATCACCGTTAAGAGTAATCACTGCGCCCTCTTTTACTGCTTTTCCAAGAATTTTTCCTATTTCTCTTGTAGCTTCTTCATTTCTTGTTTCTATAACTTTCATTTTAACCTCTTAACTTTTAATTTTCACTTTGGATGGTTCCATATGTGTGGAAATCATCTGTACCACACTTTCATACTGTTCTCCAATGGATTCCTTTGGCAAAATAGTTGCTCTGTTTTTACCTGTATAAATAATAATACTCTTACTTGTAGATACTACCTTTATCATAGTAGCCCATGGTGCTTCTGTAGTAGTTTCGTTCTGGGAAGATGTAAGTCCTTCTTCCGTAAAGCTGTAGGTAATGGCATCCTTAAATACCGGACTGGACTTAATCTGTCTTTTCGCACTCAGATATAATGAAAATGGTGTGTAAGCAATAACTGCAATCCCCAAAACCAGATACATTATCCCTTTCCCGGCATCTTCTGTTAACATAGTCGCCCCAAGACCCGCTGCCAATACTCCAAACACATTTGTAATAAGAACACTTATGCTGTTGTAAGCATGATGTAACAGAAAATTATACATGATTTTCTGCGTCATTTTCACTTCAAATTTTATGTTCATGTTGTCCTCCATTTTTCTTATGAATTTATCATATGATTTCTCATTTATTCTAGCTGTCTTAGGTTGCTTTGTCAACACGTCCTCCTATGTTTCCTGCGTATTTCACCGATTTTTCCTGAATTATTTATGCATTTTTAAGAATAGTGCGACGATTTAATTGTCAAATCTTTTCCCCGCCCTCAATTTAAAAAACCTTGTTTTATACGTTCTACACAAAACAATTGTTCTGTTTTTAACTTATGTAAACAACAGTTTTTCACCCACAAAATTGTGGATAATGTGGATAACTTCGTGTATAACTTTTCTTCCCCCATTTTTCGCCATTTATTTCTTGTGGATAACTTTATACACCTTTCTGTGGACGGCGTCAAAACAGTGATTTTTTTTGTGCAAAATTATGTTCTTTTTCTGCTATCCGGTTTTTCGCCAAAAAATATTGTATACATTTAACAAAGAATTAACTGACAATTCAATCCTCGTAATACTTTTGTAATCTTTCTCTCTGATTGTCGATAACTGTTTTCCGCAAAAAAACAGGAACCTGCGTCTTTGACACAAATTCCTGCTTAAATTTTCTCGTTATTTTTCTATAAATTATCTGATATACGTAACCGCTTTACAAGGTGTACGATAATTGTATGCGGAAATCTTGATTCCTGTTTTTGCAGTACTTGCATGCACTACCTGACCATTACCAATATATAACGCAACATGGTTAATGCTTCCACCATTAGAGTAGAATAATAAATCTCCCGGCTGAATCGCGCTTAAATCTACCGGTGTTCCTCCCGCTGCCTGTGAACGTGAATCACGAGGAATAGAAATTCCACAATCTGCAAATACAGAGTATGTAAATCCGGAACAGTCTGCTCCGTTTGTTAAGCTGGTTCCACCTGCAACGTATGGATTTCCTACAAACTGTAATGCATAGCTTACAATTGCTGCTCTGGAGCCGGAAACCGGTGCTGTAACTGCAGGAGCTGCCGCTTCACTGCTTTCTGTGCTTTCTGCATTGTCAGTACTTTCCGAACTGCTTGCAGATTTCTTTTTCTTTGCAGAAGCTTCATCTGCTTTCTTTGCCGCTTCTTCTGCCTCTTTACGTACTCTTTCTTCTTCTGCTAAACGCGCTTTTTCTTCTTCAATGGATTCTGCTTCTACAAATTCTGTTTCTAAATTTACATATTCTGTGGAAACATATCCTTCAATATCAGTATCTACAGCTATTTTAACCCATCCATCTAATTCTTCAACTACATCATAGCTTTCGCCTTCCGGAATCAATGTCTGAACAGTAGCATCTAAACCGGCATCATTACGAACCTTAAGTGTTTCCGTATTTACTGTTGCAGTTCTATGACCTACTTCTTTTGCCAGTGTTTCTGCTTCTGCTCCGCTTACTACAAATTCTGCTTTTACATAACCATCCACACTGCCTGATTTAATTTTATACCAGTCGCCTTCTGTAGCAATAATGGTTGCTGCAGAATTGTTATATAATTTACCTAAGATTTCGCCTTCTTCGCTAGGTTCGCTTCTTAAATTAACATAATTTGTTACCTGAGCAATAGCGATATCGTCATATTCACTTTTTACCACAGGAGCTTCATTTTCAGATACATTTGCATCTTCTTTTGTTTCTTCCTGCACTAATTCTGTTGTATTTTCTTCTGCTTTTACTGTATCTGTTGCTAAAACAGTATCACTCAAAACAACTGCAATTCCCGCCCCCGGCATATCTGTCATAATACCGCTTGCCTGTGTATCTATAGAAAAACCACCTGCAATAATAATCGATGCCAGAGTTGCTGCTGCTATTTTTATTCCCTTGTTATACATATTTTCCTCCAAAACAAATAGATGGTGGTATTTTCTGCACCATCGCTACCTTCGTTGACTACAGCCGTAGAAAATTTTATCAAATTCCGCGGTTTTTGTCAACTTTTGCGGAGTTTTGTATCAAATATTCCGTAACAGCCGTAACCGCATTGGCTCCGTCTGCTGCAGCTGTAATAATCTGACGAAGAGGTTTTGTTCTTACATCTCCGGCGGCAAAGATGCCTTCTACACTGGTTTTACAGTCTTCTCCTGCCCGAATGTAGCCGCTTTCATCTAAGGTAAGTATTTCCTGAAACAGTTCTGTGTTTGGGAGAATTCCCACTGCTACAAATACACCCTCCACCGAAAGTACCTGTTCTTCTTTTGTGGTTACATTTTGGAGTTTTATGCTTTCTACTTTATCTTCTCCGGTAATTTCTGTTACCATGCTGTTCCACACCGGAACAATTTTTTCATTTGAAAGTGCCGCTTCCTGCAATACTTTGGCGGCGCGCAGTTCGTCACGTCTGTGGATTAGATAAACTTTTTCACAGGCACGTGCCAGAAAAAGAGCATCTTCTACTGCCACATCTCCGCCTCCCACTACTGCGGCGGTTTTGTTTTTAAAGAATGCGCCGTCACAGGTTGCGCAGTAGGAAACGCCCATGCCAGATAATTCTTCTTCTCCTTTTACAGATAGAGTTCTGTGTTTTGCTCCTGTGGCAATGATGATTGTTTTTGCATAATAATCTTTGCCATCTGCCACTATCTTTTTCACGCCGTTTTCTAAAAGTTCTATGTTTTCCACTTCCGCTTCCACAAATTCTGCACCGAGCTTTTCTGCGTGGGCGCGAAACTGCTGTGCCATATCAAAGCCGTTAATGCCAGGCAATCCCGGATAATTGTCTACTTCATAGGTGTTAATTACCTGCCCTCCACTCATATAATTCCGCTCTATGGTAATGCAGGATAATTTTGCTCTCTGGGCATAAATAGCCGCACACAGCCCTGCCGGTCCACTTCCTACTATAATTAAATCATATATTGTTTCCATAATTTCCTCCTGAAGTTTATTCACTGTTTCTAGTTTACCACAAAGTTGCTTTTTTCAAAACAGAATCCTTGCTTTTTTCTTCATTCATTTTTATACTAATATTATAAACATTATAATGGTTTGCACAGAAGGCGAATTTCCTCAATACTAAAATCCAGATATTAATATTATAAACATTATAATGGTTTGCACCAAAAGATTTTGACGTGTTTTATTCGACCTGTTATGCAAATCATTTTGACTATGGAAAGGAAAATTTATGAAACGAAAAATTGCATGTATCACCGGTTCCTCCCGTGGTATTGGAAAAGCCATAGCCCTTTGCTTTGCAAAAGATGGATATGATATTGTACTTAACTGTAGAAACAGTATTTCTCAGATGGATAAAGTGAAGCTGGAAATTGAAACTACCTATTCTGTCAGATGTATGGGAATATGTGCGGACGTTTCTAATCCGGAACAGGTGACACAAATGTTTCAGACCATTTCTTCGGAATTTGGCGAAATTGATGTATTGGTTTGCAACGCCGGAATTTCCTTTTTCGGTTTAATCAGCGACATGACACCTATGGAATGGCAAAATGTAATCAACACCAATTTAAGTTCTTCCTTTTATTGCTGTAAACAGGCAATTCCTTCTATGGTTGCCAGAAAATCCGGAAGAATTCTGATGATTTCTTCCATCTGGGGTAACTGTGGTGCTTCCTATGAAGTGGCCTATTCTGCCGCCAAAGGAGGGCTGAATACTTTTACAAAGGCACTGGCAAAGGAACTGGCTCCCAGCAATATTCCGGTAAACGCCATCTCCTGCGGAGTTATTGACACGGAAATGAACGCCCATTTATCTGCCGAAGAAATGCAGGCACTGATTGACGAGATTCCTGCCTGCCGTTTAGGTAAGCCGGAAGAGGTGGGATGTCTGGCCCTGTTACTTGCTAAAGCGCCTGAATATCTCACTGGACAAATTATTACTATGGACGGAGGGTTATTATGAAAGAATTAGGGCATATTATTTTACAAAATCAGCAAATACACTTTCTCCTCCTTGCAATTCCAAGGCTTATAGTCACCGCCTTTCTCTGCGGAATTATTGGAATGGAGCGAGAACATGTAAACCGCCCTGCCGGCGTCCGCACCCATGTGCTTGTGGGCGTTTCTGCCGCCTTGGTTATGCTTACTTCTGAATATCTGCTTTTCTATTTCCATGATATGACTACCATTGATCCTACCAGAATGGGTGCACAGATTATCAGTGGTATCGGTTTTCTTGGTGCAGGAACGATTATTAAGGACGGGCTTAATGTAAGAGGCTTAACCACTGCCGCCAGCTTATGGGCAGTTGCCTGTATCGGAATCGCTTCCGGTTCGGGTTTTTACGGCGGAGCCTTTCTTGCCACTGTAGCCATATATTTTACTTTGGTAATTTTAAAAAAATATATGATGCGCCGTTCTTATTATAAGGTGATGCTGGTGCAGGTAACAAAGATTGACGATGCTTTGGAACAAATACGATATGAACTGGAAAAATCCCACATTTATATTAACTCTGTAGAAGTATTTACTTCTAAGGAAAATACTTACAAGGAAATTAAACTTCATGTGTCAATATCTTCCGGAAAGGCAATGCTTTCCAGTGCCATGCAGAATATTCGGGAGATGGAGGCTGTACTTAACATTGATGTGGAGTAAGGTTGTTTCTATTTATAATACTTATAATACGAATGGAGGGGTTTTATGAGGATTCGGTTGTTTAACGGGAAGGTTTTGGCACTTGCCAACGGATTTGAGGTTGTTTGTGGTGAGGTTTGGGTTGAGGGTGAGAGGATTGTTTACTGCGGCAGCAGTGAGGGAGTGACGGAGGTACCAGAATTTGACAGGGAAATTGATTTGAGAGGGAATTTGGTGCTTCCGGGATTTAAAAATGCTCATACACACTCGGCTATGACTTTTCTACGTTCTTTTGCGGACGATTTGCCGCTTTCGGAGTGGCTGAATCAGCAGGTGTTTCCTATGGAAGCTAAGCTTACGGAGGAGGATATTTATACGTTGTCCAAGCTTGGAATTATGGAATATCTTACCAGTGGGATTACTGCTAATTTTGATATGTATGTTAATTCGGATGCCATTGCACAGGCCTCTGTGGATTTGGGATTTCGGACGGTTATTGTGTCAGGATTGAATAATTTTGTGCATTCTTTGAAGGGATTAGAGGACTGTTATAATAAGTATAATCATTTTCATCCACTTATCAGCTACCAGTTAGGATTTCATGCAGAATATACTACCAATGAAACCTTGTTAAAGGGAGTGGCAGAACTGGCTCATAAATTTCAGGCGCCGGTGTTTACCCATAATTCGGAAACCCTTTCTGAGGTGGAAGACTGCAAATCACGTACCGGTATGACACCAACAGCTTACCTTAACTCTCTTGGCATGTTTGATTATGGAGGCGGCGGATATCATTGTGTTTATTTTGATGAAAATGATATTCAAATTTTTAAGGAAAAGGATATGTCTGTGATTACTAATCCTGCTTCTAATTTAAAGCTTGCCAGTGGAATTGCTCCTGTAAAGCGTTATCTGGATGAAGGAATTAATGTGGCCATTGGCACAGACGGACCTGCCAGCAACAACTGTCTAGATATGTTCCGGGAAATGTTTTTGGTAACAGGGCTTGCCAAAGTGCGGGAAATGGACGCTTCTGTGGTGGATGCTTCCCAAGTGCTTTTGGCCGCTACCAAGGGCGGTGCCAAGGCCATGGGGTTGCAGCAGTGTATGGATTTATCTGCCGGCAGTTATGCGGATTTGACTGTAATTAATCTTCACAAACCGAATATGCAGCCGGAAAATAATCTTGTTAAAAATCTTGTGTATAGCGGAAGTAAAGATAATGTTTTGTTGACCATGGTAAATGGGAAGATTCTTTATGAGAATGGGGAATTCTTTCTTGGGGAAGATGTGGATGAAATTTATGAAAAGTGCAATGAGATTGTTGCACAGATTAAGGGGCTGTAAAACAGCCCCTATTTTATATAAAAATATTCAATATCCCAATCAAGAATCCCAGCAGCGCTCCCAAATTTACAATCACATCCAGCTCTTTCTTCATAACAGAAAGAACTAGTTTTTCCAGCTCTGCCACATCCATTTCCTGCACTTTCTTTTGTACTGTTCCGGTGATATCAAACTTGCTCAGCAGTTTTTCGATAT
This sequence comes from Lachnospiraceae bacterium, assembly GCA_017408735.1. Classification (GTDB taxonomy): domain Bacteria; phylum Bacillota; class Clostridia; order Lachnospirales; family Lachnospiraceae; genus RUG11237. The sequence goes on from JAFQUB010000044.1 coordinate 12,494, forward strand.
TTTCACTGACTAAAGCATCGTATGCCTGACTTAATGCTTCTTTCAGCTTGTCCACGTCCAGTCCTAATAAATCCAGTGCTTCTTCGGTGTTCATTTCCAGCAGTTCATTCAGCTGTTTTTCCACTACCGGGCGGAAAATTTCATCACCATTGGCTTCTATATATTTTTCTACTTCCCGTCCGATTGGTTCAGCGATGGAAGCTATTAAGTCATCCTTTAAAAAGAAAGAAAACATACCGCCCTGGAATTTTTCTTTGATTACAGAACTTCCGCCTTCTGCAATTAACGTTCCCAAGTCCAGTTCCAAAATACCATTTTTGATTTTGGCGGTAAGAAAATCTGTGATATCTGCCTTTTTTCGCTCTAAAGTTTCTTCTTTTACAAATTTTTTCGCCACATCCTGAATAGAAGCATCCATGACAGTTTCCAGTTTTAAAAGTACTCCCTGCAAAATGGAATTGCGTACGTTACTGTCTTGAAATAATTCCTGCATATCCTGTTTGGTGAACAGGTTCTGACCTACTGCGTTTCCGATGGCTTCTGCTAATTTATCCTTACGTTTTGGGATAATTCCCGGTGTAAACGGAAGGGTGTAATTTCCAATTTTTACAGGCTTTAACGGGCGAAATAACATTTTTACTGCAATATAATTGGTACTGTAACCAATAATTCCGCCAATCAATGGGCCTGAAATAAGTTCTAAATAATGCATTGTTCTATCCCCTTTGTAACTTGTTTTCTGTGAGATAGTGTAGCACATTTTCCAACTGATTTATACCCGAATGGCAAATTTTATACTTTTTTCACTCTTTGTTTATTCTTCGTTTTCTTCTTCACCCTCGTGAATATCTGCCTTAGGCTCAGAAAGTCCTTCTATTACAATTCCATGATTCTGGGCATAATCCCACAGTGCTGCGTGGATGGCTTCTTCTGCCAATAAGGAACAGTGTACCTTAACCGGTGGAAGTCCGTCTAATGCTTCCATCACTGCTTTGTTAGTTACTTCTAACGCTTCATAAATTGTTTTTCCCATAACCAGTTCTGTTGCCATACTGCTGGTTGCAACTGCAGCACCACAGCCAAACGTCTTAAACTTACAGTCTTTGATTACTTTGGTATCTTCATCTATATCTAAATAAATACGCATGATGTCACCGCATTTGGCATTTCCTACGGTTCCCACACCACTGGCATTTTCAATTTCTCCTACATTTCTTGGATTTGTAAAATGGTCCATTACTTTTTCACTATACATTTTTCTGTTCTCCTTTCACAAAATCTTCGTAAAGCGGTGACATACTTCTTAGCTTCTCTATAATAGTCTGTAACTGTTCTACTACATAGTCCGCATCTTCTTTGGTGGTTTCCTCGGATAAAGTTAATCGCAAGGAACCGTGGGCAATTTCATGTGGCAGTCCGATAGCAAGCAGTACGTGGGATGGGTCCAATGAACCTGAAGTACATGCAGAACCACTGGAACCACAAATTCCTGCACGGTCTAACATCAACAGCAATGCTTCACCCTCCACAAACCGGAAACTGAAATTTACATTATTAGGAAGACGCTTCTGCTCGTCACCATTTAATTTTACATAAGGAATATTATCTCTAATTTTCTGAATCAGATAATCTCTTACCTGAGTTTCTTTTTCTATACGTGAATCCATTTCTTTTTGCGCCAGTTCAGCCGCTTTTCCCATTCCCACGATTCCCGGAGTGTTTATGGTTCCTGCTCTTTTTCCACGCTCCTGGGCACCACCATGAATCAATGGCTGAATTCTAATATTACTTCTTAAATATAAAAAGCCAATCCCCTTTGGTCCGTTAAATTTATGTCCACTGGCACTTAACGCATCAATATTCATTTCCTCCACATCAATGGGCACATGGGCAAAGGCCTGTACTGCATCTGTGTGAAAGATAATATTATGTTCTTTGGCAATTTTTCCAATTTCTGCAATAGGTTCTATAGTTCCAATTTCATTATTGGCAAACATGATAGAAATTAAAATAGTGTCAGGACGAATACTTGCCTTCAATTCTTCCAGAGATATCAATCCATTTTCATCTACATTCAAATAGGTCACTTCATATCCCTGCTTCTCCAGATATTCACAGGTATGCAGTACTGCATGATGTTCTATTTTGGAAGTAATGATATGTTTTCCCTTTTCTTTTTTTAAATCTGCAATCGCTTTGATTGCCCAGTTGTCTGATTCGCTTCCGCCTGCGGTAAAATAAATTTCACTGGTCTTTGCATGAAGCATATCTGCAATCTGACTTCTTGCATTTTCCACTGCTCTGGCACTATGCTGAGCAAATGTGTACACACTGGATGGATTTGCATATTCCTCTAAAAAATGTGGTTTCATAGCTTCAAAGACTTCCGGTCTTACTGCTGTAGTAGCAGCATTGTCTAAATAAATTAACTTGCTCATAGTTCCTCCTTGTCTGGTATCAATTTTTTTTATATTTTACTTTTCATATATTTCCTATCATTTTTGTATGATTTGTATTTATAATATAATCCTTCCTACACATTCTGTCAATAGTGTTTGTAAAATTTTTTTTGGGGATTGCTGGCAGACCGATGGCATAAATTTCTTTGATAATCCTTCCATCCGGCTTCATAAAACGTAATCCGTTGGTAATTTCCTTATTCATCTTAATATGGAAAATTAATCCCGTAAGCGCAGATACCATCTGCCCTATAATGGTTGCGTATGCGGCACCTTCCACTCCCATTTCCGGCAAGCCCAACCATCCATAAATTAAAATAGGATCTAAAATAATATTTACCACAGCACCGGCAAGCTGTGCAATGGAAGAAATAGCTGATTGCCATCTGCTGAATTTCCGGATTACTTGTCTGGGACGAAACATAAATTTTTGTTCCAAATAAACCAAATAACAGAAATACTATGTAAATAACCATTCCAAGAAAAATAGCATTTCCTGAAACTTTATTTACCTTTTCCGTATTGCCCTGTCCAAGACTTTTGGATAATAACGCATTGGTTCCTACACCAGTACCGATTCCAATGGCAACCATCAGCATCTGTACCGGAAATGCCAGGGTTAACGCATTTAAGGCAGCCTCTCCGCCATTTGCCATATTTGATACAAATGCACTGTCCACAATATTATAGACCGCCTGTAACATCATGGATAAAATCATAGGAATTCCCATGGAAAGCATCAGCTTATTCACGGGAACCGTTCCCATTTTGTTCATTGATTCTTTTTCTTTCATTTCTTACCTCCGTATGTTTAGCCAAAAGAAAAAGGCGTAAATCCATATCTGGATTTACGCCTTGGGCTACTCGATTCGATTTGTATTTTAGCAAAAAAATTTTCAAAAGTCAATTTTTTCTCCTCATTTCATACTATAATAGTAACAACCTTCAAGGAGTTCCGCCATGTACTATTTTTTTGTTTTTCTACTTCTGTTCGTTCTCTGCAATATGCTCTTTTTTCACTGCAGAAAACGGAAGATACGAAAGAAAATATGTGACATGAATACTGCTGAAAAATGTGAGAAGCTTACTGGGATTATTGAACCTTTGGGATACTGTTATGATGTGAAGCAGGATGTTTTTTCTACTGCTTTGGATGCCTGGCAACGAAACTTTGGATATACAGAAAGCTATAATTATTATGCACCACATTTTAATATGGTTTTTGATTATGAACCAATCTATTTTGATTATCAGGATAAAACATGGCTGATTGAGTTATGGAAAGGACAGTATGGGATTAATACCGGTGCTGAAGTGGGGATTTATTACAGCGATTCTTATGTTCCACCTGCACTGCGGGAGCATACCTTGTTTCATTGTGTAAAGGATAGGGATATGCTGCCTATGACTTTACATTTATTTCAGGAGGATGACAGTATCGCCATGTTGCGGAAGCGTCACTGGTGGCTTACTATCTTTTCTATGGGTGTCTATAATGAACCTGCCGACCTTTCTGCCAATGTGAGCATAACCTTTCCTACCGAAAGCATGATGAATGCATTTATAGAAGCGCTTAACAAAAAAGGATATCACAAGAACGATATCTGCGTCTGTGGGCTTACTGTGATTTTTATATATCGCTCCTGCTCTACTTGCAAAGCCCCTTTGTTTCGCCGCTTTTTATGCAAATATGCCCAATGGAAAAACCGCATCTTTTGTAAACTCTTTCTATGGGTAACCAAGCCTTTTTCCTCTTCTCTTGACAGAGCGCTTTGTCTATACTACTATCTTCCATTTGCTTTCCGCCGTCTGCTTACCATCAAACGGTACAAAACCGGGCGGAAACGTTACTAAAATTATGGGGTATCAAAAAAGACTTTCCAAAGCCTTTCTAAAGGCAAATGTTTTGCCGCTATGCCCCAACTCCCGTCTGGTGCTTATCAGCGACTGTCATAGAGGACAAGGAAATTCCAATGATAATTTTTTAAAAAATCAACATTTATATTTCTACGCTTTATCCTACTATTTTGATAAGGGTTACACTTATGTGGAATTAGGTGATGGCGATGAGTTATGGGAAAATCGAAATTTTAGTGATATTCTTGAAATTCATAGCAACGTATTCTGGCTGTTTGAAGCATTTCACCGGCAAAATCGTATTTATATGATTTACGGAAATCACGACATGGAAAAAAAGTATCATTCCTGTCCATTGCAAGTCCCCTGCCAGGAAGCTTTGATTTTAAAGGATTGCTGTACTTCCCATTACTTTTATCTGACCCATGGACATCAGGCCGATACTTTAAATTCTACATTTTGGAAATTATCACGTTTTTTGGTTCGGTATCTTTGGAAACCCTTAGAAGCATTCGGTGTGTTAGACCCTACCAGTGCGGCCAAAAATTATTCTGTAAAAAAAACCACCGAAAAACGTCTGGAACATTGGGCAGAAAAACAAAATGTCACTTTGATTGCCGGACATACTCACCGTTCTGTGCTGGATGTAGACCATCCCCATTATATCAACACCGGAAGCTGTGTACATCCCCGCTGCATTACCTGCATTGAAATTGTAAACAATTCTATCTCTCTCGTAAAATGGTCTATGGAGGCAAAAGGGGATGCCACTCTTTATGTGGCACGTAAAGTACTTAACGGACCGATACCGTTACAGGAATTTTATTCTTCAACATCTTGAATTATTACAAAAAGCCACAGTTGTTACGTCTGTGGCTTTTCCTGACTGCCTTTCCATTTTATAATGGCAGCAACTAAAATAATTCCATATCCAATTACGCTATACACATCCGGAATCTGGTCTAACACCAAGAAGCCTAAAACAGCGGCAAAAATAATCTGGGAGTAGTCAAATACGGAAATCTCTTTTGCAGGTGCTTTGGTATAAGCAGTGGTAATACATACTTGACCTCCGGTGGCAGCTACGCCTGCTAACAGTAGCACCACCCACTGATAAAGTGTCATAGGTGCAAAATGCAACACCAGATACGGAAGCAGTAATACACTGGAAAAGGCTGAGAAAAAGGCTACGATTACCATACCATTTACTCCCCGCTGCCCTAATTTTCGCACATAAGTGTAGGCTAACCCTGCACAAGCCCCTCCAAACATTCCAACTAATCCCGGAATAAATTCCATTCCCATGGATGGTTTTATAACAAATAATGCTCCCACAAAGGCAATCATTAAAATTCCCCACTCCTTGGCTCCTGCAATCTCTTTTAATATGATTGTAGAAAAAATAATTGCAAAGAATGGTGATAATTTATTTAACAGTGAGGCATCGGAAATTGGCAGATGGTCTACTGCATAAAAATTACAGATAATTCCAAGCAAACCGGCGGTGGCACGAATCAGCAGATATTTTAAATTTCCTTTTCCTATCTGAAATTTCACATGGTTTTTATGCAGCATAATAATTGCCACAAAAGCCGCTACAATATTTCTGAAAAAACACTTCTGAAAGGTAGGTACATCTCCTGCCAGTCTTACAAATAAATTCATCAGTGCAAAGAAAAAGGCAGCTCCCACAATGTACATAATTCCCTGAGTTTTTTGATTTATTTTCATACAAACGCTCCTTTTACTAGATGTCAGCATGAATTTTATCCCTTAAAAAAACACTTGTCAAGAGCTGTTGCAAATTGAAACTCCTTTCATCTTGTGGTAAAGTAATATAGACCTGCCACAAAAGACAGGAGATTAGATTTTTAGGAGATTTTATTATGTATCGAATTTTAATTATTGAAGATGATTTCGTTATTGCACAATCCATTGCAAACCATCTTTCCACCTGGAATTATCAGGCCGAATATGTACAGGATTTTCAGACCGTCATAGAACAGTTTCAAAAATTCACCCCAGATTTAGTGTTAATGGATATCAATCTTCCTTTCTATAATGGTTTCCACTGGTGCAGCGAAATTCGCAAACTTTCCAATGTGCCTATTATCTTTCTGTCCTCCGTTTCAGATAATATAATCTCTCGGAATCTTTAAGCCAGTAAACATAAGGCTTTCAGATTCCTTTTTTATTAAAATCCCCCACTTTTTTGTCAAAAAACACTTGACAAATCCATCGAAAAATGCGGCGCTTCGCGCCAATTAATTAAAAA
>JAFQUB010000045.1 GCA_017408735.1 Lachnospiraceae bacterium
GCAAATAAAGTATTGGAGGTAAGTGGAAGTGAGTTGTTGTTGCGCGACGAAAAATGTGTTTGAGAATTCTCTTCACTATTCATCACCAGCACATGGCGGCTGGGGTGTGCTTAAAATGGGACATTTAATTCCGGAAAGCTATACCTTGTTTGTAAGTCCGGCAGCCTGCGGACGACATGGGGCTTTGGCAGCCAGAATGGAAGACCGCAAAAACAGGGTATCCTATCTTTTCTTAAGTGAAGATGATATTGTATCCGGTGGTTACGAAGATTTACTGATTCAGGCAGTGGATAAGCTGTTAAAACATTTAGAAAAGTGTCATAAAGTTCCGAAAGTATTAACACTTTTTGTCAGCTGTATCGATGACTTGTTAGGGACGGACCATGATGCGTTAATCAGTGAATTATCAGGAATATATCCTCATATTCGTTTCATTTTCTGCCACATGAATCCTACATCTACCGATACAGGAGTTCCGCCGGCAGTAAATATTCAGAATAAGAATTACAGTCTTTTAGATGTGACAGAAGAACGAGATGGTGGTGTGAACATTATCGGTAATCTTGCCCCACTTCGTGCCAATGGAGAACTGTTTCAGATGCTTCGTGATATGGAAGTTTCTGAAATCAGACATATATCTGATTATGACACCTTTGCGGGATATCAGGAAATGGCGAAAAGCTGTCTGAATATGGTGGTGACACCAACCGGAAAATATGCTTCCGCACAAATGGAGAAAAAACATGGAATTCCATATGAAATGGCATTGACTTCTTTCCAGACAGAATGCATCAAAGAAACTTATCAAAAAATAGCAAAGCAGTTAGGAAAGACATGTCCGGAGGTTTCAGCCTATGAAAAAGAAGCAAAAGAGGCTTTAAAGAAAACAGCAGAAGCTTTAAATGGCATGCCGGTAATCATTGATGGAGAAGCAATTGTAAGACCGTTTGATTTGGCAAAAGCATTATTAGAGTCAGGAATCAATGTACAGTGTGTGTTTGAACAAAAAGTGCTGCCAACAGATGAAGAAAATTTTCAGTGGGTGATGGAACATTACCCGGATATGACAATTTTGCAGCCACAGAATCCTAAAGTAACCGTAATGGAAAAGCATCAGGGTGAATGTTTATCTATTGGCTACAGTGCAGCCTACATTACAGGAGCCAAACATGTGGTAGACATTGCAGGGCAGCATGGTTTGTATGGTTATCAGGGGATTATTGATCTGGCACAGATGATGGAAAAATCGGCAAAAGAAACAGTGGATTTAAAGCAGCTGTTAGACGACGCAGTAATTGTAGTATAAAAATTAATTACAGATAGATGGAGGAATCAATGGAACAATTATGGATAACCCTTCCGGCTTTGGCTCCGGATTATTCGGGAGTATGTTCAGCTATGTTTGACTTAGGTGGTATCTGTGTCATTCATGATGCATCCGGGTGTACCGGAAATTATACCGGATATGATGAACCAAGATGGTACGGAAGCAGTTCAAAAATTTTCTGCTCAGGTTTAAGAGAGATTGATGCAGTGCTTGGACGGGATGACAAATTAATTGACAATGTGATAAAGGCAGGAGAAGTGATAAATCCTACCATGTACACGGTAATCGGAAGTCCGGTGCCTATGGTAATTGGCTCTGACATGAAAGGGATTGCTTATGAAATAGAAGAAAGAACAGGAATCCCTTCCTTTGGGTTTGACACCAATGGACTTGGTCTTTATAACAAGGGTGTGTCCATGGCAATGTGCGAATTAATACGTAGATTTACAAAAATAAGTGAAGAAAAAATTTCAAGAGGAATTAATATTTTAGGAACCACACCGTTGGATTTGTCAGCCAACGAAAATGCAGATGATTTAAATGAAAAAATACAACAGTTTGGATTTCAGATTGTAGGACGCATGATGATGGGAGCTAAAATTCAGCAGATTGAAGATTTAGCCAAAGCAGAAGTGAATCTGGTGGTAACAGAATCGGGAATGGAAGCAGCAAAACTGTTAAAACGAAAATTTGGAATTCCGTATGTAGTGGGAATGCCTCTTGGAAACGAGATGGATGTATGGGAAGCCTTGGAAAAGACTTTACAGGATAAGACAGACAGAGTCCTTTGCGATGAGAGAAAAGACGGAGATATCTTAATTGTGGGAGAGCAGGTCTTAGCAAATAGTATTCGAAGAGCGATTTTGAATAAAAATCCTGAGGCAAAAGTATGTGTGGGAAGCATGTTTGGCTTAAACAAACAGATTGCCGGAGAAGGAGATTTAAATATTGCCGGAGAAGAATCCCTGGTGGAATTGTTATATTCCGGAAAGTATAAAGTATTGGTGGGTGACCCTCTCATGGAAGATTTGTTATCAGAAGAATGTAATGTTCGAATGGTAAAACTCCCACATGTAGCTTTATCCAGTAAATTATACTGGGATGATGCATTACATTTGTTAAGAGAGGAAATGAACCAGCTGATTGATGAAATCATAAATTAATGCAAGGAGGAACTTTAGAATTATGAAAAAATTAAAAAAATTATTGCTAATGGGTATGTTAGCAGGAACCATGGCACTGGTTACCGGATGTGGCTCATCTGAGCAGAAAGAAACAGATACTTTAACTACAGAGGTAACAGAATCAACACCAACAGAAGAAGCGAGCACAGAAACAGAGAAAACAGCAGAAGAAACAGGCAGTAAAAAGATTGTAATTGAAGACCAGTTAGGAAAAACAATCGAGTTAGATGGTGTACCTGATAAAGTTGTTACAACAATTATGCCATTCCCTTATATTTACTATGCAGTAGTAGGAAATTCCGACAACTTAATTGGATGTAATCCATCCTCCATTACTGCATACGAAAACAGTGCATTGAAATACATGTATCCGGAACTGGCAAATGCCAATACAGACTTTGTAGATACAAGCTTTGTTGTAAATATTGAAGAATTATTAAAGTTAGAGCCGGATGTGGTTTTCCAGTGGAACTATATGGATGAAGAAATTGAAAAGATGGAAGCTGCTGGAATTAAGGTAGTAGCTTTACAGTATGGTACGTTAGAAGATTTAGAAACATGGATTCGTATTATTGGAACTATGTTTGACAAAGAAGAAAGAGCAGAAGAATTAATTACTTATTTCCATGCAAATGTGGCAGAAGTAGAAGAAAAAGTGGGCACATTATCTATGGAAGATTATGAAAATATCCTGATTTTATCAGATAACCTTAAGGTAAATGGTGCAGGATTTTATGAATACTGGGTGGAACAAAGTGGTGCGATCAATCCGGCAGGAGATTTATCCGGAGAAGCATTAAATGTAAATATGGAGCAGATTTATGAATGGAACCCAAGCATTATTTACATTGGTAACTTTACTGATATACAGCCTTCTGACTTAATGGAAAACAAATTAGAAGGTCAGGACTGGTCTGTGGTAGATGCAGTAAAAAATGGTCAGGTTTATAAAATTCCAATTGGTGGTTACCGTTGGGATCCACCAGGGGTGGAAACACCTTTGATGATTAAGTGGCTTGCAAAGATTCAGCATCCGGAATTGTTTGAAGATATGGATATGAGAGAAGAAGTGAAAGAATTTTATAAAGATGTATATAACTTTGAATTAACAGAAGAAATGCTGGATGAAATTTTAGAGGATACTCAGGATTTCTAAGTGAAAGGTAGAAAATGGAAACAAAAAAGTCATTTTTAAAAAATATATATTCTAAAATCTTTATTATGATAGGGCTACTCATTATTGCATTTTTCTTTTCTATGTGTATTGGAAGATATTCCATTACACCGGCAGATGTGGTGGAAATTATAGTTGCTCATCTCACAGGTTCCGGAGGAGATATAGATCCTATCAGAGCTAATGTGGTGATGCAGGTACGTTTACCAAGAATCTTGCTTAGTATTATTATAGGCGCCGGGCTGGCTTGCTCAGGCGCCGCATATCAATGTCTGTTTGGAAATCCGCTGGTAAGCCCTGATATTTTAGGAGTTTCCGCTGGGGCAGGCTTTGGAGCGGCTCTTGGAATTTTATTTTCTGCCAGCGCTTTTATTATTCAGGGGCAGGCTTTGTTATTTGGGATTATAGCTGTGGCAATGGTATTGTTCATATCCAGAGTGCAGAAGAAAACAGAGCTTTTTATGCTGGTGTTGTCCGGTGTTATTGTCAGTGCTTTGTTTGAAGCGTTTGTTTCGCTTATTAAATACATTGCAGATCCACAGGATAAGCTGCCTGCCATTGTAGTATGGTTAATGGGAAGTTTAGCTTCCGCGTCCTATCAGAAGGTAATTATTGCAGCGGTAACTATAGTTCCATGCATTATAGTACTGTTTGTGCTTCGGTGGAAAATGAATTTGTTATCCTTAGAAGAAGATGAAGCCCGCTCTTTAGGAGTTAACGTGGAGCGATTAAGACTTATTATTATTATTGTATCCACTTTGATGACAGCGGTATCGGTATCTTTGTGCGGTATTATTGGATGGATTGGATTGGTAATACCACATATAGCAAGATTTTGTATAGGAAACGATCACAGAGGCTTGATTCCGGCTTGTACCATACTTGGAGCAGTATATCTGCTTTTGGTAGATGGAATTGCCAGAACCATGACGGCAGCGGAACTTCCACTGTCTATCTTAACAGCAATTATCGGCGCGCCATTTTTTGCGTACATGCTTAGAAGAACCATGGGCGAAAAAGGTTAAGTAAAATAAAAAAGAAAGGCTTGGTATAATATGAAATTAGAGGTCAGAAACGGGAATTTCGGGTATGAAAAGGAACCTATATTAAAAGACATTAATTTTGAAATTCGTGATAATACAATTATGACAATTCTTGGTCCAAACGGTGTGGGAAAAACTACATTATTAAAATGCATTATGGGATTTTTAAAGTGGCATAGCGGAGAAAATTATATGGATGATAAACCATTATCATCCTATTCAGACAAGGTTTTCTGGCAGAGAACCAGTTATGTACCTCAGGCAAAACAAAGTGTGTATTCCTATCGTGTCGTAGACACTGTAATGATGGGCTTGAATGCCAAGCAGAACTTTTTTTCAATGCCGAAGGCAGAAGATTATGACAAAGCCGTACATATTTTAGATATGCTGGGAGTTTCCAAACTGACAGAAAAATATTGTAACGAGCTTAGTGGTGGAGAATTGCAGATGGTTATGATGGCGAGAGCCTTGATATCAGAACCGGAACTGATGATTTTAGATGAACCGGAATCCAATTTGGACATGAAAAATCAGCTTCAGATTATGAATACTATTGAGAAAGTGGCAGAAGAATTTAATACCAGTTGTCTTATCAACACACACTTTCCTAATCATGCCCTGAAAATATCAGATACTACATTGATGCTTGGATATGGAAATAAGCAGGTAGTGGGAAAAACGAAAGATGTGGTTACAGAGGAAAATATCAGGGAATATTTTAATGTGTGTTCAAGAGTGGTTTCACTTCAGGTGGATGCAAAGGAATACAAAACGATTTTTCCTTATCAGATTGCCGGAGTATAAAAAAAGTTGCATTTTAGATAGAAAATTATTGCAAAATGGAAAAAATATCTGATTATGGCAGAAAGTGTTGACAAAGTTTCTCGATGGTGTCAAAATAAAGAAGTTGCCTAGAAGTATAGCGACAAAAAATAAAAGAGGAATGAGTTAAATATGGGTAAAAGTAATGAAAGTATCCAACAGCTAAGCCGTATTATCAGAGATGCCAACAGTATTGTTGCTATTTGTGGTGCTGATATGGTTAGTGCCAGCGGATATACAGATTTGGAAAGCGATGATGTTTTTTATGATATCGAGATGAAATATGGTGCATCTACACCTGAATTATATTCTTCCAGATGTTATAATACTAGACCGGAGCAATTTTTTGAATTTTATAGAAATGAAGTAATTTGTGAAAAAGAACCTAGTGCCGGCTATTATGCGTTAGCAGAACTGGAACGCAGAGGAAAAATCAGAAGTATTATTACCAAGGATGTACATGGTATTCCGCAGAAAGCTGGCTCCCACAGAGTATTAGAGTATCATGGAAATATTTATCATAATGAATGTCCAAAGTGTAAACGACAGTATTCTATTGACTATGTAAAGCAGGCAGATAAAGTGCCTAGATGCGAGCAGTGTAACAGCGTAGTAAGACCGAAAATTGTACTGCCGGGAGAAATGGTGCCGAATCATGTTATGACTGAAGTGGTAAATGCTATCTCACAGGCAGACGTAGTATTATTGTTGGGAGTAACTGACCCATTCTATGAAATTGAAAAAATGATACAATATTATAACGGTGATAAATTAGTTTACATAAGGGAAACCATTATGGAACCGGACGATCGTGTAAACATTTTCATTAACGATAAAGTATGTAATGTACTTCCGGAAGCTATTATTTAGTTGTGACAGACCGGGTGTACGAAATTTTGCGGTAAAAAGTCTGAATAAAACTGTATATAGAACCAAAGGAACAGGCGGTAATTACTGCCTGTTCTTTTAAGTGGTGTGCCAGTTTATTTACGACAAAAAATTCTTGCAGATACAGTAAATATATATTAAAATAGAAATACACACATCAGGCGTTTCGCCTTATTTCCAGTATACAATCAAATTATGTTTTAGAAAAAGAACCTACTTGACAAGGGGTAAGTTATGGGGTAATATGAAACATATAAAAACGAACAAATGTTTGAGAAAAGGAGATATAGATATGAGTAAAGACGATAAAATGAAAGCATTAGATGCGGCGTTGGCACAGATAGAAAGACAGTTTGGAAAGGGATCCGTAATGAAACTTGGGGATACTACCAACAATATGCAGGTAGAAACCGTTCCAACAGGATCCTTAAGCCTTGATATTGCTTTGGGTATGGGTGGAATACCAAAGGGACGTATTGTGGAAGTATATGGACCGGAATCTAGTGGTAAGACTACCGTTTCCTTACATATGGTAGCAGAGGTACAGAAACAGGGAGGAATTGCAGGATTCATAGATGCAGAACATGCATTAGACCCTGCATACGCAAAGAAAATCGGAGTAGATATTGATAATCTGTATATTTCACAGCCGGATAATGGGGAACAGGCGTTGGAAATCACAGAAACTATGGTGCGCTCCGGTGCGGTAGATATTGTTATCGTGGATTCTGTAGCAGCATTGGTGCCAAAGGCAGAAATTGACGGGGATATGGGAGATGCTCATGTAGGTTTGCAGGCTCGATTAATGTCACAGGCACTTCGTAAGTTAACAGCAGTTATCAGTAAGTCAAACTGCATTGTAATCTTTATCAATCAGCTTCGTGAAAAGGTTGGTATTATGTTCGGTAATCCGGAAACAACTACCGGTGGACGTGCATTGAAGTTTTATTCTTCCATTCGTCTTGATGTAAGAAGAATTGAAGCCATTAAACAGGGCGGAGAAGTGGTAGGTAACCGGACAAGAATTAAAGTGGTAAAGAATAAGATTGCACCGCCATTTAAAGAAGCAGAATTTGATATTATGTTTGGTGAAGGCATTTCAGTGGCAGGAGATCTTTTGGATTTAGCAGCAGAAATTGGTGTTATCCAGAAAAGTGGAGCATGGTATGCTTATGATGGAAATAAGATTGGACAGGGAAGAGAAAATGCCAAGAATTTCTTAAAAGAAAATCCGGAAATTATGGCAGATGTGGAAGGAAAGGTAAGAAGTCATTTCTTTTTAAATGACGAAGGTGCAGAAGGACAGGAAGAAAACGCTTCACCGGCGGAAAATATAGGGGAATCTGAAGAAGAATGATTATAACTGCCATAGAAGCCGGTGAGAATAAGAAATATAAAATATACTTAAATGATGAGCCGGCATTTGAATTGTACAAAAGTGAGATAAAGTCCTGCAATCTTGTAAAGGGAATGGAGTTAGAGGAAGAATTACACAACAGAATTCTTTACGAGATTGTGGGAAAACGTGCGAAAAAAAGAGCTATGCATATTTTGGAAAAGTGGGATAAGACGGAGCAGCAGTTAAGAGATAAACTGATAGAAAATCGCTATCCAACAGAGGCAGTGGAAGCCGCCATTGCGTATGTAAAGTCTTATGGCTATATCGATGATACGTCCTATGCAAGAAGATACATAGAATGCAAAAGCAAAAGTAAGAGCCGTAAACAGTTAAAAATGGAGCTGTATACCAAGGGGATTTCCAATGAAATTCTATGTCAGGTATTAGAAGAAATGGAGAATGATGAGGGAGAAACCATTAAGGCATTAATTCTAAAGAAAAGTAAAACTCCTTGGCTGTTAGAGGATAACGCCAAAAAGAAACTGCAGATGTCATTGATGCGAAAAGGCTTTGCATATTCAGAAATTGACAGGGCATTTTCTGAGTTGGAAGAACGCTAAGACATTCGTGAAATTACTTGACACAAGTACGAAAAAAGTATAAAATTTATGTGTTGTATTTTTGTGCAATGAAAATTAAATAAGGAGGTGCTCCTGTGCTATATTACGTTATTGCAGTTGTTATTACTTTGATAATAACTATACCTATTACTTATCTGGTTACCGTGCAAATCCGCAAGAAAACAGTGGAAGCTAAAATCGGTAGTGCAGAGGAAAAAGCAAGAGAAATAATAGATGAAGCATTAAAGGTTGCAGAGAATAAAAAGCGTGAAGCACTGCTGGAAGCTAAGGAAGAAAATCTCAAGGCCAGAAACGAAGTTGAAAAGGAAACGAAGGAACGGAGAGCTGAGGTACAGAGATATGAACGTCGTGTACTTCAGAAAGAAGAAAACTTAGACAAAAAGGCAGAAGCCATTGAAAAGCGCGAAGCAGGCTTTGCAGCAAAAGAAGAAGCGTTGAAGAAGCAGAAGCAGGAAGTAGACGAGCTTAGCGAAAAACGTGTACAGGAATTAGAAAGAATCTCAGGATTAACCTCCGAACAAGCAAAAGAATATCTTTTGAAAACTGTTGAAGATGAAGTTAGACATGAAACAGCCGTGCTTGTGAAAGAGCTTGAAGCAAAAGCGAAAGAAGAAGCAGATAAGAAGGCAAAAGAGTATGTAACCACAGCGATACAGAAATGTGCAGCTGATCATGTTGCAGAAACAACCGTTTCAGTAGTACAGTTACCAAACGATGAAATGAAGGGACGAATTATTGGACGTGAAGGACGAAACATTCGTACTTTAGAAACCATGACAGGTGTAGAATTAATTATTGATGATACACCGGAAGCTGTAATTTTATCCGGATTTGATCCAATTAGGAGAGAAGTAGCAAGAATTGCTCTGGAAAAATTAATTGTAGATGGTCGAATTCATCCGGCTCGTATTGAGGAAATGGTAGAAAAGGCGCAGCGTGAAGTAGAAGTTATGATTCGTGAGGAGGGTGAAGCAGCAACTTTGGAGGTTGGTGTTCACGGTATACATCCAGAATTAGTACGTTTACTTGGTAAAATGAAATTCCGTACAAGCTATGGACAGAATGCATTAAAGCATTCCATTGAAGTGGCTCAGTTATCTGGATTGTTAGCTGGGGAAATCGGAGTGGATATCCGTATGGCTAAGAGAGCAGGTTTGCTACATGACATTGGTAAATCTGTAGACCAGGAAATGGAAGGATCACATATTCAGATTGGTGTTGAATTGTGTAGAAAGTATAAGGAGTCTGCTCTTGTTATTAATGCAGTGGAGGCACATCATGGAGATGTGGAGCCGCAGTCATTAATTGCATGTATTGTACAGGCTGCTGATACAATTTCTGCAGCAAGACCAGGTGCAAGACGTGAAACATTAGAAACATATACAAACAGACTTAAACAGTTAGAGGATATTACAAACACATTTAAGGGTGTTGAAAAATCTTTTGCTATTCAGGCAGGTAGAGAGATTCGAGTTATGGTAGTTCCGGAACAGGTGACAGATGCCGATATGGTATTATTAGCAAGAGATATATCAAAGCAGATTGAAGCTGAATTAGAATATCCGGGCCAGATTAAAGTGAATGTTATTAGAGAGTCAAGAGTAATTGATTACGCGAAATAATATTTGAACAGAAATAAACCGTTGTATAGAAATATACAGCGGTTTTTTTGTGGGAAATCCATAAAAACAGCCCGCCAATGGCGGGCTGAAATACTTATAAGGTAAATTGTTTTAATAATTCTGTAAGTTCCTCTGCACGTTTTGCAAGATTAGAGGAAGCAGAATCTAATTTCGTTACTGAACTTAACTGCTTTTCTGCTGTAGTTGCCACGTTTGCGGAGCAAGCAGATGTTTCTTCGGAAACAGCGGAAATACTTTCGATTGCGGAAAGAGTAGTATCTCTGGATATACCCATGGAATCCACATCTTCTGTAATCGTAGAAAGAGAACTTACCAAATTAGAAATTTGTTCGCTCATCTGATGAAAAGCTTCGGTGGTATTGGTAACTGCATCTTTCTGAGAGGTTACAACTGCTTCGGCCTGTTTGGCTGTTTTTACAACATCGTGTGTCTGGGCAATCATCTCTTCGATAATCTTATTAATTTCGTTGGCAGAACCTAAAGACTGGTCAGCGAGCTTACGAATTTGTTCTGCTACAACTGAGAAGCCGCGTCCTGCTTCTCCGGCTCTTGCAGCTTCAATAGAAGCGTTTAAAGACAGAAGATTAGTTTCTTCTGCAATATCATTGATAGCATCTACAATATGGCTGATAGAACGGGAACGTTCTTCTAACTGTTCAATGGCAACGATTACTTTGGAAGTAATCTGTGATGTTTCCTTTGCACTTTCGTTTAACACATCCATGGAAGCAATACCACTGTGAATGGCGTCGTTTGTTTTGGTTGTAAGCTTACTGATTTCTACAGTGCTTCCGGAAACTGTAGAAATCTTGTTAGATAAACAATCCATCTGGGAAAGACAGTCAGCTGAGTCCTCATCCAACTGGTTAACTCCATTTTCAATATCATGAATTGCATATTGGATATCCTGAGAAGTTTGCATAAATGTTGAGGAGGAATCGGAAACAAAAGAAGCTGCTTCTGTCAATTCGTTACTCATATCATTTACATTTCTAATCAAAAGCTTCATATTGGCAATCATATCCGTGATGCCTTGAGTAAGTAGTTTGAATTCATCTTTTCGTTTGGTGGTTACTTCTACGGTCAAGTTACCTTTTGCAACTTTGCGAAGCTGGTAAGTAATATGACTGATGGTAGAACCAATTCCTTTAGCAAAATAAGTACCTAAAAGAATAGCCAGTAAAGAACCAATAATAACAAATAAAATAGTATTATTTCTAATATCTTCTACCTGAGAGAGAATGTATGATTTTGGAATCAAAGAACAAATCATGGCATTCTGATTTGGCAGCTTATAATATAAGAAAAGATATTTTGTATTGTTATAAGTGATATCCTGTGCACCGTTTTCTGTTTCGCCTTCCAAAGCACTGGCATAGAAGTCTTTGTCTGAAAATACAATGGTATTGTCTTCAGCAAACGCTGTATTAGATAGAATTTCTTGTCCATCCTGTGTTACAAGGGCAACGACACTTCCGTCACCTGCATCCAAAGAGGAGAGTGTATTAGTGACCACATCTCGTTTGATATCAATAAGTAAAATGGTGTTGGAATCCGGAAAATGTCTTGCAAGACGAACGGCATACTGTTCACTGGATGTATTCAGCACTGTATCTACCTCCGGTTGGTTACCAAACCAGAAGTAAGTATATTTGTCTGCTTTTACCAATGCACCAGAGTCTGTTGCAATATAAGCAGAATATAATTCCTTGCTGGTTGCTTGAGAAGTTGTAATGGAATCAACACTGTCGGATATAAAATAAATGTTGGAAACTAGTGGATCGGATGTACAGGCTTTCCCAAAAGTAGTTTTATAACTGTTATATGTAGTGGTCTGCTTAACGGTGTCAGAAGAATAAAGTCCCTTTACATAGTAACCGAGTTCCTGTTCGCTTAAATAAGACATATAATTGGATTTTACATTTTCCAATGCAAGATCCAGATATTCTACCATCATTTTCATAGTCTGACTGGCAGAATTTTCATAAGTATTGGTAATACCACTGGATGACTTTGTATAAGAAGAAACACCCAGAATAACAATACATACAACAGTTAACATAAAAGCTCCAATCAACTGGGAATGTATTCGCTGAAAAAATGGTATTTCAGATAAATTTGCCCCTGATACTGCTTCCTTGGAAGTCTTTGGTGGTCTTTCTTTATTTTTTGTTTGAAAATTGGATGTATTCATTGTGTTTACCTCCTACGCCTCATTTTTTATATAGTTTATATAATTTTACCAAAAAACGACGAAAAATTCAAATTAAAATGAATATATTGTAGAAAAATATGTGTAAATATGAAGAAGTAGGCACGAAATTGGGAAAACAGCATATAGTTAAGGCAAATGTGAAGGGCGACTGGTAAAATTATTCATTTTCACGGCAAAATAAATAAAAAAACCATCGGAAAGAGCTTAAAATTATAAAAAACAATAAAAAAATGCAAGGAGTATACTTCTGACTTGCAAAACCATAAGTTATATATTATACTAAAAAAAGTGTGGTGTTCCACAAATCAAAAGAAAAAGCAAATACAAAACAGAATTAAATTTAAGGTGGTGCAGTTATGTCATTAACATTATCAAAGAAAGCAATGGCAGTAAAGCCGTCATCAACATTAGCGATTACGGCAAAAGCAAAAGAAATGAAAGCAAACGGTGTAGATGTAGTAGGATTCGGAGCAGGTGAACCGGATTTCAATACACCTGACAATATTAACGAGGCAGCGATTGGTGCAATCAATGATGGTTTTACAAAATATACTCCTGCTTCTGGTATTGCGGAATTAAAGCAGGCGATTTGCGATAAGTTTAAAAGATTTAACGGAATTTCATATGAACCAAATCAGATTGTAATTAGCAATGGTGGAAAACATTGTTTAACAAACATTTTTGAAGCAATTTTAAATCCTGGTGATGAAGTTATTATCCCTGCACCATATTGGTTAAGTTATCCTGAAATTGTTAAGTTAGCAGATGGTGTACCGGTGTTTATCCGTGGCGAAAAGAAAGATGGTTATAAAGTAAGCGCAGAACAGATTAAAGCAGCAATTACATCAAATACAAAAGCACTTGTATTAAACACACCAAGCAATCCAACAGGTATGATTTATACTCGTGAAGAATTAGAAGCAATTGCAAAAGTAGTAATAGAAGCAGATATTTATGTAATTGCTGATGAAATGTATGAAAACTTATTATATAATGGAGCAGAACATGTAAGTATCGCTTCTTTAGGTGAAGAAATCTATAAGAGAACAATTACCTGCAGTGGTGTGGCAAAAGGATATGCCATGACAGGATGGAGAATAGGATATATTGGTTCCAGTGTAGAATTGGCTAAGGTTATGGGAAGTTTACAGAGTCATCAGACTTCCAATCCAAACTCAATTGCACAGAAAGCTGCATTAGAAGCAATCAGTGGTCCACAGGATGCGGTTGAAGAAATGCGTAAGGAATTTGACAAACGTAGAAAATATATGTATGACAGATTCTGTAAGATGCCATATGTTTCTACTTTAGAGCCACAGGGTGCATTTTATGTATTTGTTGATGTTACAGAAGCCTGTGAAAAGGAATATAAGGGTGAAAAAATTGAAACAGCTGCAAAGCTTGCAGAAATTTTAATCAATGATTACTCTGTAGCAGTAGTTCCATGTGCGGATTTTGGATTTGCAGATCATATCAGACTTTCTTATGCAACATCTATTGAACAGATTGAAAAGGGTCTGGATCGCATTGAGGAATTTTTGAAAGCATTATAAAATTAAAATAAAAAGAAAAGCCATAAGGGTGTCTGTTGGACACCCTTTTTCGCAGTTTTTGGAGGGAAATTATGTCACAAGAAATAAAACGAATTAAAAGAGAATTAATACAAGAAGGAAATATAATTGATTTTTATAAAGATCATATAGAATTGCCAGATGGTCAGATTAAAAAGTGGGACTTTATTAAGCATAAAGGAGCAGCAGCAGTGGTTGCTGTTACAGAAGAAGGTAAATTGCTTATGGTGCGCCAGTATAGAAATGCACTGGACAGATATACTATTGAACTTCCGGCAGGTGGACGTGATACACCGGATGAACCTACAATTGAATGTGCATCTAGAGAACTGGAAGAAGAAACAGGATATCGCTCAGATAATCTGGAATTTTTGCTGTCATTGAAAACGACAGTTGCTTTTTGTGACGAGTTGATTGATGTGTATGTGGCAAGAGATTTGATTCCGTCAAAGCAAAATCTGGATGAAGATGAATACATTAATGTAGAAGAATATGATTTGGATGAATTATGTCAAATGATATTTGATAAAAAAATCCAGGATTCCAAAACGGTTTCCGGAATTCTGGCGTATAAATTAAAATACGGTATGGATAAGTAAAAGGGAATATCATCTTTTGCTTCTGCATAGATATATAGAAAAGAAGTACAGGCAGGAGTAAAAATGAGACAGACACTTGCAGTCAAACAGCAGAAAACATGTTTGAGCCGATTTGTTGTGTTTTTTTGTATAGGATTTTTGGTAGGTATCGTGGTAGGAAATTTTCTGATTCCCCAGACTGGTGGGGAGGCAGGAATTATGAGTGCATATTTTCTGAATAAATTTGAGTATATGAAAATTGAGAGTGCATCATTATTTACCTTTATTCTGGAAAAAAGGATGAAAATATACATAATACTGGTAATCGGTGGAGTGACTTCCTTTGGATGTCTGATGGCATACGGATATACCACATGGCTTGGTGTCAGCACCGGAGCGTTTATGAGCATCTGTATACTGCGCATGGGAATGATGGGGATTTTGGTAAGTTTGGTATCTCTGTTGCCTCAGTATCTGATTTATGTTCCGATATACATATTTCTTATCTGGAGAATCCAGGAAAATCAACAGCTGTTTGGAAATTGTACCGGTAAGAAGGAAAAACAGAGAGTGTGGGTAAAATATTTTATCATAATGCTAGTGGCAGGAGTGGTATTATTGGCTGGTATTTTTTTGGAAAGTAATGTAAATCCCTTCCTTATGAAAAAAATATTAAAGTTTATATAATGCTTGCATTTCTAGGAGAGAGTGATTATAATAGTACCTACGTGAGTTTTATACCGAGCGTAACAATAAGAAAAATACGAGGCAGAAATAATGGAACTGGAAATACAGCAATTTATTTTATATTTAGAAAATGTGAAGAGAACATCAGAAAATACCAGAGTATCTTATGAAAGAGACTTACGTAAATTGAGGCATTTTCTAAATAGACAATCGGTGGAAGAAATTAGTGCTATCACCACCACAAATTTGAATTCTTATATATTGTACTTAGAAAAAGAAAAATTTGCCCCTAGTACAATATCAAGAAACATTGCGGCGATTAAGTCTTTTTATCATTATTTGACAAAAGATGGAAAAGTGGCATATGATATTGCAGAGGAATTAAAAGCACCTAAAGTAGAAAAGAAAGCAGCAGAAACTTTATCAGAAAGGGAAGTAGAAATTCTGTTACAGCAGCCGAATCTGGATACCAGCAAAGGCATTCGGGATAAGGCTATGTTAGAGCTGCTATATGCTACAGGAGTCAGGGTCAGTGAGTTAGTTGCTTTGAAAGAAATAGAAGTGAATTTACAGCTGGGGTATATTACCTGTAAGGACAGAACGGTATCCTTTGACAGTGAAGTGGAAAAAGTATTGAAAACCTATATAGAACACGCACGTAGAGAGTTGATGGGCGAAAAAGAAACAGAATGTCTGTTTGTAAATTGTTCCGGAGGACAGATGAGCAGACAGGGCGTTTGGAAAATGTTAAAATCTTATGCGAAAAAAGCCGGAATTGAAACAGATATTACACCACATATGATTCGAAACTCATATGCAAAAGCACACCTTAGATAGGTGTGCTTTTTTATTATACTAGATCTGCAATTGTGTAAAGAAGATGTTCAGAATCATCCCATCCAAGACATGGATCTGTGATGGATTTTCCATAAATATGGTCACAAATCTTCTGTGTACCTTCTTCGATATAACTTTCAATCATAACACCTTTTACAAGGTTTTCAACAGCAGAGTCATGTTTACGGCTGTGAAGAACTTCCTTCACGATTCGAATCTGCTCACGGAACTTTTTGTTGGAGTTGGAGTGATTTGCATCCACAATAGTTGCAGGATTCTTCAAATCACGTTTTTCATACATTTCAACTACTTCAATCAAATCTTCGTAGTGGTAGTTTGGATGGCAGCAGCCGTGTGGATCTACAGCACCACGTAAAATAGTATGTGCTAATGGGTTACCATCTGTTTTTACTTCCCAGCCACGGTAAATGAATTCGTGAGATGCCTGTGCTGCTACAACAGAGTTCATCATAACAGATAAATCTCCGCCGGTAGGGTTCTTCATTCCGGCTGGAACATCCATACCACTGACAGTTAAACGATGCTGCTGATCTTCTACGGAACGGGCACCAATGGCTACGTAGGAAAGAATATCAGACAGATAACGGTAGTTTTCCGGATATAACATTTCATCTGCACAAGTAAGGCCGGATTCTGCTACGGCACGGATGTGCATCTTACGCATTGCAATCAGACCTGCTAATAAATCAGGATCTTTTTCAGGGTCCGGCTGGTGAACAATACCTTTGTAACCTTCACCGGTAGTACGAGGTTTGTTTGTGTAAATTCTAGGAATGATAATTACTTTATCTTTAATTTTTTCCTGAACTTTAGCCAGTCTGTTTGTGTAATCACAGACAGAATCTTCGTTGTCAGCAGAACATGGTCCGATGATAACTAAAAATTTGTCAGATTCTCCGGTGATTACTTTCTGGATTTCAGCATCACGCTCTTCTTTTAATGCAACTAAATTTGCAGGAAGCGCATACTGTTCACGAATTTCTTCGGGAGTAGGTAATTTTTTTATGAATTCAAAGCTCATGTTAATTCTCCTTTGTTGATATGTCGCTTGTGTCAAAACATAACTATTATAATACAGATTACTGCGATTGTCGATTACTTTTTTTGATTTTACATATTATTTACCAAATTCAGGAGAGGAAAGATAAGAAAAAGGAAAATGGCGGTTGTGGACTTACTATATAAATTCTGTTATAATACTTAGAAAACAAAAGATTGGGAGTGGAAATATGGAAAAGAAAGCCTATTTATGGGCGCGGACGCTATGCCACTATGCCGGTGAAACAGAAGAATTTCTGGCATCATTTTGGGAAAGGCTTCAGGCTTCAAAGGGGGTATACAGCGAATTTGTGTATTTTTTGGATCACCAGAATTTTTCAGGTGCATACAATATAGATGGCTGTACTGTAATTGATATTATGATATGGCAGATGGACCGTTTTAAAGTAGAAATGGATATGGGAAAGGCAGATATGCGCTGCAATCATCACAAAATGTTGTTGCTTGCCTTTGACACCATGCTAAAAATGGAAAAAGAACCGGAAAAGTATTTGAATCAGATGCGTGAGGATACCGGCTCAGATTATCCGGATAAATTTTAAGTTTTTGGAGGAACTAATGAAGATTATTATTGCAGGTTGCGGAAAAGTTGGACAGGAATTAGCAGAGCAACTATCAAAAGAAGGAAATGAAATTACCATTATTGATACCAGAGCAAAAATAGTAAATGAACTGGCAAACCGATATGATATTATGGGAATTGTGGGGAATGGTGCCAGTCATCTGACACAGGCGGAGGCAGGCATTGAAAAGGCAGATTTATTTATCGCGGTAACCGGTTCGGATGAACTGAATTTATTGTGTTGTATTCTTGCAAAGAAAGCCGGAGATTGCCAGACCATTGCAAGAATTCGAAATCCGGAATACAGCCGTGAGGCAACATACATAAAAGAAGAACTGGGACTTGCTATGGTAATTAATCCGGAATATGCAGCGGCTATGGAAATGGCAAGAGTATTACGTTTTCCTTCTGCTATAAAAATAGATACCTTTGCAAAGGGAAGAATTGAATTATTAAAATTTCGTATTCAGGAAAAATCTGTATTAAATAACATGACAGTTATGGATATTTCTTTAAAGCTTCACTGTGATATTCTTGTGTGTGCAGTAGAGCGTGGAGAAGAAGTGTTTATTCCAAGAGGTAATTTTGTACTGCAGGAAAAAGATGTGGTGAACATTATTGCAACCCCAAAGAATGCCAGTGGATTTTTTAAGAAGATTGGTGTTGTGACCAATCAGGTAAAAGATACTATGATTGTCGGTGGTGGCGATATTGCTTATTATCTGGCAGAAAATTTACTTCAGATGGGAATCAGGGTAAAAATAGTGGATAAAAGTAGAGAACGGTGCGAACGCCTGTTCGAACTGCTGCCTAAGGCAGAGGTAATATGTGGAGATGCTTCCGACCAGAGTATGCTTAGGGAAGAAGGCATGGAACGAACGGCTTCTTTTGTTGCAGTTACAAATATGGATGAAGAAAATATTCTGTTATCCATGCTGGCAAAGAAAAAGACCGATGCAAAAGTAATTACAAAAATCAATAATATTGCCTTTAATGAAGTGATGGGTGGTTTGGATTTGGATACGATTATATGTCCAAAGATTGTTACGGCAGAATATATCGTTCGTTTTGTTCGGGCAATGAAAAATTCCATTGGAAGTAATGTGGAAACTTTATACCGTATCATCGAAGATAAGGCAGAAGCATTGGAATTTGTTATTCGCAAGCAGTCGGACGTGGTGGACAAGCCGTTGGAACAGTTAAAAATTAAAAAGAATATCGTAGTGGCATGTATTTACAGAAACCGCAAAGTTATTATTCCAAGAGGGTATGATTCCATGCAGGTGGGTGATTCCGTAATTATTGTTACTACAAATACAGGACTAAATGATATAGATGATATTATCAGCAGATAAGAGGTAGAGCAATGAATTATAAACTAATGAGATATGTAATAGGATGGCTGATTATTTTCGAATCCGTGTTTATGTGCCTGCCTGCCATGGTAGCAGTTATCTATCGAGAGGATGCTTTTTTCGCGTTTATGTTATCCATAGGAATCGGGATGCTTTTCGGGGTAACGTTGATTTGGAAAAAGCCGCAAAATAAGCAGATGTATGCTAAAGAGGGATTTGTGATTGTGGGTATCAGCTGGATTGTTTTAAGTATATTTGGAGCGATGCCGTTCCTACTTTCCGGAACCATACCTAATGTGGTGGACGCACTGTTCGAAAGTGTCTCAGGATTTACTACTACAGGTGCGACGATTTTAGGCGATATAGAAAGCGTGGAAAAATCCGTATTATTCTGGCGAAGTTTTACGCACTGGATTGGCGGAATGGGGGTGTTGGTATTTATTATGGCAGTACTTCCGCTGGCAGGTGGAAACAATATCTATTTAATGAAAGCAGAGAGTACAGGTCCAAGTATCAGCAAGCTGGTACCTAAAATGAAAACTACGGCATTGATTTTATATGGAATGTATTTTGCCATGACAATTCTGGAAATGCTGGTGTTACTAATTGCAGGTGCTCCTTTTTTTGATGCGGTAAATATATCCTTCTCCACAGCCGGAACCGGTGGGTTTGCAATTAAAAACGATAGTCTTGCCGGTTATTCTACAACCATACAGAATATTGTTACGGTGTTTATGATTCTGTTTGGTGTAAATTTTAATATTTATTATTTGATTTTGTGTAAAAAAGTTGTAAATGCGTTAAAAAACAGCGAATTAAGAGTGTACCTTGGAATCTTGTTTGGTGCAACCCTGTTGGTTGCAATAAATCTTCAGGGGATGTTTGGAAGTTTTAAAGCAGATATGCAACAGTCGGCATTTCAGGTTGCATCGGTTATGACCAGTACCGGATTTGTTACCGCAGACTATGATTTATGGCCGGAATTTTCCAAAAACATACTTGTTTTGGCAATGTTGATAGGAGCCTGTGCAGGAAGTACCGGTGGTGGAATTAAGGTGGTGCGAGTGATGCTTTTGATAAAGACACTGATAAAGGAACTGGATACCAGCGTACATTCAAGAAGCATCAAGAAAATCAAATTAAACGGAAGATTTATAGAACATGAGGTTATCCGCTCTGTCAATGTGTTTATGGTTGCCTATATGGCGTTATTTGTGGTTTCTATGTTGATACTTAGTCTGGATCATCTGGATTTTGTATCCAATTTCACGGCGGTGGCTGCCATGATAAATAATACAGGACCGGGTCTGGTGGCAGCAGGACCAATAGAGAATTTTGCGGGCTTCTCCGTATTGTCAAAGCTGGTGTGCATTTTTGATATGTTGGCAGGGCGACTGGAATTGTTTCCGCTATTAATATTATTTGCACCGTCCACGTGGAGAAAGTAAAGGAGAGTAAGTATGCGAAGTATGGTATTTAAAATGGAACGGGAAGGGTTGGTAAAGGTGGGAGATACTGTGGAAGTAACCGAAGGGGTACTTCCCACCTCCTACTATTATACAATTAAACCGGCGGTGGCAATGTCTGCTAATTTTAAGTTTAATGAAAGACTTACAGTTACCACAGGAGTAGTGACAGAGGTGGAAACTTTAAGCAGTGGTTACAACGTTATCGTGGAATTTGATGAATAAAATAGCAAATTCTACTATTGAAATATAGAAATAACTGTGGTATATTGCTCGTTGAGTGGTATCGATAAGAACTGCATCAATGAGCATGAGCTGTCACTACGCAATGGAGGTGATAGCGTGAAAATAGGAATTATAGGCGCTGGTAAAGTAGGCACCACTTTGGGACAGTATTTAAAACTCAAAGGAATGGAGATTTCAGGCATTTACAGTAAAACGTTAGAACATGCCGTGGACTCTGCCGAATTTATTGGCACAACATATTATGAGAAGCTGGAAGAAATTGTAGCTTTAAGTGATACCTTATTTATTACTACGCCGGATAAGGAAATTGCAGGCGTATGGGATTGCATTACAGCATTTAATTTGAAAGGCAAAATAATTTGCCATTTTAGCGGCTCATTATCATCTGATGTTTTCTTGGGGACGGAGGAAACAGGAGCAAGTGTCTGTTCCATCCATCCGATTTATGCGTTCAGCAATAAATATTCCGCTTATCAACAATTTCATAAAGTTAGATTTACCATGGAAGGGGATGCCCTTGCGGTAGAAAAAATGAAATCTTACTGGGAAGAGCTTGGGCATAAAGTAAGAATTATTCGCAAGGAGGATAAAGCCAAATACCATGCAGGTATGAGTATGGCAAGCAATCATGTGCTGGCACTGTTAGAGTGTTCCGTTCAATTACTGCGGGATTGCGGTTTTGAAGACAAGGAAGCCTATCAGTCTCTGGAAACGCTGGTATGTGAAAATGCTGCAAATGGTATGAAACACGGTGTAACTGAGGCTCTGACCGGGCCAATTGAGAGAAACGATATAAGTACCGTGGAAAAGCATTTATCCGTACTTCCTAAGGAAGAAGATAGTATTTACCGTAACCTTGGGAAAAAACTGGTTGAAATTTCAAAAAGAAAGAATCCGGACAGGGATTATAAAACAATGGAAAAATTATTGGAGGATTAGATAAGTGAAAACAACAGTAAACACATTTAAAAACGCAAAGGAAAGAAAAGAAAAAATCACAATGCTTACGGCATATGATTATTCTACTGCAAAGCTGGTAGATGAATCTGGTGTGGAATCTATTTTAGTAGGAGATTCTCTGGGAATGGTCTGTCTTGGCTATGAAGACACTTTGTCTGTAACCATGGAAGATATGATTCATCATTCCGCCGCTGTGGCAAGAGGTGCAAAAAATGCTATGGTGATCACAGACATGCCATTTATGTCTTACCAGACTTCTGTTTATGATGCGGTGGTAAATGCAGGAAGACTGATGAAGGAAGGCAGAGCCCAGGCGGTGAAGTTAGAAGGTGGTCTGGATGTATGTCCGCAGATTGAAGCTATCGTAAAAGCTTCCATTCCGGTGTGTGCCCACATTGGACTGACACCTCAGTCTGTAAATGCCTTTGGCGGATTTAAGGTGCAGGGAAAAGAAGAAGCAGCGGCAAAACGTCTGTTAGAAGAAGCAAAAGCGGTAGAAGCAGCCGGTGCGTTTGCAGTGGTATTAGAATGTGTGCCGGAAAAACTGGCTACCTTTATTACAGAGCAGATAGGCATTCCAACCATTGGTATCGGCGCTGGGGCAGGCTGTGACGGACAGGTATTGGTATATCAGGATATGCTTGCAATGTACTCCGATATGGCTCCTAAGTTCGTAAAACAGTTTAGAAACGTAGGGGAACAGATGCGTGCAGGTTTCGCAGATTATGTAAAAGAGGTGAAAGAGGGAACTTTCCCGGCTGCAGAGCATACCTTTAAAATTGATGATTCTGTGATTGAAAAGCTTTATTAATATAGAATAGGTAAATTATTTGAGAGCGAAAGAAAATAAGGAGAGAAGAAAATGCAGATTGTTAAGACTATTGATGAAGTGAGAAGTGCTGTAAAACAGTGGAAAAAGGAAGGGCTTAGTGTAGGGCTTGTTCCTACCATGGGATTTTTACATGAAGGACATAAGAGCCTGATTGAACGTGCTGTAAAGGAAAATGACCGTGTGGTAGTCAGCGATTTCGTAAACCCTACCCAGTTTGGACCAACAGAAGATTTGGCAAGTTATCCAAGAGATTTGGACAGAGATGCTAATCTTTGCCAAGACGCAGGCGCGGCACTGTTATTTAATCCGGAACCGGAAGAAATGTATTTTGATGACAGAACTACTTCCGTAAATATGGAAGGACTTACCAAGGAACTTTGCGGAAAATCCCGTCCAATCCATTTTTCAGGAGTATGTACCGTAGTTTCTAAATTGTTTAACATTGTAACACCGGACAGAGCTTACTTTGGACAGAAGGATGCACAGCAGTTGGCGGTAATCAGAAGAATGGTTCGTGATTTGAATTTTGATATTGAAATTGTAGGATGCCCAATCATCAGAGAAGAAGATGGTCTTGCAAAAAGTTCCAGAAACACTTATTTAAATGAAGAAGAAAGAAAAGCAGCCGTAATTTTAAATCAATCTTTAAAAATTGGAAAAGAAATGATTGAAAACGGTGAAACAGATGCGGAAAAAGTAAAAGAAGCCATTGTGAAAAAAATATCAACAGAACCATTGGCAAAAATCGATTATGTAGAAATCGTTGATTTCAACACTATTGAGCCAATTGAAAGCATAAAGAAACCGGTATTAACGGCCATAGCGGTATACATCGGAAAAACCCGCTTGATTGACAACTTTATTTTAAACAATGAGGACTGCAAGTAAAAATGCCTGCTTTTTAGGCATTTTGAGTGTGCAGTCCGGACTAGCGATAAACAAACATATGTAAAAGTAAGGAGAAAACAATATGACGATTACCATGTTAAAAGGAAAGATTCACAGAGCAGTTGTAAAGCAGGCAGAATTGAATTATGTGGGAAGCATTACGGTGGACCCGGAACTTATGGAAGCGGCTAACATTTATGAATATGAAAAAGTACAGATTGTAGATGTGGAAAATGGAAACCGTTTTGAAACCTATACCATTGCAGGCGAACCGGGCAGCGGAATGATTTGCTTAAACGGTGCAGCAGCAAGACAGGTACAGGTAGATGACCATATCATTATCATGGCATACTGTGAAATGACTCCGGAAGAAGCCAAAACACATAAGCCACATGTAGTGTTTGTGGACGGAGAAAATAAGATTGCAAAAACTTCACGTTATGAAAAATATGGAGAGCTTTCACCAATTCTTTAAAATAAGATAAGAGAAAGTTAAGACGAAAGGAAGAAAACAATATGTTACAGGGGAAAACGGTAGTACTGGGCGTTACCGGAAGCATTGCTGCATATAAAATTGCCAATTTAGCCAGTATGCTGGTGAAACTTCGTGCAGACGTTCACGTGCTGATGACAGAAAACGCCACCAATTTTATTAATCCTATTACCTTTGAAACACTTACCAATCATAAATGTTTAGTGGATACCTTTGATAGAAATTTTAACTATAATGTAGAACATGTATCTTTGGCGAAAAAAGCAGATATTTTACTGATTGCACCGGCGTCGGCCAATGTGATCGGAAAGCTTGCCAATGGAATTGCAGATGATATGCTTACTACCACAGCCATGGCTTGCAGATGTAAGAAAATTATTGCCCCTGCCATGAATACTAATATGTTTGTGAACCCGATTGTGCAGGATAATATTGAAAAATTAAGACGTTTCGGTATGGAAGTTATTGAACCGGATGTGGGGTATCTGGCATGCGGTGATACCGGTGCAGGAAAGATGCCGTCCGAAACGGTGTTATTAGATTATATTTTAAAAGAGATTCATTATGAAAAAGATATGGCAGGACTGAAAGTTTTGGTGACTGCAGGAGCAACAAGAGAAGCCATTGACCCGGTGCGCTTTATTTCCAATCATTCAACCGGAAAAATGGGAATTGCCATCGCCAGAACTGCTATGGAGCGTGGTGCAGAGGTAACCTTGGTTGCCGGAAACGTATCCGTAGGTTTCCCACCATTTGTGAAGGTGATTCAAGTGGTAAGTGCCAAAGATATGTTTGAAGCGGTGGCAGCAGAGGCGGACAGACAAGATATTATTATCAAGGTGGCAGCAGTGGCAGATTTCACCCCGGTACACACTAACGATGAAAAGATAAAGAAAAAAGGTGAGGGTGCTACCTTGGAACTTACCAATACCACAGATATTTTAAAATATCTTGGAGAACACAGGAAAGAACATCAGTTCTTGTGCGGATTTTCTATGGAAACCCAGAATATGCTGGAAAATTCCAGAGCCAAGTTAGAGAAAAAGAATATTGATATGATTGTGGCAAACAACCTGAAAGTAAAAGGTGCCGGCTTTGGCACAGATACTAATGTAGTAACCATGATTACAAAAGAAGAAGTGAAAGAATTGGAACTGATGGATAAATCTAAAGTTGCAGAAGAAATTTTGACTTATATTATAGAACAAAGAGGATAATTATATGAACTTATTGACTGCTTCCAAAATTACAAAGGCGCATACCGATAAGGTACTGCTGGACCAGGTGGACTTCTCCATTGATGATAAGGAAAAAATAGGTGTCATTGGCATTAATGGAACCGGAAAATCAAGTCTTTTAAAGCTGTTGGCAGGAAAAGACCAGGTGGATGAAGGAGAATTGATTTTAGGCAACCATGTAGTGATTAATTATTTGCCTCAGAACCCGGAGTTTCCAAAAGGTATCACCATTTATGATTATGTGGCAGACAACAATGCAGCAGGCGGTGGGACTTGGGAGGTAGAAGGTGAAAGCAAGCGTATTCTAAATATTTTGGGCTTTGATAAATATGACATTCCGGTAGATATTTTATCCGGAGGTCAGAAGAAGAAGGTTGCTTTGGCGGCAGCATTGTTGAAGCCATGTGATATTTTGATACTGGATGAGCCCACTAACCATTTGAATAATACCATGGTGCTGTGGCTGGAAAATTATTTAAAAGCAAGACGTGGTGCTCTTGTTATGGTCACTCATGACCGTTATTTTCTTGACAGGGTATGCAATAAAATTGTGGAAATAGACCGTGGAAAGTTATACAGCTATCAGACTAACTTTGAGGGCTTTCTGGAGCTGAAAGCCCAGAGAGAAGATATGGAGCTTGCTACCTATAAAAAGAACAAAAATATTCTCCGTACAGAATTAGAATGGATTCGTCGTGGTGCACAGGCACGTTCTACCAAGCAGAAAGCCAGAATTGAGCGCTTTGAAGCTTTGAAAGATATCAAAGCACCGGAAAAAGCAGAGAGTGTAGAGTTATCGTCAGTATCCTCAAGACTGGGGAAAAAGACCGTAGAACTTTCTGGTATTTGCAAAGGTTATGAGGACCGGACGTTGATTCGTGATTTCTCTTACATATTTTTACGTAATGACCGTATTGGAATTGTAGGAGAAAACGGCTGTGGAAAAAGCACGCTAATGAAAATTATCGTAGGCGAGCTGGAACCGGATGCAGGTTATGTGGAAGTGGGTCCAACTGTAAGGATTGGTTATTTTTCTCAGGAAAATGAAAAGCTGGATGATACCATGCGCGTCATTGACTATATTAAGGAAACAGCGGAATTTGTCCGAACAGACGAAGGTCTGGTTTCTGCTTCTAAAATGCTGGAGCGTTTCCTGTTTGACAGTACATTACAGTATTCTAAGATAGAAAAGCTTTCCGGTGGCGAAAAAAGAAGATTGTATTTATTAAAAATTCTTATGGAAGCACCAAATGTGTTGATACTGGATGAACCTACCAATGATTTGGACATTCAGACTTTGGGAATTTTAGAGGAATATTTAGAACATTTTGATGGTATTGTAATTACTGTTTCGCATGACAGATATTTTCTGGATAAAATAGTAGACCGCATATTTGCTTTTGAAAGTGGAGTGTTGAAGCAATATGAAGGAGGTTACAGTGATTATCTGGAAAAAGCAGGAAATCCGTATGAGGAAATTACTGTAAAGAAGTCTTCCAAAGAGGCTGCGACTGCCTACAAAGAGCGCCCTAGAGAAAAGAAATTGAAATTTACTTACGCAGAACAAAAGGAATATGAAACCATTGAAGAAGATATCGAAAAGCTGGAAGAAAGAGTAAGTGAATTGGAGCAGGAAATCTTAAAAGCAGCTACGGATTTTGTGAAATTAAATGAGCTTTCCAAAGAAAAAGAAGAAACAGAAAGCAAATTAGAAGAAAAAATGGAGCGTTATGTGTATTTGATGGAGCTTGCGGAAAGAATAGAGGCTTCGGGCGGAAAAATATGACACTGACGGCTTACCCGGGAAAATATATTCATGAATAAAAAAGAAGTTTTGATAGTAAGTGTGGGAACTGGTGATAGTAGCAGACATAAGACAATAAGGGCTATTGAAGAAAAAATAGAGTCCGTATTCAGTTCTTTTTTAGTAAGACATGCATTTACCAGCCAAATTGCCATTGAACATATAAAAAGAAATGATAATGTTAGGATAGACAATGTAAAAGAGGCATTGGAGCGTGCGGTAGAGAACGGAGTAAAACAATTAGTAATCCAGCCGACGCATTTAATGAAAGGCCTGGGGTATGTTGAATTAACAAAAGATATTTCCGGTTATTCCAACGAATTTGAAAAAGTTGTTATTGGCGAACCGTTGTTAAGCAATGAAGTTGATTTTGAAAAAGTAATAAAGGCAGTAACAGGGGAAAATGCACAATATGATGACGGGAAAACAGCGATTTGTCTTGTGGGTCATGGTACGGAAACAGATGCTAATGAGGTATATGTTAAACTGCAGAAGATGCTTGCAAAATCGGGATATACAAATTATTACATAGGAACGATAAAAGCAGCTCCAACATTAGCGGATGTAATGGGAGCAATTCGGGCGAGAGAATACAAGAGAATAGTATTGCTGCCACTGATGATTGCAGTTGGAAATCATACAAAAAAAGATATTGCAGGAGAGAAAGAAAGTTCTTGGAAGAAAACCTTTGAAAATACAGGGTATGAAGTGGAATGTATATTTCGGGGGTTAGGTGAATTGGAAGCTATTCAGAAGCTGTTTGCAGAACATACACAAGTTGCAGTGGAAAAATTAAAAGGGAATGAAAATGAATAAACGTTTTGATGAAAGAGTGTAAAAGTAAAATATGGGAAAGAAAAATAACAAATGTCCATTTTGTGACAGTAAAATGGTTTTGAACAACAACAGATACAAATGTATAAAATGTGGATATTCTATATCCGATAGCAGTGTGACAGCTGGCAGCGGTCTGGGAACTGGCAGTAGTATAACCTCTGGAAGTACCGGTGGTAAAAAAATATGGAAGATAGCAATACCAGCAGCAATCGTTTTGCTGGGAGGGGGTGGAGCAATACAGAAATATATGCCGGAACAAACGGTGTCAAGAGATTATGATTATGAAAATTACGAAGATATCACAAGTGACTGGGAAGATGAATATGATACAGAACAGGAACAGGATAGTTACCTGCCGGAGTCAGAACTTTTTCAGAAATTCGTTTCAGAAGCTTTCCAAAAAGATTATACAGAAGTAACAAAAGAAGAATATGCAAGTATTACAAGCATTTGTCTGGGCAATGATTATGATATTACCTATAGCATTAGTGATGGGGAAGAAAACGTAATCTATTTTGGTGAATATCTGAGTGAAGATATGGAAGATTTAAAATGTTTTCCGGGATTGAAGAGATTAGATTTGTCAAATGCAATGTACATTTTATATGAAGATGATTTGAATGAATTAACAAATTTAGAAGAGATTGGTCTGAGAGAAGCGCCGGAAACATTTGCTGGTTTGATTTCTGATAAGGAAAATATCCGAAGTATTACCATTGGAGATGGCTTTTCGATAGATTCTTTAAAGGGTATCGAAGAATTTCAGAATTTGGAAGCCCTTTATATAAAAGCGGGTCAAATTACAGAGCTAAGTAATTTAAGCAGTCTGGAACATTTGGAAACATTGGTAATTGAAGATGGGAGCCGGATAAATAATTTTGGGACACTGGCATCATTAAAAAATCTTAAGAAGATTTTGATTAGATCAGAAAATTTGAAGAATATAGATTTTATGGATGAAATGCCGCAGTTAGAGGATGTGGCAATCTGTGGAAGTGCCATAAAAAGCATAGAACCGTTAAGAAGTCATAAGGGTACTTTAAGACAGCTGACATTACTGGAAAATTATGATGTAACAGATTATAGTCTGGTAGATGAATTTACGGAACTGGAGGAAGCTTCTATAGGTGTCAGCTACGATGACATTCTGCCAACCTTTGCAGGAATGAAAAATTTGAAAAAACTTTATGTAGAAGGTGCAGATGATATTTCATTTGCAGGAAACGCTGTTAATGTAACAGAACTTACACTTTCTTATAGCAATCTGGAAAATCTTGCAGTTCTTAACAGGTTAAGCAATTTGAAAGAATTACATATTAATGATACAAAATCTTATACAAAAACACTGTCGCCATTAATGGAACTTACCGGGCTTGAAGTTCTGGATATTAGCGGAACGTATATATTTGGTTATGTAGAGGAATTGTTATCACTACCGAATTTACAGGAATTTTGCATGGATGGATGCCATGTAGCCTTTGATTTTAATAAGTTGACGGGAAACGAGAATTTAAAAATATTAAGTATGAATGAAGCAGAACTGATTAATTACGGAACGGAATATGATCCAAATGAGTATTACTCAAGTGGTGAAGGAACACAGATTGATGTTTCGAATTATGCTCAGGGATTTCAAAAGTTTCCTAATCTGACAGAACTTTATATGGTAGGGACAGGTCTGGAAAATATTGAATTTGCAAAAGGACTCTCTAAACTGGAAGTACTAAATATCTCAGATAATTATATTTCCAGTGTGGCACCATTAAAAGAACTGAAAAATTTGAAAATGCTGTGGTGCGAAGACAATGATATTACAGATTTGTCCGAGCTGGGAGAACACGTGAATATAATTGAAGAATAGGGAAAAATCAAGTTTTACAAAGACTTTACAAAAACAGCAGAAAAAACTAATAAATCTCCTTTAAGATAAAAACGAATGAAAAGATGGTAAATCATGCGAAAAGGAGATTATGAAAATGAAGAAAAAAATTGTATCTATTTTATTGGCAGGAACCTTTGTGATGGTATCATTGGCTGGTTGTGGCAGTCAGGGAGAAAACGCAGCAGAACAGGTTCAGGCAGAAGCTGCAGTAGAAACTACAGAAGAATCAACAAAGGAAGCAATACAGGCAGAAGAAGTAGCAGAGCAGAAAGAAGGAATACCAAAGTATGTATTTCTGTTCATTGGTGACGGAATGAGTTATCCACAGATACAGTTGACAAATTACTATGCAAACACAATGGTAAATCAGGGAAATGAAAAGAGTGTCAGTGTGGAAGATGAAGACAAAACAGTTTTAACCAGTGAAAATAAATTAAACATGATGAATTTTGATGTTTCCGGTTCTGCGCAGACTTATGACAGTACTTCTTTTGCACCGGATTCTGCCTCTACAGCAACTTCTATTGCAACAGGAAATAAGACTTGGAGCGGAAGTATTAATGTAAGCGAAGATTTTACACAGAAATATGAAACTATTGCAGAAAAATTAAAGGCTCAGAAGGATTACAAAGTTGGTATTTTATCTACTGTAAACTTAAACCATGCAACGCCGGCAGCTTTTTATGCACATCAGGAATCCAGAAACAGTTACTATGAAATCGGTTTGGAAATGATTGAAAGTGGATTTGATTATTTTGCGGGTGGTGGTTTGAAACAGACTACAGGGGCTGAAGAAAATCAGGAAGATTTATATACTTTAGCTGAAAATGCAGGGTATAAAGTTGTTAAAACACAGGCAGAAGCAGAGGCTTTAACAGCAGAAGATGGAAAAACAATTGTAATCGACGAACATTTAGCTGATGGCGATGCTATGGCATATGAACTTGACCGTCAGGAAAGTGAATGGTCCTTAGCTGATTATGTAGAAAAGGGAATTGAAGTATTAGATAATGAAAATGGATTCTTTATGATGGTAGAAGGCGGAAAAATCGACTGGGCATGTCATGCAAATGATGCAGCTTCTACAATTACAGATACCATTGCATTAGATGATGCAGTTGGAAAAGCATTGGAATTTTATAATGAACATCCGGACGAAACTCTGATTATCGTGACTGGTGACCATGAAACAGGTG
The DNA here is from genome assembly GCA_017408735.1 of Lachnospiraceae bacterium. Taxonomy (GTDB): domain Bacteria; phylum Bacillota; class Clostridia; order Lachnospirales; family Lachnospiraceae; genus RUG11237. Next base: position 30,789 of record JAFQUB010000045.1, read on the forward strand.
GTCTGACTATTGGATATGCAGGTACTGACTATGATACTTTTTTAACAAACTTTGAAAATCAGAAAATTTCATATGCAAAATATGATTCTGATTATGTAAGTGCTTACAAGGAAAACAAGACAGATTTCGATACCGTAATGAAAGATGTTACAGAATTATTTGGTTTACAGGTTCCAACAGAAGAAACTTCGGAATCAAGTAACCAGAAAGACAGTGCAGACAAGCATCCAGAATCAGAAGATACAGGAGCACTTGTGATGACTACATATGAATATGAACAGTTAAAAGCAGCATACGAAACAACAATGTCACGTACCGGAGAAGAAGAAGAAGAATTCGGTCAGGAAGAATATGTACTGTACGGAAGCTATGAACCATTAACTGTAACCATTACTCATATTTTAAATAATAAGAGTGGTATTAACTTTGGTTCCTATGCACATACAGGTTTACCGGTAGAAGTGTTAGCGGAAGGTGCAGGCGCAGAAAACTTTGACGGTTATTATGACAATACTGATATCTATAACAAGATGGCAGAATTATTAGAAGTACAGTAGAATTAGAGGTTAAGAGAAAATGAAGCAGCTTTTTCAAAAGCAGAAAACTGTTTTCATTACTACCATAGTAGGTTTGATTTTAATTGGTATCCTCATGGCTATTCCAACGGGCTATGAGGATGCTATTATTTATCAGGGGACAGAACGTGCCATTGGTGAGGTAATAAAAACAGACAATTCTGCAATTATAAGTTCCGGCTTAATCCAATCGGGGGAACAGTCTTGTACCGTAAAAATTGAAAATGGAATATTTGAAGGTCGGGAATTAGAAGGCGTCAATTTCCTGAGCGGTTCTTTAGAAAAGGACAAAGTGTATGAAGTGGGTGACAGGGCATTGCTTACCATCAGTTTCGATGGCCAGGAGATTAAGTCAGTAGTGATGTCAGACCATTACCGGTTGAATAAAGAAATTATTTTGTTGGCAATTTTTGCAGTGTTTCTTGTGATTTTTGCAGGTAAAAATGGTTTTCAGGCAATTCTTTCCTTTATTATAACAGTGTTAATGATATGGAAGATATTAGTGCCTTGTTATTTGAAAGGATATTCCCCAGTCTGGGTAGGAATTATTATCACTGCCATATTAACGGCAATTATCATTTTCTTTGTGTATGGAGTGGATAAGAGAACAGTAGCAGCAACCTCAGGAGCGCTGTTAGGTGTGATGACCACTTGTATTTTAGGTGTGGTATTTACAGATTTATTTCAAATCCATGGAGCTATTATGCCGAATGCAGAGTCATTGCTATATAGCGGTTATCAGTATCTGGATTTGACCGCTATTTTTATGAGTAGTATTTTTATTGGAGCTTCCGGTGCAATGATGGACTTAGCTGTAGATATTACATCTGCTATCGCAGAAGTAGTAGAGAAAAAACCGGATATTAGAAAAAAAGAAGCAATTCTTTCTGGGATGAATGTAGGCCGGGCTGCTATGGGAACCATGACAACAACCCTGTTATTGGCATACTCCGGCGGATATGTATCCCTTCTTATGGTATTTATGGCTCAGGGAACACCAATTGACCATATTTTGAATTATAAATATGTGGCAGCAGAAGTGTTAGATACGGTGGTAGGAAGCTTTGGTCTGGTAACAGTAGCCCCATTTACAGCGGTAATGGCAGGGGTGCTCCTTACGGGAAGACGCAAAAAAGTAAAAGAAACAAAATAAAATCACAAAAAAGATACGTATAAAAATTGATAATCCAGTTGCATTTATAAAAATCTTATGATATAATACTCGAGGCAAAAAAACACATGTGTGGATTTCAGACTGGTGCCTGCGTATGCGGGTGGTCTGTTGGTAATCGGAAGCACATGAACGAAAACAACCAAATGGAGGAAAGAAAATGAGCGTTATTTCAATGAAACAGTTACTTGAAGCAGGTGTACATTTTGGACATCAGACAAGAAGATGGAACCCTAAGATGGCAGAATACATCTACACAGAAAGAAATGGTATTTATATCATTGACTTACAGAAATCTGTAGGTAAAGTAGATGAAGCTTACAAAGCAATTGCTGACATCGCAGCAGATGGTGGTACAATTCTTTTTGTTGGTACAAAGAAACAGGCTCAGGATGCTATCAAGACAGAAGCAGAACGTTGTGGAATGTACTATGTAAACGAAAGATGGTTAGGAGGTATGTTAACAAACTTCAAAACTATCCAGCAGAGATGTGCAAAATTAAAAGAAATCGAAACAATGATGGAAGATGGAACAGCAGATGTTCTTCCAAAGAAAGAAGTTATCGAATTAAAGAAAGAACTTGCTAAATTGGAAAAGAACCTTGGCGGTATCAAGAACATGAAGAAACTTCCGGATGCTATCTTTGTAGTAGATCCAAAGAAAGAAAGAATCTGTATTCAGGAAGCACATACATTAGGTATTCCGTTAATCGGTATCGCAGATACAAACTGTGATCCAGAAGAATTAGATTATGTAATCCCAGGTAACGATGATGCAATCCGTGCAGTTAAACTTATCGTTTCTAAGATGGCAGATGCTGTTATCGAAGCTAACCAGGGAGAACAGCTTGCTACAGAAGAAGTTGCAGAAGAAGCAGTAGCAGAATAATTAGATTACTAAAAACGGAGGAATGAAAAATGGCTATCACAGCAGCAATGGTAAAAGAATTAAGAGAAATGACCGGTGCAGGTATGATGGATTGTAAGAAAGCTTTAACAGCTACAGATGGTGACATCGAAAAAGCAGTTGAATTCTTGCGTGAAAAAGGACTTGCTACAGCACAGAAAAAAGCCGGAAGAGTAGCAGCAGAAGGTCTTGTTGCAACAACTCTTACAGAAGATGCAAAGAAAGCAGTAGTTGTAGAAGTTAATGCAGAAACAGACTTCGTGGCAATGAACGAAAAATTCCAGAACTATGTTGCAGAAGTTGCAGCACAGGCTTTAAATACAACAGCAACAGATATTGAAGCTTTCTTAGCTGAACCATGGGCATTAGATACAAGCAAGACTGTAAATGAAGCTTTAGCAGCGCAGATTGCTGTTATCGGTGAAAACATGAACATCAGAAGATTTGAACAGATTACAGAAGAAAACGGTTTCGTAGCTTCTTACATCCATGCAGGCGGAAAGATTGGTGTTTTAGTAGATGTTGAAACAGATGTTGTAAATGATGACATCAAAGAAATGGCTAGAAACGTAGCTATGCAGGCAGCTGCTTTAAAACCACTTTACACAAGCAGAGATGAAGTAGATGCTGACTACATCGAAAAAGAAAAAGAAATCTTAAGAACACAGGCTAAGAATGAAAAACCAGATGCTAACGATAAGATTATCGATGGTATGGTTATGGGACGTATCAACAAAGAATTAAAAGAAATTTGTCTTTTAGATCAGGTATACGTTAAAGCAGAAGATGGAAAGCAGATTGTAAGCAAATACGTTGAAGAAGTAGCAAAAGCTAACAACGCTAAGATTACAATCAAGAAATTTGTTCGTTTTGAAACAGGCGAAGGAATTGAAAAAGTAGAAACAGACTTTGCTGCAGAAGTTGCTGCACAGTTAGGCTAATTAGCAAAATAAAAAGGAATGCATACTGTCTGTATTAAGGCAGTTGTATATGGAAAAGCCCTTGGAATTGTCGGACTATCGGCGATTTTAGGGGCTTTTTGAAGTGGTGAAATATGGAAAAGAAAAAACATTTATACAGAGGAAAGAAAAACTTAGATTATGAGAACGCGTTTAGTGACAATAAAAAGAGCCAGAAAAAAATAAAAGAACATATGCGAAAAGTAAAAGAAAGTTTGTCGAAAGAAAATATTTAAAAAATTAATACTGTACGAATAACTGAAAATATGTTATTATATAGCATGGTACTTCGTGTTTAAGGGGATAAGGATAATCAGAATATGATTATCCTTATCTTTAAGAGGTCAGAAAGAAAAGTCTATAACGGAGAGTAGGATGGAACAAATTAATGACAAAAACGAAGAATTAGAAAGAAGAAAGAAGCGTGTAAAAAATTTAAAACACGCAATTATAATTACATTAATTGGTGTAATACTAATTCCTATCATTATGTGTATCTGCCTGTTGATAAAGGTAAGTACTATGCAAAAGCAGATTGATCAGTTATATGAAATGCGGGAAAATATACAAAAAGAAGAACAGCTGGCTCAAGAAGAGGCTAAAAAAAGAGAACAGATAGAAGCTGAAATTCTTGCAAGCAGACTTCCGGAAACTACAGAAACAGATGAAGCAGTTGAACAGGAAGGGGATGGAAGAAAAAAGGTTTATCTCACATTTGATGACGGACCAAGCACCGGAACTGAAGAAATCCTTGCAATTTTGCGGCAATATAATGTGAAAGCAACATTTTTTGTAGTTGGAAAAGAAGATGAGTATTCCATGGAGATGTACGAGAAGATTGTAGAAGAAGGGCATACACTAGGGATGCACTCTTATTCTCATCAATATAGTACCATATATCAGTCTGTGGAAGATTTTGCAAAGGATATTGAACGACTGGAAAAACTGTTAAAAGAAGCGACAGGGGAAGATGTCAAATTGTTTCGTTTCCCGGGAGGAAGCAGCAATTTGGTAAGCAATATTGGTATGCAGGAATTTATTAAATATTTAAATGATGAAGGAATTACATACTTTGACTGGAATGTTTCCAGTGGAGATGCCACAAGCAAGTCTTTGGAACCAGAAGCACTGATTCAGAACGTGATTCAGGATGTGGGGATATATAGAAATTCAGTTGTCCTGATGCACGATGCCGTAGACAAGCCAAACACTGTGGAAGCCCTTCCAATGTTGTTGGAGGAGTTACAGAAAATGGATGTGGACATTCTTCCGATTACAGAAGATGTAAAACCGATACAGCATATCAAAGCAGATGAGTTGGAAAACAAATAAAAGGGAGAGAATGGAGGAATACAGATGAGTTTTTTTAAAGATTTTAAAGAGGATTTATCTCAGGCAGTCAGTGAATTAATGCCTTCTGAGGAGGAAATGCTGGCAAAACTGGAAGAAAAGGAAGATAAAGAGAAACCGGCAGATATTGCAGAGGAGTTTGTGATTCCGGAAGAAGAATCGGAAGTGCTTTCAGATGCGATTTTGTTTGAAACACCGGTGGTTGCAGAGGAGTTTGTGATTCCGGAGGAAACAACAAGCTTTACAGAAGAAGTTGCAGAAGTTTCCGAAGAGAGTGTATCCGAAGAAATCACTGCTGAAGGAGTAGTAGAAGAAACCATTCCTGAACTGATTTTAGATGAGGCAGTAGAAGTCGAAGAAGAAAAAAATATAGAAGAAACCGTAGTGGAAGAAATCATGACAGAAGAGGCTGCATCAGAGGAAATGATACCAGGCTTATTAGATTTACCGGAAGAGGAAATCCCAGCTGAGGTAGAAGAAGTGCAGGAAGAACTGGTTTTAGATATGGAAGAACAGCCGGAAGAAACAGCAGAAGAGGTAGAAGAAACAGCTATCGAAACAGACAGCATTATGGATAAGTTTATTATACCGGAAGAACCGGTAGAAGATATCGCCCCTGAAGTTGCAACACAGGAAGAAGCGGTAACAGAAGAAGCAGCTACAGAAGAAGCAATGGAAGAAGTTGTTCAAGAAGTGCTAGAGTTTCCGGAAGAAAATGTTGTAGAACCGGAAGAAGAGGAAGAAATCGTAGAAGAACCGGTGGAAGAAGCAGTAGAAGAATTGGCAAAAGAAGCAGATTTATTTGCGGAACTTCATACAGAAGAAATTAAATTAGAGGAAGAAGAATTAACATTGGAAGATTTCATGAAAGAAAATGAGATAATAGATGAAACAATGAACCAGGAGGAAAATGAAATGTCAATGGAAGCAAATGAAATGGAAAGTTTAGTAGAGGAACAGTCAACAATTATGAATGACGGAACTCCAACCAGTGAAGATGTAGCGGTAATTACAAAGGGAATGAGAATCAAAGGTGATGTGGAATCTGATGGTTCCATCGAAGTGGTAGGAGATATTACCGGTAATATCACATGTAAAGGAAAGCTTACTATTTCAGGTAAAGTAAATGGTAACTCAAGAGCAGCAGAAATTTTCGTAAATCAGGCAAGAATTGAAGGCGAAATCTGCAGCGATGAAACTGTAAAGGTCGGAAATGGAACAGTAATCATTGGTAATATTTCAGCTACTTCAGCTGTAATTGCAGGGGCCGTAAAAGGTGATATTGATGTGAACGGACCAGTAGTAGTAGATACATCTGCAGTTGTTATGGGTAATATCAAATCCCGTTCTGTACAGATTAACAGTGGTGCGGTTATTGAAGGTACTTTCTCACAGTGCTACAACAGTGAAGTAGATGTACAGGGAATCTTTGACGAAAAATAAGAGGACGAACAGATGAAACGAGTATTATTAAAATTAAGCGGTGAAGCTCTTGCAGGAGATAAAAAAACAGGATTTGATGAGCCTACGGTAACAGAGGTGGCAAATCAGGTAAAACAGTTGGTAGATTCCGGAATTCAGGTAGGAATCGTAATTGGCGGTGGAAATTTCTGGCGTGGAAGAACCAGTGAAACAATTGAACGAACCAAAGCAGACCAGATTGGAATGTTAGCTACAGTTATGAACTGTATTTACGTTTCTGAAATTTTCCGCTCTGTAGGAATGATGACCCAGGTGCTGACACCGTTTGAATGTGGCAATTTTTCAAAGCTTTATTCTAAGGATAGAGCAGAAAAGTATTTTTCCAAAAATATGGTAGTGTTCTTTGCAGGCGGTACAGGACATCCATATTTCTCAACAGATACAGCAACTGTGTTGAGAGCTATTGAAATCGAAGCAGATGTAATTCTGCTGGCAAAAGCAATCGATGGGGTATACGATAGCGACCCGAAAGTAAATAAGGACGCTAAGAAATACGATGAAATTTCAATTGATGAAGTGGTTGCCAATAAGCTGGCAGTGGTGGATTTGACAGCATCTATTATGTGTATGGAAAACAAAATGCCTATGATGGTATTCGGTTTAAATGAAGAAAATAGTATTGTAAATACTGTAAATGGTAAATTTACAGGTACCAAAGTAACTGTTTAGGAGGAAAGCAAAACAATGGATGAAAGATTAGTACAGTATGATGAAAAAATGCAAAAATCATATGAAAATTTAATCGGTGAGTTAGGCACCATCAGAGCAGGGAGAGCCAATCCTCATGTGTTAGATAAAATCAGAGTAGACTATTATGGAACACCATCAACCTTGCAGCAGGTTGCCAATGTAACTGTTCCGGAACCAAGAATGATTCAGATTCAGCCTTGGGAAGCTTCTTTGGTAAAAGAAATTGAAAAAGCAATTCTTTGCTCAGATTTGGGAATTAATCCTACTAATGATGGTAAAATCATTCGTTTGGTTTTCCCTGAACTTACAGAGGACAGAAGAAAAGAACTTGCAAAAGATGTGAAGAAAAAAGGTGAACAGGCAAAAGTTGCTGTTCGTAACATCAGACGTGATGGAAATGATGCATTAAAGAAACTGGGCAAAACAGAAATTTCCGAAGATGAAGTGAAAGATTTAGAAAACCAGTTACAGAAATTAACAGATAAATATATTGCAGAAGTCGATAAAGCAATTGATGAAAAATCAAAGGAAATACTTACTGTATAAGTTTTATGGGGGCATAGTAGACTTACTGTGCCCCATAACTTTACATAGAACATGGTAAGTACTACCGTGATAATGAGAGAATTTGGAGGATTTAGGATGAATATACCTAAACATGTGGCAATTATATTGGATGGAAATGGACGATGGGCAAAAGCTAAAGGTATGCCTAGAAATTATGGTCATGTACAGGGAAGTAAAAACGTGGAAGTGATTTGTGAAGAAGCTTATAAAATGGGTATTCAGTATCTTACTGTGTATGCATTTTCCACAGAAAACTGGAAACGTTCTCAGGATGAAGTAGATGCATTAATGAAGCTTTTAAGAAATTACATGAAAACATGTATAAAAACAGCACACAAGAATAAAATGTGTGTAAAAGTAATTGGCGATATCACCCGACTGGATGAAGATATCAGAACAAAAATTTTAGAATTGGAAGAGGCTACAAAGGACAATGATGGTCTTCATTTTCAAATTGCAATTAATTATGGAAGCCGTGATGAGCTAAGACGTGGCATTACAAAGTTGGCAGAAGATGTAAAACAGGGCAAAGTGGAACCGGAAGCAATTACAGAAGAATGTATTGCAGAATATTTAGATACTAAGGGTATTCCGGATCCGGACTTGATGATTCGCACCAGTGGGGAGCAACGTCTGTCAAATTATTTATTATGGCAGCTGGCTTATGCAGAATTCTATTTTACAGATGTGCATTGGCCAGATTTCAGCAAAGAAGAACTGGAAAAAGCAATTGCTCATTATAACAAAAGAGAACGTAGATACGGAGGCGTAAAGGAGGAGTAATATGTTTAAGGCAAGGTTAATCAGTGGAATTGTTCTAGTAATTATTCTGGCTGTTGCACTTATTCTGGGTGGAAATATCTTGTGGAGTCTTACTCTTTTCATTTCGCTTGTAGGTCTGGTTGAAATAAACCGGGTATTAAAAAATCAAAAAAATATATTTGGAATTCTTTCTTATATTATAAGCATATTATTTTATGGGTGTTTATGGCTGGGAGAAAATAATGCATGTGAGTTGATTTCAGGAAATAATTATTTTGAGATTATAGCCATAGCATATTTGATTCTTTTGATGGCTGTATATGTCTTTACATTTCCGAAATATAAGGCAAGCGATGTATGGCTTTCCTTTTTTGGCTTTTTTTATGTAAGCATTATGCTTTCCTTTATTTATAAGATAAGAATGGTAGATGAATACGGACAGTATTTAGTGTGGCTTGTGTTTGTATGTTCCTGGGTGTGTGATACTTCTGCTTATTGTGTGGGAATGTTACTGGGAAAACATAAGTTGGCACCGAAATTAAGTCCGAAAAAATCCGTAGAAGGTTCCATTGGCGGTATTGCAGGTTCTGCGATTGTAGGTGCGGTGTATGGTTATGCACTGAGAAATAATATACAGACAGCAGTCAGTCCTGTGGTCCTGTTTGCGTTAATCGGGGCGGTAGGAGCAGTAATTTCGCAGATTGGTGATTTGGCAGCTTCTGCTATCAAGCGTAATTACGATATCAAAGATTATGGAACATTGATTCCAGGTCATGGTGGGATTTTAGACCGTTTTGACAGTGTGATTTTTACAGCACCGGTGATTTATTTTTTATTTGTAGTTTTTGCATAAAGCACCAAAGGAAGAAAAGAGGTAAAAAAACAGTATGAAGAATATAGCTATCATTGGCTCTACAGGTTCCATAGGAACCCAGACGTTAGAAGTGGTTCGGGCAAATGATGATTTAAAAGTAATTGCATTGGCAGCCGGAAATAATGTGGAATTGTTGGAAAAACAGGTGAGAGAATTTAAACCTGTCTATGCGTGCATGTCAAGTGAACAAAAAGCAAAGGAATTGCGGGAGAGACTCTCTGATATGCCGGTAAAAGTACTTTGCGGAATGGAGGGCTTGTTGGAAATTGCAGTGATTCCTGAGGTGGAAATTTTAGTGACTGCTATTATGGGAATGATTGGAATCCGTCCTACCATTGCTGCCATTGAAGCAGGAAAAGACATTGCATTGGCAAATAAGGAAACACTTGTTACTGCAGGTCATATTATCATGCCATTAGCAAAAGAGAAAAACGTGAAGATTCTTCCTGTGGACAGCGAACACAGTGCTATTTTCCAGTCGCTTCAGGGAGAAAAAAGGGAGCAGGTGAGTAAGTTGTTACTAACTGCTTCTGGTGGTCCTTTCCGTGGTAGAAAGAGAGAAGACTTGGTTAATATTCAGGTGGAAGATGCATTGAAACATCCAAACTGGGCAATGGGAAGAAAAATCACCATTGATTCTTCCACGCTGGTAAACAAAGGACTGGAAGTAATAGAAGCAAAATGGCTTTTTGGTGTGGAGCTGGAGCAGATAGAGGTGGTGGTACATCCTCAGAGTGTGATTCATTCCATGGTAGAGTACAAAGATGGTGCAGTGATTGCACAGCTTGGCACACCGGATATGAAACTGCCAATCCAATATGCACTGTATTATCCGGACAGAAAGTTTTTGGCGGGAGAACGACTGAATTTTGCACAGTTGGGCACAATGACTTTTGAAAAGCCGGATATGGAAACTTTCCGTGGGCTGGCACTGGCATTGGAATCCTCAAAAGCAGGCGGTTCTATGCCAACAGTTTATAACGCGGCTAACGAACTGGCAGTTGCCAAGTTTTTAGACAGAAAGATAAAATATTTGGAAATTGTAGAAATTATCGAAACATGTATGAAGTCACATAAGATAATAGAAAATCCATCTGTAGATGAGATTTTAGAAGTAGAGAAATCCGTATATGAAATGATTGAGAGCAGGTGGTAAAGTGAAAATAGTATGGTCGTTACTTATATTTAGTGTTGTAGTAATTATACATGAATTAGGACATTTTCTTTTGGCAAAGAAGAATGGGATCTGTGTAACCCAGTTTTCCATAGGAATGGGTCCAAGGATTGTGCATGTAAAAAAGGGAGAAACAGAATATTGTATTAAGTTGTTTCCATTTGGCGGTTCCTGTATGATGCTTGGGGAAGATGGAATGACAACGGAAGAAGATTATGATAAATCAAGATCTTTTCAGGAAAAATCTGTGTGGGCAAGAATTTCAGTAATTGCCGCAGGACCTATTTTTAATTTCATCCTTGCATTTGTTTTTTCTGTGATACTAATTGGATGTATAGGCTATGATGCCCCAACCATCGGTGAAGTAATTGATGGGTATCCTATGCAGGAGGCAGGATTGCAGACAGGTGATAAAATTGTAAAATTAAACAATGAATCTGTGAAAGTTTATCGGGAAGTAAGTTTATTTATGCAGTTAAATGGTGGAGAAGAAATCAAACTTACCTACGAACGGAATGGAGAGAAAAATACAGTAACTATTACTCCAAAATATGATGAAGAAGCCGGATATTATTTAATGGGAATGCGTTCCAATGAAAGAACCAAAGGAAATGCAATTGAAACATTAAAGTACAGTGTGTATGAAGTGCGCTGGTGGGTTAAATACGTGTTTAAAAGTCTTAGCATGTTAATAACAGGTCAGGTAAAGGCAACTGAATTGCAAGGACCGGTAGGAATTGTGAGTGTTATCAGCGATACTTATGAACAGAGCAGTCAATATGGCATTTTTACCGTGATAATGAATATGTTAAATTTTGCCATTTTGTTAACGGCGAATCTGGGAGTAATGAATTTACTACCATTCCCGGCATTGGATGGTGGAAGACTGGTGTTTCTCATTATAGAAGCCATACGAGGAAAGAAAATTCCACCGGAAAAAGAAGGGATGGTACACTTCGTTGGTATTGTACTGTTGATGGCGTTGATGGTTTTTGTTATGATTAATGATATCAAAAGGATTTTATAGAGGTTGATAGAATGCATAGAGAGAATACAAAAGTAATTCAGATAGGAAATCGAAAAATAGGTGGTGGAAACCCTATTGCAATTCAATCCATGACAAATACAAAGACAGAGGATGTGGAAGCAACGGTAGCCCAGATTGAAGAATTGACAAAGGCAGGTTGTGAAATCATTCGTTGTGCGGTTCCAACCATGGAGGCAGCAAAGGCACTTGGAGAGATTAAGAAAAGAATCTCCATTCCATTGGTGGCGGATATTCACTTTGATTACCGCCTGGCCATTGCTGCCATGGAACATGGCGCAGATAAAATCAGAATCAATCCGGGAAACATTGGTTCTAAAGAAAACATCAAAGCAGTGGTGGAAAAGGCAAAAGAAAAGAATATTCCGATTCGTGTTGGTGTAAACAGCGGCTCATTAGAAAAAGAATATTTAGAAAAGTACGGAAAAGTGACAGCCCAGGGAATTGTGGAAAGTGCCATGGCAAAAGTGAAGATGATTGAGGAATTTAATTATCATAATTTAGTTATCAGCATCAAATCCTCCAATGTGCCAATGTGCATTGAAGCACATCAGGAACTTGCCAAAGCCACCAATTACCCAATACATATTGGAATAACAGAATCCGGTACCTTGTTTTCCGGAACTATAAAATCTTCTGTGGGACTTGGAATTTTACTGTATCAGGGCATTGGTGATACCATGCGTGTGTCCCTGACAGGAAATCCGGTAGAGGAGATTAAAGCGGCAAAGATGATGTTAAAGTCATTAGGACTTAGAAAAGGCGGCATTGAAATTGTGTCTTGTCCAACCTGTGGAAGAACCCAGATTGATTTGATCGGTCTTGCCAATGCAGTGGAAGAAATGACTGCAGATTTTGATTTGAATATAAAAGTGGCAGTTATGGGCTGCGTAGTAAACGGACCGGGGGAAGCCAAGGAAGCGGATATTGGCGTTGCCGGAGGAAAAGGCGAAGGCCTGATTATTAAAAAAGGAGAAATTATCCGCAAGGTAAAAGAAGAAGAACTGTTGGATACATTGCGATATGAATTAGAAAACTGGGGGAAATAACTATGGCAAATGCATTTTTTGAAGTGTTTCCAAAATTGAAAATTTCTCAGGAATTACAGGATATCTTTGCAGAGGTGGTTGTGACTAAGGTTACGACCACCTCTGCCCGTGATTTTATCCGTGTATATATAGAGAGTGAACGTCTGATAGAAAAGAAATATGTTTTTACTATGGAAGAATCTATCAAAAATCAGTTGTTTCGCAGAGGAAATGTGCGAATAAAAATATATGAAAGATTCTGCCTTTCCAGTCAATATACGCCGGAAAATCTGCTGGCAGCCTATAGTGACAGTATTTTAGAAGAATTAAAGGCGTACAGCCGTATGGAGTACCAGCTTTTTAAAAGTGCCACCTATCAGATGTTAGAAGGTAATATATTGGAATTTCATGTGGAAGCAACCACCATCACCAGAGAAAAGGTGGAGGAGCTGGAACGGATTCTTGACAAAGTGATAAATGAGCGTTGTGGACTTCAGGTGGAAATCCGTATGCAGGTAACAGAGAAAGACATCTCACTGGCAACCAAGGAAGACGATATGCGTATATCCAGAGAAATAGAACGGATTATAAGCAATTCTGCGTTGGGGGGACAGGTAAAACAGAAACAAGAAGAGGTGGCAGAAGTATCCGAGAGTCAAAAGAAAGAGCAGACAGAAAAAAAGGCAGAGTCAACACCGGCAAAAAAAGAATTTGGCGGAGAAAAGAAGCCTTTTGTGCGAAAGTCAGGTTCTTTTGGAGGCTATGGCAAGAAGGATGATGATCCGGATGTAGTTTATGGAAGAAATATTTTTGATGAAGAAACCATCGAAATTCGTTCCATTGACGGAGAAATCGGAGAAGTGGTGATTCGTGGAAAGGTATTGGAAGTAATCGAACGCCCGATTCGTAATGAAAAAACAATTCTTTCCTTTAGTATTACCGATTTTACCGACACTATTGTGGTAAAAATGTTCTGTCGGAATGAGCAGTTGGACGAAATCAAAGCAGGCGTCAGTAAAGGTGCTTTCCTAAAGGTAAAGGGTGTCACCACCATTGACCGTTTTGACAGCGAGCTTACCATAGCATCTGTGGTGGGAATTAAAAAAATTGGAGATTTTACGGTATCCAGAGAAGACAATTCTTTAGAAAAGAGAGTAGAATTGCACTGTCATACCAAGATGAGTGACATGGATGGTGTTTCTGATGTAAAGGATATTATCAAACGTGCCATGAAATGGGGGCATAAGGCAATTGCAATTACCGATCATGGTGTGGTTCAGGCGTTTCCGGAGGCAAATCATGCAGTACCACGTGACAGTGATTTTAAGGTGATTTATGGTGTGGAAGCCTATTTGGTGGATGATTTAAAAGAAATTGTAGAGCATTCCCAAAATCAGGATTTACATGGCAAATTTGTAGTTTTCGATTTGGAAACCACCGGTTTTTCACCAGACAAAAATAAAATTATTGAAATTGGTGCAGTAATGGTAGAAAATGGGAATATCATAGACCGTTTTAGTAGCTTTGTGAATCCTAAAGAGCCAATACCATTTAAAATTGAAAAATTAACCGGAATCAGTGATAATATGGTAATTAGTGCACCGGAAATTCACGAAATTCTGCCAAAATTTCTGGAGTTTTGTGGTGATGCAGTACTGGTTGCCCACAATGCCTCTTTTGATATGAGCTTTATTAAGAAAAACTGTGAAAATCTTGGGATAGAACGGGAATTTACCAGTATGGACACCGTTGCTCTGGCAAGAATGCTATTGCCGGCGTTAAATAAGCATACACTGGATGCGGTTGCAAAGGTGTTGGGCGTTTCTCTTGAAAACCACCATAGGGCAGTGGATGACGCAGAGGCAACAGCCCACATTTTTAGAAAATTCATTCCTATGCTGGAAGAACGGGATGTTAAGAGTCTGGATGACATTAATAAAATTTCCATTCTATCAGAAAAGAAAGTGAAAAAACTTCCATATTACCATGCTATTATTCTGGCGCAAAATGAAGTAGGGCGTGTGAATTTATACCGTTTGATTTCTTATTCTCATTTGAATTATTATAACCGAAAGCCTAGAATTCCTAAGTCAGTATATATGAAGTACTCAGAAGGCTTACTTATCGGTTCAGCCTGCGAAGCGGGAGAGTTGTATCAGGCGATTTTAGCAGGAAGACCACAGGAAGAAATCACAAGACTGGTGGAATTTTATGATTATTTGGAAATACAGCCACTGGGAAACAATATGTTTATGTTGGAAAGTGATAGATCTCCGGTAGATTCGGTGGAAGAATTAATCGAAATTAATAAGAAAATCGTAAAACTTGGTGAAGAATTTAACAAACTGGTAGTGGGAACCTGTGATGTGCATTTCTTAGATCCGGAAGATGAAGTATACCGGCGCATTATTATGGCAGGAAATGGATTTAAAGATGCAGATAATCAGGCACCATTGTTCCTGCGAACCACAGAAGAGATGTTAAACGAGTTCATGTATCTTGGTGAAGAAAAAGCAAGAGAAGTTGTTATTACCAATACCAACAAAATTGCAGATATGATAGAAAAGATTTCACCGGTACGGCCGGATAAATGTCCTCCAGTGATTCCGGATTCGGACAAGATGCTTCGAAATATCTGTTATGATAAGGCTACAGAGATTTATGGTGAAAATCTGCCGGAAATTGTAAAGGAACGTTTGGAGAGAGAATTAAATTCTATTATCAGCAATGGATTTGCGGTGATGTATATTATTGCTCAGAAATTGGTGTGGAAGTCCAATGAAGACGGCTATCTGGTAGGTTCCCGTGGTTCGGTAGGTTCTTCCTTTGTGGCAACCATGTCAGGTATTACGGAAGTTAACCCACTGCCGCCACATTATATTTGTAAAAAATGTCATTTCAGTGACTTTGATTCCGAGGAAGTAAAGAAGTATGCCGGAGCGGCGGGATGTGATATGCCGGATAGAAATTGTCCGGTCTGTGGCGAGCCGTTAATCAAAGAAGGATTTGATATACCATTCGAAACATTCCTGGGGTTCAAGGGAAACAAGGAGCCGGATATTGACCTTAACTTTTCAGGGGATTATCAGGGAAAGGCTCATCGTTACACAGAAGTAATCTTTGGTGAGGGGCAGACCTTCCGTGCAGGAACCATTGGTACGCTGGCAGATAAAACAGCGTTCGGTTATGTGAAAAATTATTACGAAGAACGTGGTCAGAGAAAGCGAAATTGCGAAATATCAAGAATTGTGGAAGGGTGTACCGGGATTCGAAGAACCACCGGTCAGCATCCGGGAGGTATTATTGTATTGCCTTTGGGAGAAGAAATTTATTCTTTCACACCAGTGCAACATCCGGCAAACGATATGACCACGGATATTATCACAACCCATTTTGATTACCATTCCATTGACCATAACCTGTTAAAGCTTGACATACTGGGACACGACGATCCCACCATGATTCGAATGCTTGAGGATTTAACCGGCATTGATGCAAAGAAAATTCCACTGGATAATCCGGATGTCATGTCACTGTTTCAAAGTACAAAGGCATTGAATATTCGACCGGAAGATATTGGCGGCTGCCCATTAGGTTCTCTTGGAATACCGGAATTTGGTACAGATTTCGTTATCCAGATGCTTGTGGATACCAAACCCAAAAGCTTTTCGGACTTGGTGCGTATTTCAGGGCTTTCCCATGGAACAGACGTGTGGCTTGGAAATGCCCAGACATTGATTGAAGAAGGAAAAGCCACCATTTCTACCGCTATTTGTACCCGTGATGATATTATGACTTATCTAATTTATCAGGGGGTAGAAAGTGAATTATCCTTTACCATTATGGAAAGTGTTCGTAAAGGAAAAGGCTTGAAACCAGAGTGGGAAGAAGTTATGACGGAAAATGGTGTGCCGGACTGGTACATTTGGTCCTGTAAGAAAATCAAGTACATGTTCCCGAAAGCCCATGCGGTGGCTTATGTTACCATGGCATGGAGAATTGCATATTGTAAGATTTTTTATCCACTGGCTTATTATGCGGCATTTTTTAGTATTCGTGCTACGGCGTTTAGTTATGAACTGATGTGTCAGGGAAAAGAAAAACTGAATTATTTTATCGAGGATTATAATAAACGCAAGGATACCTTGTCAAAGAAAGAACAAGATACCTTAAAAGATATGAAAATTGTACAAGAAATGTATGCCAGAGGCATAGAATTTCATCCTATGGATATTTACACTGCAAAGGCTCGTGTTTTCCAGATTATTGATGGAAAATTAATGCCTGCCCTAAGTACCATTGAAGGGCTGGGAGATAAAGCGGCGGATGCAGTAGAAGAAGCGGCGAAACAGGGGAAATTCCTGTCAAAAGATGATTTCAGACAGCGTACCAAGGTCAGCAAAACCGTAATTGATTTAATGTCCGACCTTGGCATTCTGGATAATCTTCCGGAAAGCAATCAGCTTTCATTATTTGATGTGATTTAAATAAGATAAGGCACTCATGGCATAGATGCCGGCACCGATAGATAAGGTGTCGGTGTCTATTTTAAATTTAGGGCTGTGCAGAGGATAAATAGTGTCTTTGTCCTCGTTGTAATTACCCAGCCAGAAAAAGTAAGCAGGAGCGTAGTCAGCGAAGGTACTGAAATCATCTCCGGCAGTGGAAGGTGTGGGCTCTATATAAGGAATGGACAATGCATTGGCAGCTTCCACTGCATATGGGTATAATGCTTCATCATTGATGACTGCACTGTGCAATGGAATATAATCAATCTGTGCCTGAACCTGATAGGCAGCAGCAATCTGAGTTACAATTTCTTTGAAACGCCGTTCAATCAGTTGTTCCATTTCTTTGCTGTAACAGCGACAGGTTCCGGCCATTTCTACTACTTCCGGATTTACATTAAAGGTTAGTCCGTCCCCGGCGTGAATGCTGCATACAGAAACTACACTTGCCTGGGTAGGTGGGACGTTACGGCTGGTAATGGTCTGCAACCCTTGAATAATAGAGGAAGCAGCAACAATGCTGTCGATATTGGACTCTGGAATAGCGCCGTGTCCCCCTTTACCGGTAAGAATGATTTTGAATTTATGTACAGCAGCCATAATTCCACCGGTCTTTAAGCCGAGAAAACCACTTTTTACGGTTGAAGCATTGTGTAGACCGAAGATGGCATCCACATGTGGTGCCTCCATGCAGCCTTTCTTGGCAAAGTATTCAGCACCGCCTGCCCCTTCTTCAGCTGGCTGAAAAATGAATTTAATTGTTCCACAAAAACAATCCGTCATCTGGCTTAGAATCCGGGCTGCACCCAGCAGACAGGAGATATGACCGTCGTGACCGCAGGTATGAGAAACGCCGTCAGTAAGAGAGGGGGTAAGGCAACTGCTTTGTTCTTGGATTGGAAGTCCGTCAATATCTGCCCGTAAAGCTACGCACGGACCTTCATTGGTACCATGGAGCAATCCAACCACTCCAACAGAACTGTCCATATCTGTAATTTCAATACCCAGACGAGTAAGTTCATTCTTGATATAGGTTGTGGTGTTAAATTCCTGAAAGCTTAGTTCCGGATGCTGGTGCAGATAGGTGTAATGCTCTATCAGCTCCTGTTTAATAGCCTTCATTTTCTCTTTTACAAGCAAAGCGCAATTCATAAGTGAAATCCTCCTGAAAATTCGATAGAAATGTAGAAAAAATTTTTCAAACAATGTAATATAATATATTATAGCACAAAGCAAAGGGATGAAAAGATGAATTTAAGAGAACAAATAATCAATACAACCATAGATTTGTTTAATGAAAAAGGATACAAATTCCGTTTGGATGATATTGCAGAACAATTATATATCAGTAAAAAAACCATCTATACTCAGTTTCCGGATAAAGAAACTTTATTTCTAGAAGTGATTCGTTATTGTGGAAGCGAGGCAGCAGCTATGCAGCGAAAAATACTGGAGAACAAAAAAGAAAGTCATGCAGAAAAGGTAAGACAATTATTGATGGTGTGGCCGGAACAATACCGCAGATTAAATCAGCAGAAATTAATTACGTTAAGGGTGGAAAATCCGAAAATTGCAAAAAGATTAAAGGAATATTACGATGAAGAATGGGAACTGATTGAAGATACGTTGAAAGAAGCCATGCTTCGAGGAGAGGTTATTCATGTTCCCGGTCGATTGCTTCGCACTATGCTGGAGGCTTCTCTGGAAAGAAGTGTCGCAGAAGCCGCCCAGTCAGAGGACGAAGCAATGGATGAGAATACAAGAAAAGATGTTGTCCGTATCCTTATGAACGGAATAGAAATCATGTAAATACTTAAATTATATGTCTAACATTTGTGCCAAAGCCAAGGACGGCAGTTTAGAATTTTCATATAAACTGTAAAGCGAATCTGATTGCTGTGTCTTCTCTTTGGCATTTTCGTTTTCGTCGGGCTCGGAAGAAATAATTTTCTCGAATAAAAGAAGAAATTCTAAATAATCTTCATAAGAAAAAGAAAACGCTTCTGTGTTAGTTGTTTCAGAGGATGTCTGTTCCACTACCTGAGGAGTGGCAACTGTCTGGCTGGAAGAAGCAAGAGTTACATTTGGAACTTCCACGCCCTGATTCATATAATTTGTTACTTTAACTACATAGTCCTGCGTTTCTTTAAAAGGTGGAATACCGCCATATTTTGCCACGTTGTTACTTCCTGCATTGTAGGCTGCTAATGCGTAAGACACATTGCCGTCATACTTGTCCAAAAGTTCTGCAATATATTTGGCGCCGCCCATAATATTTTGTTCCGCATCAAAGGAATTGGTTACTCCTAAAGAGGCGGCAGTAGCTGGCATAAGCTGCATAATTCCCTGAGCACCGCATCTGGAAACTGCATTGGCATCAAAATTGGATTCCTGTTTACCAATTGCTTTCAGTAAATTGACAGGAACCTGATAAGTATCTGCTGCTTTTTGAAAAATGCTGTCCAAAGACTGGCTTTCTCCAAGGTAAGAAGAAAAGTCAGAAACTGCATTGGAAGATTGAACAGCGGTAGCAGTTGTATCGCTGGTAATTGCATTTACTCCATAAATCATAATGTTCCCCCTGATTATTTATTATATAGCATAGTTTTTGAATTACTTCATTTAGTATACCATAAGAAAAAAGTGCTTACAACTATTTATTGCACCGCCATTTTAAGTATGTTAAAATCTTGAAAGACAGAGTAAAGAAAAGAGGATGATTATGATAGAGGTAGTGAAAGTAAAGCAATTGGTTATCGGAGAAGGAGTGCCGAAAATCTGTGTTCCTATTGTGGCATGCGACCAGCAAAGTATACTGGCGGAAGCAGAAAAAGCAGAAAAGTCCAAGGCAGACATGGTAGAATGGAGGGCAGATTTTTGGAAATTTTGTAAGGATTTTGAAAAAGTAGAGCAGCTTCTGGAAAAATTACAGCAGGTTCTGAAAACAAAACCGTTACTGTTTACCATTCGAACCAAGGGCGAAGGCGGTGAATTTGCAGGAACGGTGGAAGAATACGAAGAATTAGTTCGAATCGCTTCAAAAACCGCAGATTTGGTGGATATTGAAGTGTTTATGAAGGGGCTTTCGGCAGAAAAACTGATAAAGAAATGTCAGCAAAATTCCAGCAAGGTAGTTGCGTCTAACCACGAATTTCATAAAACACCGATGCAGGAAGAAATCGTAAAGCGTTTACAGCAGATGCAGGAAATTGGTGCAGATATTTTAAAAATTGCCGTGATGCCTGAAAACAAAAAGGATGTGTTGACGCTTCTTTCAGCCACAGAAGAGATGGTGAGTGAATACGCCAAAAGACCGGTGGTTACAATGTCTATGGCAGGTTTGGGTGCAGTCAGCCGTATTTCCGGGGAAATTTTTGGTTCAGCCATAACCTTTGGAAGTATGGAGAGGGCATCTGCACCGGGGCAGTTGGAACTGGTAGATTTAAGAAACGTATTAGAAATTATACATAACAGTAAGGAGAAATAATATGGCAGGAATTGATTTTAATCTTATGTTAATTGGATTTATGGGAACTGGAAAGTCAACCATAGCAGCCAAATTAAAAGAAGTATTGAAAGTGGAACAAATTGAGATGGATGCATTAATTGCAGAAGAAGCAGGCATGAGCATACCGGATATTTTTGAAAAATTTGGAGAATCTCATTTCAGAGATTTGGAAACAGAAATGCTTCGCAAATTCAAAGAAAAGAAGCCGGTAGTTGTATCCTGTGGCGGTGGGGCAGTACTTCGTGACGAAAACATTGAAATAATGAAAGGACAGGGAAAAATTATTCTGCTGACAGCCACACCGGAAACCATATATGAGAGAGTAAAAGATAGCAATGACCGCCCGGTATTAAACGGAAATATGAATGTAGCATATATTAGCGAGCTGATGGAAAAAAGAAGGGCGCGCTATGAAATGGCAGCAGACATTGTGATTACTACGGATGGTAAAGATGCAGATGAAATTTGCAATGAAATTTTAGAAGCTGTAAATGTAAAATAGTAAATAGAAGTGTTTATAATTATATGGAGTAGCCGGGAAATGTCCCCGGCTATTATTTATATAGAAGAAACAAAAAAGCAGTAGAAAATTCTTGTAAAATATGACGAGAAATATTAAAAAAGTATAAAAGGTGTTTTTTCTTAAGAAAAATATGTTATGATAATACCATCATTGCAAAGTTCCGCACAATCGTGCAAAATTTCCCGAAACATAAGGAGGAAATTTTATGGAATATGAAAAATTTGTAGATACCATGCGAAGAAAGGTGGAAGCCTTAAGTGATGCCGGAACCAGAGTAGTCATTATGGAGGTTTGTAAAAATAATGGCGTAAAAAAGAAGGGGTTAATGGTGAAGGCAAAAAACTGTAATATGGCTCCCACGGTGTATCTGGAAGAATTTTATGAAGAATACAAACGAGGAAAAACTTTGGAAGAAATCACAGAAGCAATTGTGAAAGTCTATCGGGATAATGATGCTTTTATTAATTTTCATGTGGAAGATTTTAAGGATTTCAGACAAATGAAATCACGGCTTGTATTTCGAATTGTAAATTATGAAAAGAATGCAGAAATGTTAAGTGACAGTCCACATATTACGTTTTTGGATCTGGCAGTTGTGCCATATATATCCTTTCCGGTGGACGGAAATAATTGTGGTTCCATACTGGTAAAAGATGAACATTTGATGCTTTGGGGAATCAATGCAGAAACAGCTATGAAAATTGCGGCAGAGAATACACCTAAATTATTGCAACCCCAGATACATAAGATGGAAGATACCATACGTCAGCTGATAAGTACAGGTGCAGGAGGGGATAGGAGAGAGTATGAGAATTTATTAGAAGAAATGGAAGAAAGTGCTTACAAAGTACCGATGTATGTTTTGACAAATCCTAAAAATTTGTATGGAGCATCCTGTATGGTATATGATGGTGTAATCGAAATGTTTGCGGAAGAAATGGGAGAAGATATTTATATTTTGCCAAGCAGTATTCATGAGGTTATATTGGTTCCGGCTTCTAAGGCGTTGGCGGCTCTGGAATTAAGGAGTATGGTGCAGGAAATTAACAGCACACAAATACCGGAAGAAGAGATTTTATCTAATCATGTGTATAAGTTTTCCGTAGAAGAGCGAGGTTTTTGCATGATTTAGAAAGGAAAAATTTGAAAATGTGTTAAAAATGAAAATTACTGATTGATTAATCTTTAAAAATGTTGTAAAATGTAATGCGTGGTTTGTGGCAGTACAAACTCGTGCGTTTGTAGCTCAGGGGATAGAGCAACGGTTTCCGGTACCGTGTGGCGGGGGTTCGAATCCCTCCAGACGCATATTACGTTTTAGGTTTTAACAATTTACAAAGAGTAACCCTGAATTACAGGAGGTTAATTAGAAAATGAAATTTTCAATAGATAATATAAAGACATTTCTGATTCGCAACTGGAAGTATCTTACAGCAGCAGTTGCGTTTATTTTAATAGTAATTATTTTAGTATCTCTTTCAAATAGAGAAAATAAAGCAGACCAGCAGAGAGAAGCAGAAATTATTGAGGAACAGATAGCAGAACAGGAAGAACAACAGGCAGAAAATGCAGAGCCGGCGAATTCTTTAAGTACAGAAGAACATCCGGAAATCAATAATCTGATTCAGCTGTATTTTGATTCTATGGCAAATAATGATGTAGAAGCTTTAAAAACTATTTTAGCAGAAATGCAACCGGAAGATGAAGAATCTGTAAAAACAGGAAGTGAATACACAGAAAGCTACAATAATATTGTATGCTATACAAGACCTGGAAAAACGGAAAATTCCTATGTGGTTTTCGCTTGTTATGAGGCAAAATTTGTTGGGATTAACACTACAGCACCTGGTTTATTATCCTTCTATGTACAGACAAAAGAAGATGGCAGTGTTTATATCCAGAATAAATTAGAGGATGGTCTGAAAGAATATATTCAAAATCTTGTAGTCGAAGATTCTGAAGTGGCTAATTTATTTGAGGCATCACAGAAAAGATATGAGCAGGCATTAGCGGATGATGCAACATTAAAGGAATTTGTGGCAAGCTTAGAGAGCGGAGAAGCAAAGGCTTCCGGAGAAAGTGCAGAACAGACTGCAGAGAATACGGAAGAAACAGCAGAGCAGACCCCGGAAAATACAGCAGAAAATACAGAAGAAACAACTGAACAGAACACAGAAGAAACAACTGGGAATGAAGAACAGAGTCAGGAAAGTTCTACTGTTTATGTAAAAGCGAAAGAAAATGTAAACGTAAGAAATGATGCATCCGAAACAGCGGATCCTATCGGAAAACTTTTAGGTGGCGAGACAGCAGAAAAAACCGGGGAAAAAGACGGTTGGATTTGCATCAACTATAAAGGACAGCCGGGCTATGTAAAAGCTGATTTTGTAGAAGCAACATCTGATGGAAGTGGTTCTGTATCAAAGGAAACCACAGACAACAGCAGTGTAGAAAAAGAATACGTTTACGTAAAGGAAACTGTAAATATCAGAGCAGATATGAGCCAGGATTCTGAGAGAGTAGGAACCGCTTATGCAGGCGATAAATATGTAAAGATTCAGGATTATGCAGAAGGCTGGACTAAGATTGAATATAATGGAAAAGAAGCTTATATTAAGACAGAGTTCTTAGAAACAAGATAATACAAAAGCAATAGAAGAAAACAATAGAAAGCACGGTGAACGTGCTTTTTATTGTATTATAATAGAAGAAATCCGGATAGAGGAATGAAGCGTATGAAAGAAGAAACCGTAAGATTGAATAAATTTCTGGCAGAAGCAGGAGTATGTTCCAGAAGGGAAGCGGACAGATGCATTGAGCAGGGTTTTGTTTTAGTAGACGGAAAAAGAGCAGAAGTTGGAATGCATGTAAAAGAAAGCCAGCACATTACTTTCAAAGGAAAAGAAATAAAAAGGAAAGAGGAAAAAATACTGCTTGCCTTTTATAAACCCAAGGGCATTGTATGTACTGCAGAAAAGCAGGAAAAAAACAACATTATAGATTATATTGATTACCCGGAGAGAATCTATTATGCCGGCCGACTGGATAAGGATTCTGAGGGACTTATTATTTTGACAAACTATGGCGATATCGTAAATAAAATGATGCGTAGTGCCAACGGTCATGAAAAAGAGTATGTGGTAAAGGTAAATAAAAAAATCACCGATGAATTTTTAAAAGGAATGGCAGGCAGAGTTCCTTTAGAGGAGATAGATGCGGTTACCAAACCAAGCAAGGTAAAAAAAGTAGATGATTATACCTTTAAAATCATTTTGACACAGGGACTGAATCGACAGATTCGCCGAATGTGCCAGTATTTTAACTATCGTGTGGTAGCATTGAAACGAATTCGTGTAATGAATATTAAGCTTGGAGATTTAAAGAGAGGAGAATATCGGGAAATAACCGGTGCAGAGTTGGCGGAATTAAAACGTCTGCTGGAAAATTCTGATAACCGACCGAAGGCAGAGAGAAATGTCAATAGAAAGAATCAGAGAGTTAACAGATAAATTAAATGAAGCTTCAAAAGCATATTATTCAGAAGACAGAGAAATTATGAGCAACTTGGAATATGATAAGCTTTATGATGAATTGGTAGAATTGGAAAAGAGTGAGGGTGTGGTGCTGGCAGGAAGTCCCACTATGAAAGTGGGATATGAGGCATTATCAGAATTGCCCAAAGAGGCTCATGAGTCCCCAATGTTATCCTTGGATAAAACCAAGGAAGTGGAAGGTTTACAAGGTTTTTTAGGCAGTCAGGAAGCTTTGATTTCATGGAAGCTAGACGGCCTGACGGTGGTTCTTACCTATCAGAACGGAGAATTGGCGAAAGCAGTAACCAGAGGAAACGGTGCCATTGGAGAAGTAATCACCAATAATGCCAGAACCTTTAAAAATATTCCATTGAAGATTGAGCATACCGGAGAAGTAATTCTTCGTGGAGAAGCGGTGATTCGTTATTCGGATTTTGAAAAAATCAATGCACAAATCGAAAACCCTGACGAAAAGTATAAAAATCCAAGAAATTTATGCAGTGGTTCGGTACGTCAGTTAAACAATGAAATTACAGCAAAAAGAAATGTAAACTTTTTTGCTTTTTCTCTGGTAAGGGCAGAAGGTATAGACTTTGGAAATTCCGTAGAGAATCAGTTTTTATGGCTGAAAAAGCAAGGCTTTGAAGTGGTAGAATATAAGAGGGTAAACGGACAGACCATAGCAGAAACAGTTAAAACTTTTGCAGAGAAAATTCCACAGAATGATTTTCCGTCTGACGGGCTTGTGCTAACTATGGATGATATTGCATATGGTCAATCTTTAGGACGAACTGCCAAATTTCCGAGAAATGCAATTGCCTTTAAATGGGCAGATGAAATGGCAGAAACTACTTTGTTGGAGATTGAATGGAGTGCTTCCAGAACCGGTCTAATTAATCCGGTAGCTGTGTTCGAACCGGTGGAATTGGAAGGAACAACAGTGAGTCGTGCCAGTGTTCACAATGTCAGCGTTATGCGTTCGCTGAAACTAGGCGAAGGAGATAGGATTAAGGTATATAAAGCCAATATGATTATTCCTCAGATTGCGGAAAATCTTACCCAGAGTGGAACCGTAGAAATACCGGGATGTTGTCCTGTATGTGGCGGTGCAACTGAAATCAGAAAGGTAAAAGAGGGGGAATCCCTTTATTGTACCAACAAAGAGTGCCAGGCAAAACGCATCAAGTCTTTTACTTTATTTGTGAGCAGAGATGCGTTGAATATTGAAGGATTGTCAGAATCTACTTTAGAAAAATTCGTGGATTCTGGATTTATTAAAGAATATGCAGATATATTCCGTTTAGAACGCTATAAAGACCAAATGGTTACACTTGAAGGATTTGGTGAAAAGTCATATAATAATTTGATAGACAGCATCGAAAAGGCGAAAAAAACAACCATGCCAAGATTATTATACAGTCTTGGGATTTCCAACGTTGGCCTGTCAACTGCTAAGATTATCTGTAATGAATTTGACCATGATGCTATGCGAATGATGAATGCCGAGGAAGAGGATTTGAGCTTAATCAACGGCATTGGCGAAGTGATTGCTAAATCATTTTGCGAGTATTTTGCAAAGGAAGAAAACAGAGCAAAATTATTAGAATTAATTGATTTATTAGAAATAGAAGTGGAAGAAAAGACTGAAAGCATATTCCGTGATATGGTATTTGTTATCACCGGAAGTGTAGAACATTTCAGTAACCGCAGTGAGATGAAGGAATTTATTGAAAGAAATGGAGGTAAGGTAACTGGGAGTGTTACTTCTAAGACCACATATTTGATTAATAATGACAAAGCATCCACTTCATCTAAAAATAAGAAAGCTAAGGAATTGAATATACCGATTATTTCAGAGGAAGAAGTAATCGCCATGACAAAATAAGTAAGGGGGAATAGAAATGCCGATTAAAGTACAAAGTGATTTACCTGCAAAGGGAATATTAGAGAATGAGAATATATTTGTAATGGACGAAAGCAGAGCTTTAAATCAGGATATTCGTCCTCTGGAAATAGGAATTTTAAATTTAATGCCAATTAAGCAGGATACAGAATTGCACTTATTGCGGGCATTATCTAATACACCACTGCAGATAAATGTGACTTTTGTGTATGTGGAATCCCATGTTTCCAAAAATACACCAACCAGCCACTTAAATCAGTTTTATAAGCTTTTTAGCGAGGTAAAACACCGTAAATTTGATGGATTTATCATAACAGGTGCACCGGTAGAAAATTTGGAATTTGAGGAAGTAAATTACTGGAAAGAGTTAACAGAAATTATGGACTGGACAAATACCAATGTAACCAGTACCGTGCATATCTGCTGGGGTGCTCAGGCAGCGGTGTATTATCACTATGGTATTAAGAAACGTATTTTGCCAAAAAAATTGTTTGGAATCTATGAACATCAGGTATTGAATCGCAAAGTGCCGTTGGTACGTGGCTTTGACGATGTATTTATGGCACCTCATTCCAGACATACCACAGTAGATTCGGAACAGATTCATAATTGCGAAGAACTGACAGTTTTGGCAGAATCCGAAGAAGCAGGAGTATTCCTTGCTATGGCAGAAAATGGAAAAAAAATTTATGTTATGGGACATCCGGAATACGACCGCATGACCTTAGACGGAGAATATAAACGCGACAAAGGAAAAGGTCTGCCGATTGATTTACCATTTAATTATTATCCGAATGATGATGACACAAAACGCCCATTGTTACAGTGGCGTTCCCATGCCAATGGGTTCTATTCTAATTGGCTAAATTATTACGTATATCAGCAGACACCGTATGATTTTATTGATAATGCTATTATATTGGGAAAATAGGCGGTTTGTGGAGATTGAAGAACTAATATCAAAGTATCGTAAACTATCGCAAAATATCGTGTTTTGGGGTAAAAATGGGGTACGAATGGGGTACAGAATATATAAAATGGGGTACGATTTTTAGAAGAAGACCGCTGCAATATTAGACATCTAAATAAGTCTCATACACTTATAGATATGTAAGTGTGTGGGGCTTATTTTAGTGCCTGAATATATCAGATAAGCAAATTTACGTCAACAACATTAAAACGGTTATATGAGCCACAGAGAGTGCTAGAATCTGTAATCGTGAAGATAACCATTATTACAAGCATCAAATGATTAAAGAGATTCTGCGAATGTATTCAGATGAAATTCGTAAAGCAATGCTAAACGGTGAGAGAGTGCAAATTACAGGAGTATGTTCACTTATTCCAGAAGTAAAAGTGCATGATGGCAAATATAATATGCCAGTATGCAATAAGACAGAAGGTAATCCACCACCATTTGCCAAAATTAGAATATCTGATAATTGGTCAATGAGAGAAAGCATGAATAAAAGACTGATGCAGAATTGCTAAATGAAGAGGAGGATTAGTTTGTACGGTTTATACGGTAAAGTAATTAAATATGTTCCTGACAGGGGATTTGGAATTATTATCGGAGATAACAAGCAGACCTATCTTGTTCTAAATTCGTGATTAAAGGGAGAACAGATTGAAAAAGGAGATTATGTTTTTTTTGTTTCGTTCAAAAATGATAGGGGCGATTTTAACGCAAAGAGTGTATCTGTAATCTATACCCCTGATAAAGAGGTACGAGAGAAATATAGCACTCATAAGAAGAAAAATAATAGAAAACATAAGTCTTGCAATGCGGATAAGGTTATTAGAGATGATACAAAATTCCAGAGATTTGTTAGGAAATTTATGTATGAGCAAGGAGCATTAAGCAGGGAAAGGAGGAATAATGGCGAAACACATTAGTAACATGGAAGAATTAGAAAAAGCACTCATGCCCACGATGTTAAAAATGGTAGATGTAATGGCTACTAAAGTTATAACATCAAAAGTTTTTTTTAGAATAAAGGTCTGACTACAACCTGACAGCAAACAATACCGCTGCACAAATGTAGTAAATTTCCCAGGCGGCAGGAAGTAAAAGAAAGTCCGTCATCAGGATTCAGAAGTAAGTCTGATTAATTCTATTAGTGCAAAGGGTAAGGTCTATTTGAACCTACCCCATATCAGCACAGATTTCCATTATATGATAAAGATATTTTGAAAATTCAATAGGGTAAGTGGATTTATAAGCCGAAGGGAAATTCCCCTTGGGCTATTTGCTATGCAATTTTTCTGAATCTCTGGTTATAAAAAAGGAGGAAAAATGATTGATGAAAATAAGATTAGTAAAAATATTAATGAGGTTAAAGAAAATGAAAGAAAGATATGTAGTAGATGTGGCAGAGAATTATCATTAGAAAGATTTTCTAATAAGGTTAAAAAGGGAACATGGTGTAAAAGCTGTTGTAGTTCCTATTCTTCCGAAGTAAGAGGTTTTTTAACAGAAGAAAATATTGTTAAGATTGAAAGACTTTATAAAGAGCCTATTCCAATAAGAATACTTGATACGGAGCAGGCAAGTATTGATTTGATTAGTCCTGATGAATGCTTTGTGCGACTTATCAATTACAAGAATGCTTGGATTTCTAATTATGGCAGACCATTAGAATATAGTAATGGCAAGTATGTATTTAAGCGTACCAAAGACAATGAATCAGGTGAAAAGGTTTTTACATTACAGAAAAATATATATGATGGCGAAAAATGGATATGGCAGAGACATACAATTGAAGGGTACATTGATTATAAGCAGGACTATATCAAGAATTTTGCAAAAAAGTGTAAGGGCAAAGTTCCATATAAGACTTATGAAGCAATGATGAATTGGGTTGTTGAGATTACGGATTGATTGGAGGATTTTACAATGTCAGATTTTTTACATAAAATGCTACAGAGCAGTATGGACAGAGAAGCTAGAAAGATGGCTTCTAATGGTGGAGTAACAGAGCAGGACAGATATGGTAATCTGTTGGATTGTGTTACGGGCAGAGATTTAGAAAATGAAGAGGTAAATAAACAGCTTGATAGAATTTCTGCTATGCACAAAAATGCAGAGGAAGGACGTAAGCAGAGAGAAAAGGAATCTGCTGAATGGTCAAGAAACATGCGTCAGATTGTTAAGGATGTTGAGAATCGGGAACAGAATAGGGTGAATGATTTTTTGACCAAACATAAGGATGCTTTGGATAAAGGTAGAGAGACGGTTCGCAGACAACAGAATAAGAGTTATTTTAGTTGAGAGAGTTATGATAAAGGCATATCGGATATTAGGTTATCTGATGTGCCTTATTTTTTACTATTTTTATGAAGGCAGGTTATTATGTAACAAAAAATGGCATAATATGTGGAAAAGAACTTGATTTCAAATTGAGCATGTGATAGACTGTGGGATAGAAAATTGTATGTAAGATGGTTTTATTATATGCTCAGTTGTTGAAAAATGATGGCTGAGGTGGTATAATATGAGTGAAAAAGAATGGCAAGGTCAGAGTACGGATAAAAAGGAGGGAAAAGATATGGCAGTATTAGCAAAACCGATTAATAGAATAACTGTTATAAAGAAACAAGAATCCTCAAATTTTGTGCGTGAATTTAATGATAATAAAGTTACTAAAGAGTTTTTAGATTCTTGTAAGAAAGCTGGTAGATTATTTGGAAAAGAAAAGTAAAAAATTGCATAGGCATATTGAATACTTTAATCCTGATGTGATGTCATTAGAACAAGCATATCAGGATTTTTCTAGCGAAATGAAAAGGTTTAATGCTGGTAACAGTTATAAAAATTTTAATGATTTCTTAGTAGAAAAGGAAGCAATTACATACAAAGATGATGGTAATGGTGTAACCTACGTTGTCTGGAATGTAGTGTACGATGATTTTCAACAAGAGATTTCTAGAGAAATTGTGGGATATTACACATTAGCAGCAACAGCTATTCCATATGAAGATAGAATTCGATTAGATGAAGAAGAATCGAAAGAACTTGGAAAAGAATTTGATATAGAAATATGTGGTATTTCAGCGATTGAAATAAAAATGTTTGCTGTAGATGAAAGATATCAAGATGTATTTTTTGAATATGAAGGAGAAGATTTGCCAATCTCAGCATGGATTATAAGAAGTATTATTGATTTTGCAAACTCTCTTTTAAATAATGTTTTAGGGTTTAAAGCATTGTTTTTACATTCACTTCCGAATGCTGAAAATTTTTATATATCTAATGGTTTTAATCCTATGGAAGTTAATATGCAACCGTTACATTCTGTTGATTCTGATTATAAAGCAATGTATTTAGCATTAAAAGAAGTAAAAATGAATTATGATGAATGATTAAGGCATATCAGGCAGAAATACTTGGTATGCCTTTTTTGTTTTTTGAGGTAGGGGTATATAGCATAAGGGACGTTAATATTCTTAGACGTAAAACATCCCCCTATACCGCTGCAATAAAGCAAGTTATAATTGCTGGTCTGTTTCTGAGGGGATATAGGTAACGATATCCTGAATGTTGCAATTTAAAATTCTGCATAAATCATTTAATGTTTTAGTAGATACATCTTTATTATGTTTTAATCTATGGAGAGTACTATGTGACATATGATGTTTATTTGTCAGTGTATACCAGTTTTCGTTTGAATGTTCTAACGTTTCCCAAAATGGTGAATAATCAATCATCATATTACCTCCATAAATATTCTATGGACTAATGGTAAATTATATTCTTATACTTGAATATCTTCGCAAAAACGAATATAATAATGAAGAAAAGGTATTTAAGAAAGGGGAAATTACTATGAAGAAAACTAAAAGATTTGTAGGAGCGGTGTGCTTATCTATTATGATGGCAATGGTAACATCGTCAATTGTTCCAAGTTTAGCAGGAACAGTAACTGTTGAAGCAGCGTCAAAAGTAAAATTGAATAAGACTAAGGCGACATTATATGTTGGTAAATCTACTCAGTTAAAAGTCAAAGGAACAACAAAGAAAGTAACATGGAAATCATCAAATAAAAAGGTTGCTACAGTAACAAGTAAAGGAAAGGTTACTGCAAAGAAAAAAGGTAAAGCAATTATTACGGCGAAAGTATCTGGTAAGAAGTATACTTGTAAGGTTACTGTGAAAGATATTGCATTGAAGTCAATATCATTGAATAAAACTTCGGTGACGTTGGATATGCAAGATACATATAAATTAAAGGTTAAATATTCACCAACAAATACAACTGTCAAAAAGGAAGTTACATGGATAAGTTCAAATACAGATGTTGCAATAGTTGATGAATGGGGTGAGGTGTATGCATGTAATGCAGGAAAAACTACAATTACGGCAAAAGTAGGGAATAAAAAAGCAAAATGCACTGTGACGGTGAAAGAGCAACCAAGCGAAGACAGTTCCAATGATGATAGCTCAAGCGATGATAATTCAAAGGAAGATACAACAAAAGAACGTACACCAGCAGAAAATCTCAATATACTTAAAGCATATATTGTACTTTATGGAAGTGTCAATAGTAATGGAGATAAATATATTGAAAGAGAAGATTCAATGGATGGCAATAAATATAAAACTGGTATTGTATACATAAAAGAAAAAGATAAATTACAATTTATTTATTATGGTGTTTCAGACAAATATAAAAGAGCAATGAATATGTATGTGGATTTCAATGAAGGAGTTGGAGTTTCACCAGAGTATATATTAACTTTCCAAAATGTTAATATAGGTTGTAGAGCTCGAGCAACATTCGATGCTACTAAATATAATCAAAATGATACGGTACATTTTGAACTAATTACAGGAATAGGATTATCTGAGGATGATATCCAAGATGTTGCAAATGCAGAGTTGAGAGCCTCTTTTGCAGGATGGAATTTATTATTAGTTGAAAAAACAGGACTTCAATTAAGCGATATTGGTTTCACATCTTATAAATAAAAATGTACAGGTAACAGAGAATTACTGTAGATATTAAATGGGGATTTGCTGAAAGGGTGAATCCCTTATTTTTTCGAGGCAAACATATAAAAGCACCGCTGCTATAAATTAAGATTATAGTGTTTTTGTCAATAATGACAGAAAAGACATATATACTTGAATATTTTCGTTAAAAATAATATAATATAAAACATAAAGAGAGGCATAATTGGCAAAATACATAAAAATGAATGATTGGGGGATTGAGCATATGATAAGATGTAGTAAATGTAATGGTATGCCAAATGAGAATGATGTAATTGGTTGGAAGTGTAATTCCTGTGGGAAAGCATTTCAAGTGAAAAAAGAGCAG
The DNA here is from genome assembly GCA_017408735.1 of Lachnospiraceae bacterium. Taxonomy (GTDB): domain Bacteria; phylum Bacillota; class Clostridia; order Lachnospirales; family Lachnospiraceae; genus RUG11237. The sequence goes on from JAFQUB010000045.1 coordinate 63,668, forward strand.
TTACATAATATTCTGGTAAAAAAAGAGGCAAATCCTGAGAAGAGTTTATGCAAATGTCCATCGTGTGGGAATATTATAGATGATGGAAAAGAGAGTATAGCTTGGAAATGTTCTTGTGGTCATGTGACCGTGGGAAAGTTACATGATTTTAAAGAAGAGGGGAAAATTGAGGTAAGGGAAGACAAGGAAGATGTTGTTCCGGATGTTCCGATGGGGAATTTGATTAATTGTCCTGAATGTGGGAAAGAGATTTCCAGTAAGGCTAAAAAGTGTATACATTGTGGCAATGTATTAGTAGATGACAAGGAGACAACTAAAATATGTGGTGATTGTGGTAAGGAAGTTGCAAGTGATGCAACAGAATGTCCTTTCTGTGGATGTCCATTAGGTAAGAAATACACAATTAAAACTAAGAAAACTCTAATTTTAATTGTTGCAGTTATATGTAGTATAGCATTTATTATAGTATGTGGAGTAATAAACGCCATGCCTTCAGTAAAATATGCTAAGGCAGAAAAGGCATTTTTAAAAGGAAATTACGAAAAAGCAATTAAATATTATATTACTCAAACTTCGCACATAAATTTTAGCTATGCACCTTGAAAATTCAATACCTGGCAGTTATTCAGTTGTCAATGTTCAGACCTTAAGCGGCTTGGAGCTGCGTTTTCAACAATACTGGTAGTGTGTTCATAAATGCATCCA
>JAFQUB010000016.1 GCA_017408735.1 Lachnospiraceae bacterium
TCACCATAAGTCTTTCCAGCATTGCTCTTTAACCACTTCTGGAACAAAACATTAAAAGAAAAACTTTTACCTATTTTTTCTTTAAAAAAGGCTCTATGCTTTTCGGAACATACTATATTTGATTCAATTAGTGTATTCTCTGTAATTAATCCAACATCTATTGTTGCTTTTCTTTTTGCAGAAGTTTCTAATACCTTTCCCGTATCAAGAAAACAGGCAATCCTATCTGTAAGCTCAATCTTTCCACCCGAAACAGGCAGATTATTTTCTCTACAAAACTCAACCAATTCTTCCTTCAAATAATAAAAACTTCGAAAAGTTTCTCCATCTAATTCCTTATTCAAATCTGGTCTTTCACTCATTTGCATTCTCTCCACCAACTTCAAAGCTTATGTTACATTCAATCTCTTCGCAAGACTGAAATTTGAGCGTGTGTTGTCAGGTTAGAGTCACATTTTCTTTATCGTTTTTTGCTTTCATCAAAAGCATTATAACGGAAATAGCAAACATAATTATAAGCATTATGTCAAATATTGAATTCATATTTACAAACAGAGTTGAATTGTTCCATTCAATATAGTCTGCCAAATTAGCAAATACATCATATATAAAATGTAAAACCATAGGTATCACTATATTTCTAGACTTTAAATACATAACTGCAAATGCAAAGCCGATTACTCCTGTCTGCAAAAACCTATATGTACTCCATCCATCCACAACATGCACCGCACCAAAAAGCAAGAAGCTAATTAAACCATACATCAATTTATTCTTAATATTTTGTATACCATAAAAATAACCTTCCAATATTAGAAAACGATAATTCAGTTCTTCATAAAAGCCAGTTGCTATTTGTTGTAGAATAATCCTTGATATTAGTAGCCCAATTGTGAGCCCCGTTATCGATTTTATACCCGAACACCAAACTGTTAAATAGTATAAGAAAAAGATTAAAAAACCACTTCCAGCAATTAATGCCTTTTTCCTTTCTTTAATACTCAGAACTTTTTTGATTGGAGTGTCATATAATTTCTTTGCAATAAACAAAATTATAAATCCAAAAACAAATCTTAATATACTACTAAAAATGAACCATGTTGTCCCGTTAAGAAACTGTATTCCCAAAAGTGAGATAGTCACAAATACACTTGCAACAACTATCGCCCAAAGTATTCCAGAATATTTTTTATTGCATAATATTTTCTTCATTGCTAATATTCCTCCTATTCGTCAAATTCAAATTGAACAAAATCGCTGCGCGATGGCCTGCCAAGGCTGTGGCGCAGTTTTTCTGTTTTTTTCTAAAAAAGGCAGTGACAGGATTGTCCCAAGATAGTATTGTTAAAGTACCACCAATAACAAACTTCAAACACGGGCTTAGTCCCGACAACTGCCTATGAAAAGAATATCATCTTTAGGCTGCTTACACAAGCAGTTTTATTTCGCTAATGCCCCTCCATGATAGGTAGTTACTGTTGTGATTACTACTTTTATTTCATGGAGGTTATTTATGTACGAAGATATTTTACAATTAGTGACCATTGCGGCACAAAAGAAGAATCTGAAGGATTCTACAATACACACCTATCGTCAGTCTCTTAAACATTTCTTTAAATTAACCGGTAAGTCCTGGAAAGAACTCACCATAGCGGATGCTGATGATTTCCTGACTGCTAAGAGATTAGCTGGTGCCATGCCGGAAACCTATAACCATTACTATGCAGCTCTGCGCTTCATGTACAAGCGGGTGCTCAAGCTTAACTGGAGCGAAGAAGACCTTCCGCGTATGAAGCGTGACCGTTCCCTGCCTACCGTTCTTTCGAAGGAAGAAGTGAATGCCATACTTGATGCTACTCCGAACCTGAAATATAAGGCTATTTTTGCTGTTATGTACTCCGGCGGTCTTCGGGTATCTGAAACAACCCATTTGCATTATGAGGACATTTCCAGAAGGAATCACTCCATTCATATCCACAACACTAAAAATCGGATGGATCGTTACACTATTCTTGCCGACCGAACTCTTGATATTCTGACCGAATACTGGTTCAAATGTGGTAAGCCCAGAAATATCCTGTTTCCCAGTCAGGCAACCGGGGAATATCTGGATATCTCCGCAGTAAATCAGGTATTAAGAAGAAGTGCCCTGCGTGCAGGCATTACCAAACGTGTCACTTCCCATGCATTCAGGCACAGCTTCGCAAGCCATCTTTTAGAAGCCGGATGTGACATTAAATACATTCAGGCATTGCTAGGACATTTAGATCCTAAATCCACCGAGGTTTATCTTCATGTCAGCAACAAAACGCTTCTCGGTATTAAAAGTCCTTTTGATGTACAGGAGGATTCATAATGGAACATCCCTCTGTACAGGACATCTTTTTACGGTTTTACCCACGATACCTTGATAAATACACACCTTCTCCACAGCAGTCTAAAGTCGCTAACTGTATCATTAACTGCAAGACCGGGGCTTATGGTGCCAATGTCAGTATGTGTGAGGACTGTGGGCATCTGCAAATCCATTATAATTCCTGTCGCAACAGATGCTGTCCCATGTGTCAGGCTCTGCCTAAGGAAAAGTGGATGGATAAACGTCGTGAAGACGTTCTGGAAGCACCTTACTTCCACGTGGTATTCACCGTTCCACAGGAATTGAACCCTTTAATCTACAGCAACCAGCAGCTCCTTTATGACGCAATGTACCACTGTGTTTCGGCAACCATCAATGAACTGACGGCAGACACAAAACATCTTGGAGCAAAGGTCGGATATATTTGTGTGCTGCATACCTGGGGTTCTGAAATGAATTACCATCCCCATATCCATGTCATCCTACTTGGCGGTGGATTGACCGCAAAGAATCAATGGCGTGATAAAGGTGAAAACTTTTTTCTGCCGGTAGAGGTATTATCAAAGCTGTTTCGTGGTAAATATCTGCACGAACTCAAAACCCTCTGGAAAGATAATAAGCTTCAGTTTCATGGAAGCAGTGAAAAATATCGCAACTGTTATGCTTTCAAGGAACTCCTTAATCTTTGTTATGACAAAGATTGGATTCCCCACTGTAAGAAGACCTTTAATGGTGCCCGGTCCGTTATTAACTATCTAGGAAAATACACACACCGGATTGCCATCAGTAACCACCGCATTCTTCATATGGACGAGGATACTGTTACCTTCTATGTGAAGGATTATCGTGAAGAAGGCAGATGGAAGGAGCTTACCCTTCCGGGTATCGAATTTATTCGCCGCTTTCTAATGCACGTTCCTCCGAAACGCTTTGTGAGAATTAGGCACTACGGTTTATTGTGTACCAGAACCAAGACCAGACATCTGACACTTTGCAGGAATCTTCTTGGCTGTAAACAGTACCTTTCAAGGCTTAAAAGTATGGAAACACCACAGATGCTTGAAACCCTCTATGGTATCAAGGTCACTATTTGTAAATGCTGTGGCGGACATCTTGGGAAGCCACAACAGAAGATACCACTACGATGTTAAGGCCGGATATCCATATGGCTCGAAAAACCTCAGAAATGAGGTCTATTCGTCGTGCTCAGATTTCTGAAATGAGACCTCAGAACCATAGGCTTAACTTTTACATTTCAGAATAGTGTAAAGATTGAAAACCCATACATATCGGCTCCGGTGACGCGACTTTGTTCACTATAGAAAAATCGAAATTGATGTAAACGATAGGGCAGTTTATCAAAGAGTGTAAGCTGCTTTATCGTTTACACCAACTTCGATTGGTTTCTAATCAA
>JAFQUB010000046.1 GCA_017408735.1 Lachnospiraceae bacterium
TCCGCAAGAATATTTTCCACGGAGTTTACCACTTCATCAATATGCTGATGTATTGACTGAGTACTGTTCATCTGTTCTTCCATCGCTTCAGCCACGTCATTGGCACCGGTGCTTAAATCGCCCATTGCACTACGTGTCTGTTCAATAGCATCTTTCAAATTTTCGGTTTCTGTCACAACATTTCCAATATTTTCGGTTATGGAAACAGCCACTTCTAAGGTATTTTGAAGAAGTACTTCTGACTGTTCCTTTTCGTTTTCTGCTTTTATAATATTCGCATTATTAATAGAGCCGATTTTTTTTGCAGTCATAACCGCATAAGCGCTGGTTAAAATCAGGCAGGCAAATATAATTTCTGCGTTGGTGATGTCCTGTGCCTGTAGTCTACCATTTATCCCTAAATAAGTTAATCTGGCAACATTTACCAAAATTGCTCCTGATGCTAAGGAAAACAGAAACTTGATATCCACGTATACCAATAAGATGACAAATGTTACGATAATGTAACAAAAGGACAACTCTGTGGAAGTCGTAAACATGGCATACGCATAAAACACTAAAAATCCATAGCCCAAAATATATCGTATCAGGGCAGAATCTTTTTTCTTAAAATAAATAAGCTGTGCCGCAATGCTTGGTATCAGGCACATACAAGCCACTATCAGATAGGAAATTGGCGTTCTTACGCCTTTGATTAATTCAATAAGATAGGCAACTATAAGCACCCCGTTTAGAATGTGCAGACCTTTTAGTGTTGTTACATTTCTACTTTGATTTGCATACTTTTCTTGTGTTAAGTCTAAATTTTCTTTTTGCATATCGTACCCCCGTGATGTTTAATAGTTATTTCGGCAGGTTTTTGGGGGAAAAATAGAGGAAATTTTCATTATATATATTTATTTTTTAAAAATTACTAATCACCTCGAAGAATGCCGTCTAGTGCATAATAGCGTTTCATGTTCACGTTACTTCTTCTGTTTTAATATTTCTTTTATCTCCTGTTTAATTTTCTCAATCCATTGGTCATCCTGCGCACCAATCAAAAACACTTTAAATCCATATGTCCTGCCATTTTGTACTACCGAAATATCATCATCAATATGTAAATCAATTCTATATTTCCCTGGATACTTTGAGGGCATTGGTTCCCTCTTATCTGCCTGCACTTCACGAGCATGTCTTTCTCCATTAACAACAAAATCCAATTTTATTCCATAACAACGAAATAATCCACGAATGTATCGTTCCGTCCGAAAAGAGGTAGTGTAAACCCATAATTCAATTCCCTGTTCGCGTATCCAATTCATTAAATCTATTGTTCCAAGTCGAAGACGTTCCTTGTAAATTTTGTTAAATGGAAATTTCAGTTCTTTTTCTGTTTTATAATTTTGGGGGGATACAAATAGTGTATCATCCAGGTCAAACGACACTTTCATAGTACTCTCCTTACCACATAATGAGGCTTCCAATCTTTTATTATTTCATTTTTTACTATTTAATCCAAGCTCCCTTTGTCCAATGGAAAAGAAAAGTGTAAATATAAGGTATATAACAGGCTGATGCACAATATATATTTCCAAGGAATGTTGTCCCAGCCACTCCAACACTCTTATCTTGTGTTGTTCTAAATGTTGCAACAATTTCTTTTGTCTAAATATCTCATTTGCAAAATAACCTGTGACAAATAAAAACATCCATGGAACTAATGAAAAATAGTCTGTCGAATAAAATTCAGGCATTGGAAACCCTAAGTAAGCGGTTATGAGATTACAATACCAACTATCCGGTAATGCAATCCATTTCCATGAACCAAAACCAAGAAAACCTTCGTTTACATTTCTTGTCAGAACAAACAGACAACCACTTAAAATCACTCCCATTACTGGATTTATTTTGTTTAAAATTTGTTCTATTAGAATCATCAGTAGCATACAGGAACCAATTAGAGTGAGAATGCCAAATCTGACACGACTTTCCGGCATGGCAATCCCTGTACCAATGGATATTAAGAATCCAAGGAGTAAAATACTCCCTCCTCTTTTTAGTTTTTGCTTTCCAAAGGAATAACAAAAGCCGGATAGCAATATAAAAGTCCAACATATACATTGTTGCCATATATACGCACCTTTTGATTGGTACCATCTCCAATCAAATCCAAATATGTATACTAAATCCCAAATTCCATGATAAATTATCATATTTAAAAGTGCAAAGCCTCGTATGCCGTCTAGGGCATGATATCTTTTGTTATCCATGATTTATCCTCTTAAAACTTTCCGCATAAAACGAAATTGTATTGGTATATATTTCAACCTACTGACTGCAAGTATACTTTAACTGGTATGATGAAATTAATATATCAATTTTTACAATTCCGGTCAAGGAAGGGAAATTACATCTGAAAACGTATTTTGAAAATGTAAAAAAATTGGGGTTTGGAAATCAAATCTATTGGATATGCACGCAATAAAAAAGCAACACTCGAGAATATCTCTTGTGCCGCTTTTTCTTGCATAGCCTTACATTGCCATCATTATTTATCTATGCTCTAATATCCAAAGATGGTTTTTCTTCTAAGTAGTCTGGCAATTCAATTAAACTTGATTCTCCTTTTTTAACTGCCTCATATTCATTCCAATAAATAGAATAAAATTCATCTTTTCTTGCCAATTCAGAAGATGTCATTTCATATCCCCAACCATTTCCTTGGTTTATTAATACTTTGGCACCTTGACAATTAATTTCTACCCCATATCCACCTGTTGTTAGAATAGTGTGTGTCAAGATTCCCCCTCCCGCTAATGCAGTTCCTTTATTTGCCAAACTATTACCTTGTTCACTCTTATTCAAGAAATCAAGCAATGTTAGTTCCCCAACACCTTGTCCATTTCCCACACTTTGGGAATGTTTTTTCATAGAACTTTTGGCTTGTTGATATAATAATTTACGATCAGGCGAAACCTCTGATATATATTCAGTACGCAAGCGTAAAACTTGTTTTGATATATACTCTGACTCACCTTTACTTGTTGCCGTAGCAGCCTTCTGTGCCAATTCTTTTATTTCAACAACAAACTCCTGTTGAGTTTTATTTGACTTTCCCTTTGTTGGAATGTATAACCAATTTGGTTCTCCATTGTTACAAGAAGTAATCATCTGATTAGCTCCAATATTATTCATTCCCGAAAAAGATATTCCCATTATTACACCCCCATTTTATTTTTTCGTCGACATTCTTATTTTCGTTCAAATACATAAATATAGCAACCCAATTAACAAAATCGACATCTAAAATGACAAAATCAACAAAAAACGCAATGTCAAAATGACACTGCGTTTTTATTCATTAATCGTTTTTGAAAGTGTTAGAATTGTAACAAAGCTCTTTTCTCTTTGTTCCTGAAATAGTATCCCCCCATATCTATTCGCAATATCCTGTACACTTTTTAATCCTATTCCGTGAAAATCATCATCTTTTTTGGTTGAAAAAAACTTAGAACCTTTCTTTATAATCCTGTTGCCATAAGTATTTTCAATATCCAAAACTATAAAATTACCATCAGATTCAAAAAACTTCAAATCTATCTTTTTTTCATTTTTGCAAATTGCAGCTGCTTCAATCGCATTACTCACCAAATTTCCTACCATAACTATCAAATCACCGCTAGTAATAAATTCTAAATTAAGTTCCGGTTCTATCATAATGTTGAATTGTATTCCCAGTAGATTTGCTTGTTCTTCCTTCTCACACAACAATGCATTCAAAATACTATTGTCGGTATATAATTTATCTGAAATAGCCTCAATCTCTACTTCCATTTCACTTAAAATTGCAATAATTTCACTATTTCTACTTTTGGAAGCCAATCCACCTATTGTTTGCAAATACTGTTTCAAATCATGTGCGTACTTTTTATGTCTGTCACTAACTTCTTCTAACTTTTCATAATATGTGTTATTGTACGAATTTTGGAGTTCCATTAATTCATACTCACTATTTTTTGCTATTACATATGTAAGTCTTTCTAATATATAAAATACCAAAATATTTGAAAACAGAAGCAACACACAGCCTACACTTAATATTATTCCTCCATGATTCACTTGTATGTTGGCATAATACAATCCTGTATATAACAATATTGTTGTTATTGGCAACAAAAACGTCAGCTTGAATAGTCTTCCTCTGATGCCTTTCTCTTTACGTTTCATAAATAGTTTCATCAATCTTAATACTACAAAAGTCATTAGCTTTGTAATTATTATCAGATAGAAATTATTGTACAGAATCGTATTTTCTGTAACAAAACCCGATGTTCCAATAACAGAAAACAAGACTCCTACTACAAACTCCATTCCCAATATAATGATATAAAAGACAAGACAGGAAGATATTTTCGTTTTTAGATTACCGCAAAACAGCACGTGTGTACCCGCCAAGAAAAGAAATGCTATACCAAACAAATTCAACTGTGATATCTGAAAGCAGTTTATTCCATACATCGCACCAGTCATAATTGTCAATATAATATACTTAACAATCTTGTTATTTATACGTTCTTCTAAAATATCCTGCAAAAAATCATAATAAATATATATTTCAAAAAGACATATGGAAAAATCAATTAAAACATTCATCATTTATCAGTAGTCCTCCTATACTTTTTGCTAAAGTAATAAGAAAACCTTTCATGAAACTTCTGTTTATATGTTCGAGTTATTCTTAATAGTTGTCCATCACTCATACAGATATCATCTTTTATTATGCTCTTAATTTTCTGCATATTTACAATATAGCTCGTATGAGGAAATTCAAAGCCATAATCAGATAATTGCTGATACCAATCCACTAATTTTTCGTTGCTTTCCAGGCTAACATAAAGACCATTCTCCGATATTTGCATGTCATTATTTTCAATTACTAATATACTGCCTCTATTCTGCCTATAAACATACAGAATATCTTTTATGTTAATTCTATATGCTTTTCCATCGCTTACCACTTCAACGATTTTTTTCTTTTTTCTTCGTTTCATTTCAGCAAGTAGCTCTGTAACCGTCTTCTGAATCTCTGTAGTATCATTTCTTTTAATCATATAACGATATGGTTGTACTTCAAAATGTTCTGGAAGTGGCATCACAACACCCGAACAGAAGCCAATCACAATGTCCTTATTTTTTCTTCTTACTTGTTTTGCAGTTGAAAATCCATCTACTTTGTCCATCTGTATATCAATAATTAACAAATCAAATTCTGATACATCAGAATCAAGTAATTCAACACCAGATGAAAAACTGCTACATACCATATTACTATCGTACTCCAGATTACTTTCAACAATTCTCCCCATTTCTTCTAAAAATTCCTTACTATCGTCACACAATGCAATATGATACACATCCGCCACCTCCTAAAATGTCTAAACTTCTTCAGTTTTAGCCCTCTACGTTCTATTACAACTTCTTTTTTAAATAATACCTGCAATGATTCTCTGGACAATCCTCTAAAACGCCAAATACCTCATATCCCTGCTTAATATAAAAATCTTTTGCCTGAAAATCAAACGTATCTAAATGAATCAAAGAACACTTTTCTTCTAACGCTATTTTCTCAACTTCATTTAATAACTTTGTTCCCAATCTCTGTCTTCTGTATTTCTTGTCCACCCATAAAATATCTATGTATATGACATTCCAGCAGTACATTTTTGCAATACAACCAGCTATAATATTATTTTTTTCATCAACAATCTTTTTATTAATATTTACAAAATCTATCTCCTGTGTTTTCGCAACTTGCTCTAAATTTATTTCTTTTTCTTTGGCATTCAAAGTTCGTCATACATAGTGTTAAATAGCTTTGTCAGAAATTCCTTACTGTCAACATCATCAACTAACAACATTTCTTTCGTCCCTTCATAAGGCAATTCATATGTTGCATCCGGCATAAGAGAAACAGCCGATTTGGTAGGCTTTATAAGTAATCTGTCGTCATATACGCCGCCAATGATTTTCCCACGATAATAGATGATATATTCTCCCATCATCGCTCTATATGATATTTCTTCCAATTCAGATAATTGCTCTAACACAAAATCTTCCTAATCAAGCAATCAGGAAACATAATATTGTTTCCGCCTGCCTAGGAAGATTCTGTGCCTATCATGGGCGTACCGAAGGCTTCTAACATTGAAGCCTCAATATTTATTCCTCAATCTCCCCAGTACAGTGAGGACATCGAGTTGCTTTCATATGGATTTCAGAGAAGCAGTAAGGACATTCTTTTGTCGTAGGCTCTACCACTTTTTCATCCTTCTTATCAAAACCGGTAAGTTTATTTAAGATTTTCATAAACATAAAAATAATAAATGCCATGATGATAAAATTAATTACCGCGGTAATAAATGAACCGTATCGAATATCTACCCCGTTGATTGTCAGCACAAGATTGCTGAAATCTGTGCTGGCAAACAAGCCGATAAATGGAGAAATCACGTCAGATGTTAATGATGACACAATCGCCTGAAAGGCACCACCAATAATAACACCTACTGCCAAGTCCACAACATTTCCCCTAAGGGCAAATTCTTTAAATCCCTTTAAAAACTGCCTCATCTGTTTTCCTCCTTTGTGTTTTTTCCTTTAACGTATATCATACACAACTCTGGTATCTGCCACCATATCGTGAATTCCTCGTTTTTCACTATCTATTCCTACCAGAATATATCCTATATACAGAAGACCGGATAAATATTTTCCGATAACTTCCCGGAAAAATACCTGGCCAAAAGTTAATTCTTTACTGTTTACAGGAACTACTTTTATTTTCAATAACATTTTTCCAACCGTTCTGCCGCAAGTGTAAGTCATTATAATAAAGTAAGCGCTTAAAAGACAGAAATTGGCAATATCAAAAATGTCATAACCGAAAAGTATATTCTTAAAAACGATACTGTCCGGAACTAATAATTTCACAAACCAGAGCGGAACTTTAATCATTGCAATAATTCCACCAGCAATTAAATAATCTACCAGGTATGCTGCAAGACGTATGAAAAATCCTGCCGGCTGAACTTTTATCGATTCTGTATTGTTTGTTACCGCTTCTTCAAAATTAGTTGAGGCTTGATTCATAGTACATCAGTCCTCCATTTCCTTTATTTTCCAGTAAATCACTGATAACCTCTGCGTCAGAGCGACCTCTCAACTGCTGAATTGTGGAAAACAGGCTGGACAAGCTCATGTCAGTGCTGTCTTTTTCATAGAATAAAATTCCTTCTCCTACTTCTGCTTCCACTTTTGCTTTGTAATCTTCATAAGTAGATGTTCCATCCACTAATTTGTGCTGTACTGCCTGATTTGCAGAATAGATTCGTCCGTCTGCCAGCTTTTTCACTGTATTTACATCCATTTTTCTTCCTTCTGCCACAATACCTACAAACTGGTTGTATGCTTCATCTACTAAAGACTGTAAAATGCTTCTCTGTTCGTCTGTCAAATTTTCTCCGGCAGAACCCATTGCTTTATTGGCACCACTTGTTATGTTAACTTCCTGAATTCCCAGTTTGTCATACAAACCTTTCATATTTGATAGGCTGATAATAACACCAATAGAGCCGGTCCAGCAGTTTCTGTTGGCATAAATTTCGTCAGCCGCCATGGAAATATAATATCCGCCTGAGCATGCCTGATCTGCAAAATAGCAGTAGATTTTTCTGCCTGTTTTTTCTTTGTATTTCATAAGTTTTAAATACAAATCATCAGACGCAGTCACTTCTCCACCAGGTGTATTAATGTAGAGGAGAATACCCTTGTTGTTTTCATCTTCAATTAACTTATCTACATACTTCATGGTAGCAGGATGATCGTATCCTTCGCTTTCACCAAACATAGTGGTGGTCGGTTCACTGTAAATGGTTCCTTCCACATCAATCACGGCAACGTAGTCTTCTGATGGAAGACTTTCGCTCATCTCCCCAAACAGGTTTCCAAAAGCTTTTTCTGTGTTTTTTGCATTTTGGCTCTGTTTCATATCAGACCATGTGTTAACTGTTACACTGGCAACACCGGTAACTACAAAAACAGCTGCAGCTACCAGTAAGCTAATAATTTGTTTCTTGTTCATGTTTGTTTCTCCCTTATTTTTCGGCAATCACCTTAATTTTTTCTGATTTCTCATCTTCCAATCCCTGAAAAGTAATTCCTGCCCCTCGATACTCTTTCAATAGCAGATAAATTTCTTTTGTAATCAGTTCGCCCGGACACAACATCGGTATGCCCGGAGGATACATATATACAAACTCTCCAGAAATCCTGTTACAGCAGCTTTCTATCGGAATTTGTTCCTGTGAAAGTTCCTGTGCCTGTGCAATTTTATACACGGTCTTGCCGGAAAAATTTTCCTTCCACAGAGTCATGGTATCCTCATTTTTCTGCAGAACTCCATCCAGTTCTAAAAGTGCTTTTTCTAATCTTTCAAATCCTTCTTTTGTATCTCCAATGCTAGTCATTGCCAGCCCATAAGAAGGAGCAGACATTTCCAGCTCCAGATGATATATACTGTTTAACTTTTCCTGCAGTTGTTTCCCTGTTATATTTGTATTCCTTGTACTAATCACCAGTTTTGAAATATCAAAATCACATATACTATTATATTCTGTAATGGAAGCTGTGACAACATGGATTTTTCTTAATTTTCCATTTATTTCGAAAAATTTGTTCAATTTGCAATATAATTGCTCCAACAGTTCCTGCCCCTGCTGTTCCATTAGCTCCATGCATCTGCTAATTCCTGACATCAGTATATATGACGGACTGCTTGTCTGATAAATCCCAAGATATTTACGCACTTTTTCCCGATTTACCAGTGGTCCCTGCATATGAAGCAATGCTGTCTGGGTAAAAGCAGGCAATGTTTTATGAACACTGTTAATTACAATATCAGCCCCACATTGTAAGGCACCCTTTGGAAATTTTTCATGAAAATAAAAATGAGCTCCATGGGCTTCATCCACAATCAGAGGAATTTTCTTAGAATGCACGATTTTCGCAATTGTTTCCACATCAGATACAACTCCTTCATAGGTTGGAGAAGTAATTACTACCGCCTGAATATCCGGCTCCTTTTCCAGTAACTTTTCCACATCCTCAGGCAAAATTCCGCCATTTATCCCATACTCATCCACATATTCCGGGTATAAGTAACAGGCATCCAGCTCATTTAACAAAATTCCATGATACACTGATTTATGACAATTTCTTGCCACAGCTATTTTCCCATGCCGTTTCACGCTTCCTGCAATGGCACTTAAAATCCCTCCGGTACTTCCATTGATAAGAAAATGAGTTTCTTCCGAATGATAAAGTGCCGCTGCCTTTTCTTCACATTCTTTTATAATTCCTTCCGCATGATGTAAGTCATCAAATCCATCTATTTCTGTAATATCAATTTTATAGGGATTGCACATTTCTCCCAAATTCCGTTTATGCCCCGGCATATGAAATGGATAGTAATCTGTATCCTGATACCACTTTAATTTTTCGTATAATTCCATCATTTTTCCTCTTAACCTTTTGCCATTACAGCTAACTGCAATGCACCTAAAATTCCCTGATTGTCCTCTAAAGACGGCAAAGTTATGTAGCTCTCTATATTTGTAAGTTGTGGTGTATTTAAATAACCTGCCAGATAATCCAAAGTTTTTTCATGAACAATCGGCAACAACTGTGTCTGGTGCATCACTCCTCCACCCAGAATAATTCGTTCCGGCGAAAAGGCAAGAATATAATTTGCCATTGCCTGAGCAATATAATCCGCTTCCAGTTCCCAGACCTCTTTATCTTCCGCCAGTTCCCATGCTTTTTTTCCATATCTTTCTTCAATGGCCGGACCCGATGCCAACCCTTCAAAACATGTTTTATGATAAGGACATTTACCTTCATAAGAATCCTTCGGTGATTTACGAAGCAGAATATGCCCTGCCTCCGGATGCAGCATTCCATGTATTAATCCCCCATTCACCGCCACACCTGCTCCAATGCCTGTTCCAATGGTAATATATATTACATTTTTAAGTCCTTTCGCATCTCCAAAAGTCATCTCTCCAAGACATGATGCATTTACATCCGTATCTACTTTTACCGGCACCTGCAATGCCTCCTGCAGATTTTTCCCTAAATCATACTGCCTCCATGCAATCTTAGGTGTATCCAGTATTCGTCCATAAGTCTTAGAGCCTTCTCTCACATCCACCGGCCCAAAAGCCCCAATCCCCAAAGCTTCTATTCTTTTTTCTCTAAAATAATCTATCATTGCCGGAATGGTCTTTTCCGGTGTTTCCGTTGGAATCGACTTCCTCTCAAAAATCTCTCCTTCTTCATTCCCCACCGCCATAACCATCTTAGTTCCACCAGCTTCTAAAGCACCTAAAATCATTTCGTTTTCTCCTCTCAAAGTTCTTTTTTCATCTTACAATATGCTGTACAGAATTTCAATAATGCAAATAGAACACGGACTCGTAATTTCCCAATTGTAACAATTCAGCCACAATTACCATAATTTTCTCACATTTTTTGTCGAAATATATGTTACAATATATTCTATGATTTACACTGGAAATCAAACTATATATCAAAATTAGGAGGAAATTCATGAACAGAAAATTACGTATTCTGCCACTTTTTTTAATACTGGCATTCCTGCTGTGTACTCCGCTGCCTACTCTGGCTTTCGATACAGGCGCAGAAGTTACTGCTGGTGCAGAAATCATTAATACAAAAGCGACGGGGAAAAACGGATTTATTACCCAGAACGGGAACACTTATTACTACAAAAACAACAAAAGACTGAAAGGCTTTCAAAAAATCGATGGCAAAACATACTATTTTGATAAAAAGGGAGTTATGCAGACCGGCTTCCAAAAGATAAAAAACGACACTTACTACTTTAACAAAAAAGGACAAATGTTAACCGGGCTGAAAAAAATCAGTAAAAAATATTACTACTTTAACAAAAAGGGTGTGATGCAAACCGGCTTTCAGACTATAAATAAAAAAAAGTATTACTTTAACAGTAAAGGTGTTATGCAAACCGGTTGGAAAACCATTAAAAAGAAAACTTACTATTTTAGCGAGTCAGGTGTTATGCAGACCGGATTAAAGAAAATTGATTCCAAAACTTATTACTTCAACAAAAAAGGTATTATGCAGATCGGCTTTCAGACCGTAAACAAGAAAAAGTACTACTTTAATAGCAAAGGTGTGATGGTAAAAGGTCTGAAAAAAATTAATAAAAAATACTACTATTTTAATAAAAGTGGTATCATGCAGACAGGATTTTTAGAACTAAATGGTGTTACATATTATTTCGATTCTAAAACCGGTGTCAAATATATTCCAAAGAAAAATGGCACTGTTAAAAAAATTAGTAATACTTACGCCGTGTTTAACAAAGATGGTTCTGTCCAGAAAGAAGCTTCCTATGTAATGGTAAAGGGTGCAAAAATGCAGCTTCAATACTACTCAGATCCAAAGGTCAGTACAGAAAAGCTTCTGGCTGCCATCCTCTATGCAGAAGCCGGTAATCAGAAAAATGAACCGGTGAAAGGAAAACTAAATGGTAAAACGGTAACTTTATACAAAGGACATCTTGCTGTAGGCTATGTTATTGCTAATCGAATGACTTCTTCATTGGGTATGAAGGAAGTTATTTATCAGCAATATCAATTTGAACCTGCCAGAACCGGCGTTCTCACTTACTATTTGGAAAACTATAATTTAGTTTCCACAGACTGCAAAAACGCTGCAAAGGTTATATTAAATGATTTAAAGAAAGATACTAATAGTGTTCCGGACTTTAAACGTTCTGATTTTACCTGGAAAAATTTCTGGGCTGTAACTTATGCAAACACCACAAGATTTTTCAGCGTTTATGGTACTGGTGAATATTATATCTTACAGGGACATGTATTTTTTAATTATACAAAGAAAATTTAAGGAGCTGCACAGCTCCTTAAATTTTTATTCATAACGCAACGCTTCAATTGGGTTCATCTTAGCCGCCTTATTTGCCGGATAATATCCAAAAAATACTCCTATTAAAATAGAGAAGGTTACTGAAAAAATGATTCCTGCAACGCTTGGGCTTGCATCGTATCCCATAATACTTACAGCCACTGAGCCAAGTACGATTCCTAACACAATTCCAATAAATCCGCCCAACAAGCAAATCACAACAGATTCCATAATAAATTGAAAACGTATTGAGCCGTTAGTTGCGCCTAACGCTTTTCTGGTTCCGATTTCTCTGGTTCGTTCTGTAATAGAAACTAACATAATGTTCATAACACCGATACCACCTACCAGCAGTGAAATTCCTGCAATAATAGCAATGGCTATGGATATAGTAGAAAGCATATCTGTCATGGAGGAAATCATAGATTCCATGCTGTAAGCACTAATCTGATAATTTTCATTTCGTGCATAATACTGGTCAAAAAACTTTTCTACTTTTTCCAAAAAAGAAGTGGAATCTGTATCCACACTTGTAATAATAGTAAATTGCGAATACCCGGAATTATTATGATTCTGCGTCTGGGCTGTTTTTAATGGAATGTAAACATCTGTAGTAACGTCCTCCTCTGACTCTGAAGAAAATCCGTAAGAAGAAACACTATACTCATAAACACCTACAATTGTGTAAATTAAATATTTGTTATTCAAAGTAACTTCAATGGTTTCACCGATTGCAGCACCGGCATCACCTTCGAACAGATTATTTACCAGTTTATCGGACACAAGTGCCACTTTCTTTGCCTTTTCCTGGTCTATCTCACTTAAAGTTCTTCCTGCCACAAACTCCAACTCATTGGCAGATAAATACCCATCATTTACACCTGTAATATTGATATTAGCATATAATTTTCCATCCTCTGCTGTGGCACTACCCACAGATTCACTTAAGGAAATCGCATCAATATCATCTGCATATGTCTTCTGTAATTCTTCTATCATTTCATCGGTAATATAATCTTCATCGGTCATGGAACGCCCTCTTGGACCACCTTCGAATTTCATACCCGATTCTGTCACTTCATCCTCTGTACTTTTTTGCTGCAGACCAACCGTAATATTATTGGCACCCATAGACTGCATGGACGTGGTAACAGAATTGGTAATGGAATCTCCTACTGTCATAATAGCAATTACCGAGCCAATTCCAATAATAATTCCAAGCATGGTCAACAAGGCACGCATCTTGTTGGCAATAAGACTGGTCAAAGCAAGCCATATATTTTCCAATACTAACATGTGCCTCCAGCCTCCTCTCCAATAATATTTCCATCTTTTATGGTAATAATTCTACCTGTTTCCGCTGCCAGCTCCGGAGAATGGGTAATTAATACAATGGTTTTCCCCTGTTCTTTGTTTAATTTATGAAACAAATCCATAATCTTACGTCCTGTTTTAGAATCCAACGCACCGGTAGGTTCATCTGCCAAAATAATGGATGGATCGTTTGCCATTGCTCTTGCAATGGCAACTCTCTGCTTCTGACCACCGGATAATTCGTCCGGTTTATGCCCCATACGTTCACCCATTCCCACAAGTTCCAGTAATTCTTTGGCTCTTCTGGTTCGTTCCTTTCTCGGAACCTTTGCATATAACATCGGGAGTTCCACGTTTTTTAGGGCACTTGTTCTTGCAATTAAATTGTATGTCTGAAATACAAATCCAATCTTTTCATTACGGATATTGGACAATTCCTTATCCTTTGCTTCACTTACATCTAAACCATCCAGCACATAGCTTCCTTCACTGGCTCTGTCCAGTATTCCTATAATGTTCATCAAAGTTGTCTTACCGGAACCGGAGGCTCCTACAATAGACACAAATTCACCTTTTTTCACTGTCAAATCAATTCCATGAAGAATTTCCAGTTCATTAGTCTGCCCTTCATAAAAACGCTTTATAATGTGTTTCAGGTCAATGATAACTTCTGACATGCCTTCACCTCCAGCCTATCTTCCGCCCGGGCCGCCGCCGGACATACCACCTCGGGAGCCACCACCCATGTTACCACCCATGCCACCAAACATGCCATTCATATCGGCTTCCTCAGAATTTGTGGTTCCTGTAGACTTGCTTGAGGTTCCAGTAATTACTAACATACCTTCTTTCAGTTCATCACTGGAGATTTCTGTGTAATAATCACTTTCTAACCCTACTTCTACTACAATTGCTTTTTTATTCTGCATACTTTCGGAACCATTATTGCTCATACCAGGTCTTTCGCCATTTCCTCTCTCCGGTCTTTCACCCTTTTCACCCATATCAGACCTTTCGCCCTTTTCGCCTGCCTGTGGCATTTCGCCGTTAGCTTCCTCTGTATCTGTAGACTGTGGCATTTCTTTTGCATTGGTATCTACTACATAAATGACAGATTCGCCATTTTCGTTGGTTTCTATAGCATCATAAGGAACTGCAAATACATCTTCTCTGGATTCTGTCAAAATAGGAATTTTCAAGAAAAGTGGCTGCCTGCTCGTAAGACTGTTTTGCAGCAGTTGTTTCCTGCTGTGCTGTTTTATATTCTGTATTTTTTGCTTCATAGTCTGCTTTTGCTGTAGCTAAGGAAGCCTCTTTCTTTGCGATTTTGCTCTGAATGCCTGCCTGCTTACTTTCTTCTGCACTTTTTAATTGTGTCTGCAACTCTGAAAGCTCTGTTTCCAGTTTTGTCACTTTCTTTTCTAATTTAACTACTTCACTTTCTAATGCGCTCTCCGTATCCACAGCTTCCTGATAAGCCAGCTTGGAACTTGCCTCTGTGGAAACTGCTTTTGTATATGTACTATAGGCACTGGTTACGTTTTCTGCTGCTCTGTTAGCTGAAATCTCTGCTGATTGACTGGCTTCTGCATAAGAACGTTCTGCATTTTTAACATTATTAGCATTTTGAGCCTGACTTACGGATAAACTTGTTTTTGCATCTGATAAGTCATCGGCTAAATCAGAATCATCAAATACCACCAGCACATCTCCTGCACTTACGGTATCTCCTACAGCCACATTTAAACTTTCCACATCTATATTGGTTAAAGTGGAAGTAAGTGTACGACTGTCTGCACTGGCAATCGTTCCGGTAACACTGATAGAATTGGAAATATCGCGTTTTTCCAATGTCATGGTTTCAAAAGTCATCCCGCCTGTGGTTTCCGGCACTTTCTTTGTATTTCCTAATACATTAACACCAACTACGCAGCCTATCACCACAACACACACAAGTATGGCAATCCCTTTATGACGTTTTAAAAAACGTCCCACCCACTTAATATTTTTCTTTCCCAACTTCAAAACAAGACCTCCTTTTATTTGTGTCGTAATTATACTAATTAAGCATTTTCCATATCCCTCATTATATCGACTGGTTGTGTTTAAAATATGGGAAAAATGTGTTCAATTTATGAAATTATGTAAAAATAAGAAGACATGCTATTCCAGAAATTCCAAGAGCAATTACTGCACCGATTACTTTTTTTATCACATTTTCTTTATAATCTTCTTCAAAATGAACGCAAGCTATTACAGAAGCCACAGAACCTGCCAGTGCACCACCAATATGTCCTAATAAGTCGATTCCCTGGGACCAGGTTCCCAATGCATAAATCATTACAAACACCACTGCTTTTATAAGCGACTTACCCTCTTTTTTATTTTGTATCAATGCTGCTGCCACCATTAAACCGAAAATTGCTCCTGAAGCTCCAATGGAATACACATTTTCTTCCGGATTATGAAACAATAATGACAATACACTTCCGCCAAATCCTGATATAAAATATATTATTGCCGTTTTCAAAGAACCTAAATAGGATTCCACCAGACTTCCTGACACTGCCAGTGCCAGCATATTCATGGCTATATGTGAGATATCTCCATGAAGATAAATGCTGGTTAAAAATCGATAATATTCTTTCTGCTCCAAAACCATGTGATAATTTATTCCACCAAAAATATAAGCATCCTCCATACAATATACACTGTAAATATATAACAGAATGTTAATGACACACAGCAAAATAGTTACAATATACGGGTTATACCCTCTGTCTAATTCTTCTTCCATACTTTCTCCTTCTTTCTATAATCGCACTTCTACCGGATTATCCAGACAAAGTGAGTCTTCGGTTACTTTGCAATCATAGGCTAACACCTGTACGCCCTTTCTCACAGCTTCACGCAAGGCTTTTCCAAACTGAGGATGTGTTTCTTCGTTGGGCGTAAAATACTGTACTCCCTTCATCTGTATTACAAACATTACATAGGATTCATAGCCCTGTTCCACTGCCTCCGCCAGTTCTTCCACATGTTTAATTGCCCGCTCTGACGGCGCATCCGGAAATCTTGCCACGCCATTGTCTTCCAACGTAACCCCTTTTACCTCTATAAATATCTTTCTGTCCTCTGCCTCCACATAAAAATCAACTCTGGAATTGCCATACTTACATTCCGGTTTTATATAACGGTTTTTCGTTCCCTGCAAAATAGGACAATTTTCGGTGTTAAGCCACTCCTGCACTACCTTATTTGGCGCATTGGAGTCCATATTCACTAATATATCACCTTTTCTAACCGTCACCAAATCGTATTTTGTTTTCCTATTGAGATTATCACTTTCCTCTAAGTATACTACACTCCCCGGCTGTAACAGTTCTTTACACCTTCCTGTATTTTTCACATGACAGACTTCCACCTGCCCCTGTATCTTAACATGAGCAATAAACCGGTTTGGTCTGGAAACAAACTCACCAGGAATTACTTTTTTATACTTCATGCGAATCCATCCTTCCTATATAAAATATATTTTGTTTATCTTCTCATCTCTTCTGCATATTTTTTCTGAAATTTCCCAAACTAAATAAGCAACAATACTTAATTTAACGAAAGGATTTTAATATGAAAAAAATTAAAAAACGTTGGATTTTACTTGGAATTTCCGCAGTGGTGCTGATTTTCGTTATTATCGGAACCATCTTCTATAATAATACTAAAGTTGATCCTAAAAGTGAAGAAGCTGATTTGGCATCCTACCTGATAGAGCAGGATAACATTATGTCAGCCTTGACAACCAATATGCAATTTACTCCAACAAGCAGCGCTGATCTGGATTTCCTCTATGGTATGATACCTCATTATCAGGCTTCTATTCAAATGTCCAAAAGTTATCTTGCTTATGGCGGAGCTAATGGAAAATTAAGAAGAATTGCAAAGGACATTATTCATGATCAGACAGAAGATGTAAAAGAAATGCAGACCTTGGCATCAAGATTGGAAAAAACAGCTCTTTCCGATACCGCCGTCGAGGAAACTTATCTAAATTCCTACAATGAAATCCTATCGGAACATCAGTATTTCAAGCATGGAACTGATACTAACCAGACTGTGGAACTTGCCTATGTGGAAGGAATGACTGCCCATCATACAATGGCAGTTGATATGGCAAAGACAATTCTTACTACTTCTATCAATGATGATATTCGGGATTGCGCTGAAGACGTTCTCGAACTGCAGCAGGATGAAATCAGTCAGTTAAGGGCAGCTGTTTATTCACAACAGGATCCTTCCTTTGCCGGCCATTAGTGCCTGAAATCTATAGATATGGCTGGGTTGTTTACCCAGCCACTTTACTCTTTTTATTTTCGATTTACACTCTGGTAACCAGAATCTCCAGTTTCCCATCAACCTGAAACTCTCCTGTGCCGGCATCCATATAAATACTGTCACCTTTTTTTATTTCCATCATCTGCTCTCCTGCCTGTATTGTTCCGTTTCCTTCAAGAACAAGTACACTTGCAAAAGAAGTAGTGTCCACATTTCCAGACATTTTTCCGTTTATCACAAACTTATCCACCGTAAAATAATCACAGTTCACCATATGAGAGCCAAAATTATAATCATTTCTTGGCGAAGTACATTTGGTGACCGCTTTTGCTTTATCGATATGGAGTTCCCGCTCTTTTCCATCTGCACCTACACGTCCATAATCATAAACACGATAGGTCACATTTGAATTCTGCTGTATTTCTGCAATCAGATTGCCACCGCTAATGGCATGGATGGTTCCCGGTTCAATAAAATACACATCCCCTTTTTTCACTTCCACTTTGTTTAAAACCTCTAACAAAGTTTTATTCTGTATGCGTTCTGCAAATTCTTCCTTGCTTATACTCTCTTTGAAACCGTAATAAATAAAAGCCCCCGGCTGGCAATCCATGATGTACCATACTTCGGTCTTTCCATACTGTCCTTCATTCTTCAAGGCATATTCATCTGACGGATGCACCTGTATGGACAAGTCATTTTTCGCATCAATAAACTTAATCAGCAACGGAAACTGTTCCATATGCTGACACTTTGTTCCCAGCACCGTTGCTCCTTTTTCCTGAATATATTCTAATAAGGTTTTTCCGGAAAACTCACCTTCTGCAATGGTACATGGTCCATCCGGATGACAGGACAATTCCCATGTTTCCGCCAATTTATCCCAAGTAAATTGTTTTTTGTATTCTGTTATCAGTCTTGTTCCTCCCCAGAGGTAATCCTTACCTGCCGGAGATAGTTTTAAAATTGACATTTCTTCACCATACATTCTTTCTTATAAAAGCAGATACCATATTTTATAATATCCCGATAACCATCTGCCAATAATTCCGCATCATACTTTCGGTCTTCTATCTGCTTTAAGGCTTCCTCACACCCTGCTTCCAGTTCCTGAAAAGTATCTGCCATTTTGATTTCCATAATCATTGCTTTTCCTCTGGCAGAAGGATAACGCATCACAATGTCATACCTTCCTGTACCGCTTTCTCTGTTGGATATAACACGATAGCCCTTACAGCCCTTCAATAAGCCACATAGGAATCCATGATAATAATCCTCTTTATAATCATTATAGCTAATACACTCTAATAACTGGTCGGTCACTGCGCTTGCAAAGGTATCGCAGTCACCTTCCAGCACTGCGGTATAAAGGATAGAAAGGTTCGCTTGCTCCAAACGCTGTTGAAACCATTCTTGAATGGTATTCTGAAAAATATAACGTACTTCTCGGTTTGGAATTTTCATAGTCAAATAAATCGTTTCATCTCTTAAAACTTCCTTCGCTTTTTTCAGATACCCCGTAAAAAACAGGAAATTCCATAAATTATCCTGAGATTTATCAATATCTTCATACGTAATATTCTCATGAACGGGCTTTTCTATTATCCCTCCCTGAATCAATGTTTCTATCTCAGCTTTCGTTTCCTCCTCTGCTTTTTCGACCAGATTTCTGACAATGCTATTGGAGGAGGTATTGGACCAGTATGGTTTCGGCAACGGATTTTTATTGGAAATAGCTGTTTTCACATAGTTAATCACACTCCACGGATTATAAACTTCAGTATCTCCAAACAAATAACCGTCATACCACTCTTTTGCTTCCGGAATCTTTTCTTCCAACTCGTAATCTTTTAACATTTTTTCAACTTCTGCTTCCGTAAAACCAAAATATTCTGCATAATTTTGCGTAAGAATGGAATTGATTTCCAGATTATTCAAACCTGTAAAAATGCTTTGGCATTGACTACTTAGCGAGGTCTTTTCGAGCTTAGTAGGAAAGCCCACCTCATTCACTTGGTGAGGTCTTTTCGAGCCTAGTGATGATGGTGCCTCTTCTGCAATGCGAAGACAGCCTGTAATAATCGCGAATTCCAAGCTGTCATTTGTTTTCAATGCAGACTCAAACAACGAGCGGATAAAGTCTATCATCTTATCAAAAAATCCTCTAAAATAAGAATTTTCCAATGGAACATCATACTCATCAATTAATATAATAACTCCGGTGTTATGATATTTTTTCAAACAATCGGACAGGAACTTTAATGATTTTGCATAGTCAATTGGTTCTGCCTTTCGTGACATGATTCTTTTGTATCTGTCATGATTTTCTTCTGACAAAACATTCCCACAAAGCACATAACTATGACGTTCGTATTCTTTTATAATTTCATCAATAAGACTGGTATATGCCATCTGAAAATCGGGCTGTTTGGCAGATTTTAAAGACAATGATATAACCGGATATTTTCCCATATGACAAGTATATTTTTCTCCGGCTTTTATAATATTTTTTCCTATAAAATAGGAACTGTTATCCACAATATTTCCCTGATAATCAGTTTCTTTCTCAAAATATGTTTTTATCATGCTCAAAGCAAGGGTTTTGCCAAAACGGCGAGGACGTGTAAAAACATTTACCGCTCCGCCTTTGTCTAACAAATCTTTTATGAAAAGAGTTTTATCTATATAATAGTATTCTTTATCTACCATCTGCTTGTAATTCTCAATCCCAATAGAAATCGGTTTGTTTTCCATTTAAGCTCCCTCCCTTGTTTTAAGTGTTTTCATTATAGCAAGTCTTTTGGGGAAAGGCAATAGGGATGCTCCTTTAAGATGTTTCCCAGATATGTAATTTTATTGTAAGGGTTTTGGATGGGGATGTCAATAATGGAGCAGGGCTGAAAGGTGTAAAAATCTCCGCTCATATGAGCAGAGATTTTTGGTTAGCCTGTATATTGAAAATGTTGAA